>NZ_JBFUMN010000027.1:0-71131 GCF_054049335.1 Roseateles sp. P5_E1
CACCGTGACAGCGCTGGAGACGGTGCCCTGGGCCGCGACGCAGCGCTGGGTGGCTCGCCCGCAGAACATTGGCAAGGCGTCGACCGCTGGTGTCGAGTTGGAGGCGCGCTTTCGCCTCGATGAGTATTTCGAGGGTGCACTGCCCATCAATGTGCGCAGCAACTTCAGCGTCTTCACGTCCAAGGTCGACGGCATCCCGGGGCCGAACAACCACATCGACGGCCAACCCAAGGGCACGGCCAACCTGGGAGCCGACTACCGGCTGCGCTCCGTGCCGCTGACCCTGGGCGCCTCGCTGAACTGGACGCCGTCGACCACCATCCAGCAGACGCTGATCACCGAGACCACGGCCAGCCGCAAGGCCGTGGTCGACGCGTTCGCGCTGTGGGCCATCAACACCGAACAGTCGCTGCGCCTGTCGGCGACGAATCTGTCGGCGATGGACTACTTCACGGGCTCGGTCATCGCCACGGGCGATCAAGTCATCACGTCGCGCAGCGGCGGGCCAAGCTACGTGCAGTGGCAGCTGCGCTGGGAGATGAAGATCTGAGCCGAGACGGCTAGCGCGTGAGCGAGAACGCGCTGACGGCAGTGACCAGGCGCCCGGCCTGGTCCTTCAGGCTCTCAGCCGCTGCGGCGCTCTCTTCCACCAGCGCGGCGTTCTGCTGGGTGACCTGGTCCATCTGCGAAACGGCGTCACCCACCTGACCGACGCCGGTGCTCTGCTCGCGGCTCGCCACGCTGATTTCGGCCACGATGCCACTGACCCGCCCGATGGCTTCGACGACGTCGCGCATGGTGTCTCCGGCCCGGTCGACCAGCGCCGAGCCCTTGCTGACGTGGGTCACGCTGGAGTCGATGAGGCCCTTGATTTCCTTGGCCGCGACCGCGCTGCGCTGTGCCAGCGTGCGCACTTCTCCGGCCACCACGGCAAAGCCCCGGCCCTGCTCCCCGGCGCGGGCGGCTTCCACGGCCGCGTTCAGCGCGAGGATGTTGGTCTGGAAGGCGATGCCATCGATGGTGCCAATGATGTCGGCCATCTTTCGGGAGCCGGCATCGATGTCGCGCATGGTGGCGATGACGTCGCTCACCACGGCGCCGCCCCGGGCCGCGACGCCCGTCGCCGTCTTGGCCAGTTCGCTGGCCTGTTCGGCATGGTCGGCGTTATGGCGCACGGTGGTACCCAGTTCCTCCATCGTGGCCGCCGTCTGCTGCAGGGCACTGGCCTGCTCTTCGGTACGCTGGCTCAGGTTGGCGTTGCCCGACGCGATCTGCGTTGAGCCGGTGGCGATGGATTCCGACGCCTCGCGCACTTGCTGCACGATGCCGGCCAGGCTGTCGCGCATGGCCCCCAGCGATGCCAGTACGCTGCCGACCGGTGCGCGCTCGCTGCCGGCCACGGGGCTCAGGTCGCCGTCGGCAACCTTGGTCGCGGCCGCGCTCAATTCGGCCGGCTCGGCCCCGAGTGCCCGTGACAGGCTGCGCACGATGAGGGCGCCACTGACGGCGGCAAGCACCAGGGCGCAGGTGACGACAGCCAGGAAGCCGTTGCGCTGGCTGCTGACCCGCACTTGCGCCTGTTCAATCAGCTCTTCGGCGCGCTGCGCGGTGTAGTCCGAATACGCGCTCGACGCCTGCACCAGTTCGGCCAGCAGGGGACGGCACTGCTCGTTCATGCGCAGCACGGCCTCGTCGCGCTTTTGCTCCAGCGCCAGCTTGACGATTCCCAGGGCCACCGGCGCGTATTTCTGCTCGACGCGGACGATGTCGGCGATCAACGTCTTCGCCTTGGCCGACACATCGGCGGCCTCGGCCATGTGTTGGAGCCGGCCGAGTTGCTCGGAGGCCGTGGCGTGCGCCTTTTCCACCCGGGCCCTCTCGACATCCAGATCCTGCGGCTGCGTGACCAGCACAAGGTTGCGCGCTGCGATGGCGCGCTCGTCCACGGCCAGCCGTACCGCGTTGGCGACGCGCATGCGCGCGTCAATGCCTGTGACGTAGCCCTCGAAGGCCTCCGCCTCGGTTTGGAGAGCCCGCCAGGCGAGCCCCGCGATCAGCAGCAGCAGCGCCACCACGGCACCGAAGGCGAGGATGAGTCTTGCGCGGACGGTCAAAGAGGAGAAGTTCATGGTGGCTCTTCGGGCTGGCCAAGGCGATGCCGAAAGTTACCCGAGAGACCTGATATCTGATTTATTTGGCAGCCATGAGGTGCAAACAATGCCACGGATCAGTCATTTCTCGCCGCACCACCCCCCATCAAGCACGAGATCTGTTGATGCTGCGCATTGGCGATCCTGTCACTCTGCTCGCAGGTTTTCGCCTGGCGAACCTCGGCACAGCATTGGGCGGCTGCCTGCCTGCCGGGAGTCGGCGACGTGACACTGGCGGCCGCGCGATACAGAAATGGCTCGGCCGCACGCAGTACGGCCAGGACCCGCACTTCAACGGCTGGCTGCAGGATTCCCGCATCTACGGCGGCGCGCTGGGTGCCGCGCAGGTGCAGGCCCTGGCCTGAGCGCGCACATCGTCAGCCGGCACGCTGGCTGGTCGTCACCCAAGGCCCCGTGAGGCCGTCGAGCTCGCAATCCCACAGCGCTTGCGCATCCATCTCATCGACCACACCTTCGCCGTACACCTTCAAAGCCAAGCTGCGCAGCATGATCACCATGCCCCGCACAAACGCCGCGCGGCCCGCCTCCCCAGCCACGCCGAGCAGCACAGAAGCATCGAGCTTCACGTAGTCCAGCCCAGCTTGGTAGAGCTTCTCGACCTGCGCCAGCCCAGCGCCGGCATGCTCCAGGCCCAACTTGACCCCAAGTGGCCGCAGCTGGCGGCCGAACTCCAGCAGACGCTCGAAATGCTCGGTTGCGGCAGCCTCGGCCAGGTCCAGCAACAACGAGCGCGCCGGCTGCGGCCATTGCGCCAGCAGCTCGCGCAGTTGCGGCAGGAAGGCCGCGTCGGCCAGCGACACCGGCGCCACATTGATGCAGCGCGCCTTGCCATCAGCAGCGATGGCCTGCAGGGCCAGACCGACGGCGAGCAGGTCGACATGCGCCGTCATGCGCGCCCGCACGGCCAGCGGCAGCCAGGCCGAGGCGGGTTGGAAGTCTTCATCGAGGCGCAGTTGCAGCGGGCACTCCAGATGCAGCACGCGGCCGGCGCGGTCACGCACCGGGAACTCGACCAGGCGGCCACGCTGCTGGCTGACGGCCTCCTGCAGCTGGGCACGCCACAGGCCCTCGCCCTGCTCGCGGCCAATGCCGGGGTCGGCCACGATCTCGACGACAAAGCCACCACGCGCCTCGCTCTGGTGCTCGGCCCGGGCCAGCGCGGCATCGGCCTCGCCCAGCCAGACGTTGCTCGGCCGCTCGCGTGGCAGCTCGACGGCGCCGAGCGCCACCTGCACACCGGGCCCGAAGGCCGGCAGGCTGGCACGCAGCGCATCGGCCAGCGCATGGGCCGTCTCGGCGGCCACGCCCTCGGCCGGCAGCCACAGCGCGAAGTCGCCGCCGTTCAGGCGGCCGACGCGGCAACCGGCCACCGACTCGGGATAAGCCTGCAGGGCCGAGACGACGGTCAGCAATACATCGTCGACAGCGCCCCGGCCCAGGCGGGCATTCAGGCCGGACAGGTCACGCAGGCGTACCAGCACCAGGCCAGCCACCGCCGGGCCGTCGTCGCGGCGCAGGGCCGCGTCCAGCTCGGCCAGGAAATGCTTGCGGGTGGAGACGCCGGTCAGCGGGTCGTGGTGCACCTGCTCGCGCAGCACCAGCAGCTGGCCGGCCTGGGCCTCGAAGAGGTCGCGCACGCGCTGCACCATCGCGTTCATGGCGCGGGTGAGGCGCTGCAGTTCCGGCACGCGCGGCTCGACGACCTGGCCATAGCTGCCGGCAAGCACGCCCTCGGCCTGGGCCACGGCGGCGTCCAGCGGGCGGCGGATGCGCCGCAGGCCCGCCCAGGCCAGCACGGCCGCGACGATGCCGACGATGAGCAGCCAGGCCAGCAGGCGCCGCGAGGTCAGCCACAACGCGTCATGGGCGTAGCTGGAATGGCTCTTCAGTTCGACCGCACCGATGGCGTTCCAACCGTTGGACAGCTGGGCCACACCGGACGCGGCTTCGATGGGCAGCATGGCGCGGAACCAGGCCGGCGCCTGGCCCGGGCGCGGCGCCTCGGCACGCTCGAACAAGGTCTCACCATTGGCGCCACGCCAGCGCACGAATTCGTAGGCGCCGGTATCGAACTGGGCCGACACCAGCAACTTGATGAGCTCACGGTCGCCCTGCTGCTGCGACAGGGCGAGGGCCAGGGCCTGGGCGTTGTCGGCGTTCTTCAGCTCCAGTTGGGTGTGCATCAACTGCCGCGCGGAGACCATGGACAGGCCGACCGCGCCCACCAGCGCGGCCAGCACCACGCCAAGCACCAGCCAGGCGATCTGCCGCATCAACGACATGTCTCACTCCCGTTCACAAGAATCCCTCTGCTCTCACTTTGGCCACCAGCTCGCGCCACAGCGACAGGCGCGCCAGCGGGTCACCCGCCGTCACCTGGCCCACGCCCTGCCACAGGCCCTCGGTGTTGAAGCTGAACACCGGCGTCAGGTCGGTGCGTTGCGACGCGGGCAGCACCTCGGGCCGCAGGTTGTCCAGGATCAGCGGCTCGGCGCCCGGCTGGGCATAGTAGGCCAGCACCATGTGGGCGAGCGACTGGCCCTGCAGCCGCGCCCGCACATAGACCATCCTCAACTTGGCCGTCGGCACGCCCGTGGCCGCCAGGCCGAAGTATTTGGCGATGGCGTAGTCCTCGCAGTCGCCGGCGCGTTTTTCCAGGCTTTCCAGCGGCGAGGCCCAGTAGTCCGGCAGGTTCCAGGTGACGGCGTCGTCCTTGAAGGCCAGGCGGCGGTTGAAGAAATCGTTGATGTCCTTGAGCCGCTGCAGCTCCTCGCTCACGCCGCTGCGCTCGATCTGCTGCACCAGGGCCTGGGCCTGCTCGACGACGCGGGGACCGCGGGCGGCGGCAGCTTCCAGCACACGCGCCGCGTCATAAGCCGCCAGCGCCAGCACCGGCCCGGCCACCAGGACGGCCAACCACCACCGATGCCGACGAAGGGCGAAAGCGACGCGAGGCGGGGAAGTGGGCAAGATTGACGGCGGGCTGCAGTTGAATTCACTGTACCCGGCCGGCACATGTCCGAAGCGCCATAAGATTTTTGGATGATGCAGAACCCGGCACCTTCCCACGACCTGCGCACTCGTGCGCAGCAGATCCGCGACGACATCGACCAGTCGCGCCGCCGCGGCCCCCTGCAGCAGATCCAGATCCCGCCCTGCCCCGAGCTGCTGGCTCAGCTGCAGCAGGCCATGAGCCAGCCCGAGCCTGACCTCAACCTCGTCGCCCGCATCGCCTCCAGCGACGTGGCCATGGCCGCCACGCTGCTGCGCATTGCCAACGGCCCGCTGTTCAAGCCCGTCGGCCTGCCCTGCACCACCGTCGGCCAGGCGATGACGCGCATCGGCCTGCGCGAGAGCGTGGCCGTCATGACGGGCTTCCTGGCCCARCACGCCATCCCCGTCAACGCGCCACAGCTGGCGCGCTTCTGGGAGCGCAGCACCAAGCGCGCCATCGCGATGGCCATCATTGCCCAGCAGCTGCCAGGCCTGTCGCCTGACCTGGCGCACAGCTTTGGTCTCTTCCTGCACGTTGGCATGCCGGTGCTGATGCAGAGCGTGCGCGGCTATGCATCCACCATGGTGGAGGCCGGCGCTCGCATCGACCGCCCCTATATCGCCACGGAAAACGCCAACCACAAGACCGACCATGCCGTCGTCGGCGCGCTGGTCGTGCGCGTTTGGAACCTGCCGGCGCCGCTGATGTCGGCCATCCGCCTGCACCACGACTTCGCGGCCCTCGGCCACGACGGCATTGAGCCTGAGATCCACACGCTGATCGCCGCCGGCCTGATCGCCGAGCATCTGATGCGCCGCCACGAAGGCCTGCCCGAGGACGCCGACTGGGCCGGCCACCACCAGGCTGCGATGGCCTGGCTGCACATCGACTGGGAAGAGCTGGCCCAGTGGGAAGAGGCCATCAGCGCGCAGTTCGATGCGGCTTAGGTTCCCGCGCCTGCGTGTCATCGTGCTGGTCGCCATGGTGGTGGCGGCACTGGCTATCGTCGGCTGGTGGGCGTTCGGCCCGTCCGGCGTCGCCGTCGAGTTGACCAAACGCAGCTGGCGCATGGAGATCATCGTCGAGCGGCTGCGTTCCGAGTCCGGCTCGGACTGGTGCGACGAGCTTCCCGAGGGCGCTTTCGACATCAGCCGCCGCACCATCGCCGATCCCACCGGCAAGCGCGCCGAGCCGGGCGAGCATTGCCGCTACAACGTCCTGGCCTGGCGCCGCAGCTGGATCGTCAAGAACGAGGGCGGCCCCGGCGAGCGCCCCGACTGGCCGCGCCCGCCGCTGCGCATGGCGCCACCCGGCCAGCCCGGCAGCGAGCGCCTGAGCAAGCGCGAAGCCTATTTCGAGATCGAGCTGCGCGACCGCGAGGACCATGCCTGGGTCTGCCGCGTCGACCCCGAACGCTGGCAGCAGCTGCGCGTGGGCATGCGCTTTCGGATCCCGGTGGACCGCTTCGGCACGGCGAACTGCCCGGCGATGTATCCGTCGAATATCTAGGCCTTCGCCGCCTTCCAGCGCTTCAGGATCTCCGCCTCCTGCTCGGGCGTGAAGGCCATCTTCGTGCTACAGGGCGCAGCAGCACCAGTCGTTGCAGTCGTGAGGTCAGCGCCGTCATGGCGCGATTGGCGCACCGGTGGATTGCCAGGGCGATTCGTCACGGTGGGTAAGTCCGTGACGCGCGGCATGGGTCAGCGCTTGTCCGGCTGCGGGCTGCGCCCTTCGATCAGCGGCAGCAGCGCTCGCGTACCTTCGTACAGATGCTCGAACAGCTTCTTGACGCGGGGCACCTGGCGCAGCTCCACGCGGGTCAGCAGCCACAGCTCGCTGCGCCAGTCGCGCGGCGGATCGAACACGCGCTTCAGCTCGGGGTCGGCATCGCCGAGATAGCAGGGCAAGGCACCCAGGCCCATGCCGGCGCGCACCAGCTGGCGAACATGGGTCAGGCTGTTGGTGCGCACCGCCACCTGGCGGCCCAGGCCCTGGCCCTCCAGCCAGCGGGCCGATGCCAGGTGGGCCAGCTCCGCGTCGACACCCACCCAGGGTTGCAGGTCCAGGGTCTCCGCGCTGACGCCGCCCAGCTTGCGGGACGCATAGACCGTCGCCTCGACACGCGCCAGGCGGCGCCCCACCAGCGACTCCGGCGGCGGGCCGCCGGAGCGCAGCGCGACATCGGTCTCGCCCTGCTGCACGTCCAGCAGCGCGTTGCCGCTGCGCACCTGCAGCTGGACCTGATGCCGGGCCTGGTAGCTGGCTAGCAGCGGCGGCAGCAGGGCCTGCATCCAGGTATCGGCCGCGCTGAACCTCAACAGACCACCGGGCCAAGCCTGCCGCCCCCGCAGGCTCTCGGTCACGACATGCAGCTCACGCCCCATGCGGCGCGACAACTCGACCAGCTCGGCCCCGGCGCGCGTGGCCACATAGCCACCACGCAGGCGCTCGAACAGCCGCAGGTCCAGCTTCTGCTCCAACGCCCGCAGCCGCCGGAACAGCGTCGCATGGCTCAAGCCACCCGCGCCGGCCGCCTTGGCCAGGCCGCCATGCTGGGCGATCAGTTGCAGCAGGCGCAGGTCGTCCCAGTTCAGGTCGTTGATGATGGGCGCTGTCATGGTCATCAATTTTGCAATGCCAAATTGCAAATTCGCACACGCAGGAGGCTCAGTGCGTTCCTAGACTGCAGGCCTTCCCAGCACAACAAGAAACCACGCCATGTCGATGTACGAACAGCTTCCCTTCCAGCCCGCCAACCGTGGCGAGATCGACCGCGTGGTGGCCGACTTCCCGCTGGCCACCCTCGTCAGCGCCGACGAGGGCCGGATGCTGGCCACGCCGCTGCCGTTGATCCTGGAGCGCGATGCGGCCAGCGGCGAAGCGCGGCTGATCGGCCATCTGTCGCGTCGCAACCCGCAGTTCGCCCTGCTGCAGCGCCAATCGCGCGCCCTGGCCACCTTCACCGGTGCGCAGGGCTATATCGCCAGCAGCTGGATGGACAACCGCCGCTACGCACCGACCTGGAACTACGAGTTCGTCCAGTTCGAGCTGGACGTCAGGATCGAGGACAGCCCGGAACAGCTGCTGCGTGCGCTGGAGCTGCTGAGCGCCCATGTCGAAGCACCCTACCCCAATGCCTGGCGGCCGGCCGAGATGGGGCCGCGGCTGGAGCAACTGGCGCAGTACATCGTGCCCTTCAGTGCCCGCATCCTGGAGACCCGCGCCCAGTTCAAGCTGGGCCAGGGCGACCCAGCCGATGCGCGGGCCGACGCCTACGCCGGCCTGTCCCGCTACGGCGGCCATCAACTGGCCGCCGCGATGCGGCGGCATGAAGAGCTGGTGCGGGAGGCCGCGCGCTAGGGCTCGGGTCTCACCGCCCTCAGCATCTGCTGCCACAGCGGCGCATAGGCCGCGTTGGCAATGCCTTCGCCATGCGGCTGGCCGCCAGGGCGCAACGGCAGGTCCAACGCATGAACCTGGGCCGGCGGGATCCCCAACAGGCGATAGCTTTGCGCCAGCAGGTCGGCGGCCGTCTCCTGCACGTGGTAGGTCGCATGCCAGCGTTCGGGCGGCGTGACGCTGGCACGGCGATACCAGCGGGCCAGTTCGCCGCCGGCCTCGCGGTCCCAACCGCCGGAGAAGTCCAGCACGCCGGCCACCGAGCGCGTCTTGGCGATGAAGGCGGCCATGCCGCCGCCTTGGGACTGGCCAGCCAGCACGATGCGGCTCCAGCGTGGCTCATCGCCATCAAGGTAGCCGACCCATTGGCCAGCCGGATCCTGCTCGGCCAGATGGCGCAGCAGCCGGGTGAGCCGCGGCACGATGGCATCCTCGGGCCGGTCATCAATGGGCCCCGCGGTCGCGTCGCCCCAGACGCGTTGTTGGCGGAAGGCCGCGGCGCAGGTCGGATGGGCCTGCAGCCGCGGTCCCTTGCAGACCTGCGATACGGCCACATCGTCCAGATAGGACAGGCCGACCAACCGGAAGCCGGCGGATCGCACCGCCTGGAAAAGGCCCTTCGGCCCGCTGGCGGGATGACCGTTGGTACCCGGCAACCAGACAAGCAGGGGCTCGGTCACCGCCGGGTCGTAGACCACCCAATGCGGCGGCTCATCGGCCTTGAGCCGCGCATCGGTGGCCTGCGGCGCGACCCGCAGCGAACGTTCCTCGGCCTGTGCCGAGAGCGCCAGCAGCAACGCCGCCCCCAGCAACAGACGACGCATCGCTGCTTACTTCTTGCGCACCGGCGGCACGTCCGTGCAGGAGCCGTGCGCCACTTCCGCGGCCATGCCCAGCGACTCGCCCAGCGTCGGGTGCGGGTGGATGGTCTTGCCGATGTCCACCGCGTCCGCGCCCATCTCGATGGCCAGCGCGATCTCGCCGATCATGTCGCCGGCATGCGTGCCGACGATGCCGCCGCCGATGATGCGGTGGCTTTCCTCGTCGAAGAGCAGCTTGGTGAAGCCTTCGTCGCGGCCATTGGCGATGGCGCGGCCCGAGGCCGTCCACGGGAACAGGCCCTTGGTGACCTTGATGCCCTTGGCTTTCGCCTCGTCCTCGGTGATGCCCACCCAGGCCACCTCGGGGTCGGTGTAGGCCACGCTCGGGATCACGCGGGCGTCGAACTGGCTCTTCTTGAGCTTCTCGTCACCCAGCAGTTCGCCAGCGATGACTTCCGCCGCCACGTGGCCTTCGTGCACCGCCTTGTGGGCCAGCATGGGCTGGCCGACGATGTCGCCGATGGCGAACACGCTGGGCACATTGGTGCGCATCTGCACGTCGACCGGGATGAAACCGCGATCACCGACGATGACGCCCGCGTTCTCGGCGCCGATCTTCTTGCCGTTGGGCGTGCGGCCCACGGCCTGCAATACCAGGTCGTAGCGCTGCGGCTCTTTCGGGGCACCCTCGCCTTCGAAGGTGACCCAGATGCCATCGGGCTTGGCTTCGGCGCCGACCGTCTTCGTGTTCAACATGATGTTGTCGAAACGGTGAGCGTTGAACTTCTGCCAGACCTTGACGAGGTCGCGGTCGGCGCCGGTCATCAGCGTGGGCAGCATTTCGACGACGTCCAGGCGCGAGCCCAGCGTGGAGTACACGGTGCCCATTTCCAGGCCGATGATGCCGCCGCCGACGATGAGCATCTTCTCGGCTTCGACCTGCATCTCCAGCGCGCCGGTCGAATCGACGATGCGCGGGTCGTCGGGCAGGAAGGGCAGGCGCACGGCCTGCGAACCGGCCGCGATGATGAGGCGCTTGAAGGCCACGGTCTGCACCGCGCCGGTCTTGGCCTGGCCCACGGCGCCTTCGGTCGCTTCGACCTTGAGGTGTTGCGCGTCGATCAGCGAGCCGACGCCGCGCAGCACGGTCACCTTGCGCATCTTGGCCATGGCCGCGAGGCCGCCTGTCAGCTTGCCCGTCACCTTGTTCTTGTGGGCGCGGAGCTTGTCGATGTCGACTTCCGGCTCACCGAAGGCCACGCCGAGGTCGGCCATGTGGCTGACTTCGTCCATGACCGCCGCGACGTGCAGCAGCGCCTTGGATGGGATGCAGCCGACGTTCAGGCAGACGCCGCCGAGCGTTGCGTAACGTTCGACGAGAGCAACCTTCAAGCCGAGGTCGGCGGCGCGGAAAGCGGCCGAGTAACCACCAGGGCCGCCGCCGAGGACGACGAGGTCGAAGGCCTGGTCGGCGCTGCCCGAGTAGGTCGCGGCGACCGGGGCKGGTGCGGCGGCCACAGGCGCCGGGGCAGGCGCAGCCGGTGCCGGTGCGGGCGCAGCGGCTTCAGCCGAGTCCAGCGTCAGCACGACCGAACCCTTCTTGACCTTGTCGCCGATCTTGACGCGCAGCTCCTTCACCACGCCGGCAGCGGATGACGGGATCTCCATCGACGCCTTGTCGCTCTCGACGGTGATGAGGCTCTGCTCGACCTTGACGGTGTCGCCAGGCTTGACCAGCACCTCGATGACGCCGACTTCGTCGAAGTCGCCGATGTCAGGAACTTGAACTTCCACGATTGCCATGTGTTCAGCTCCCGACTTAGAGCGCGATCCGACGGAAGTCGGAGAGCAGCGAAGCAAAGTAGACGTTGAAGCGAGCAGCCGCAGCGCCGTCGATSACGCGGTGGTCSYAGCTCAGCGACAGCGGCAGSATCAGGCGCGGCTGGAAGGCCTTGCCGTCCCACACGGGCTCGATCGAGCTCTTGCAGACGCCCATGATGGACACCTCGGGCGCATTGATGATGGGCGTGAAGTACTTGCCGCCGATGCCGCCGAGCGACGAAATCGAGAAGCAGCCGCCGCTCATGTCGGCCGGGCCCAGCTTGCCGTCGCGGGCCTTCTTGGCCAGATCGCCCATTTCCTGGGTGATCTGGAAGATGCCCTTCTTGTCGGCGTCCTTGATGACGGGCACGACCAGGCCGTTGGGTGTGTCCGCCGCGAAGCCGATGTGGAAGTAGTTCTTCAGGACGAGCGTGTCGCCATCCAGCGAGCTGTTGAACTCGGGGAACTTCTTCAGCGCCGCGACGGCCGCCTTGATCATGAAGGCGAGCATCGTGACCTTGATGCCGGCCTTCTCGTTCTCCTTGTTCAGCTGGACGCGGAAGGCTTCGAGGTCGGTGATGTCCGCGTCGTCATGGTTGGTGACGTGGGGGATGACCACCCAGTTGCGGTGCAGGTTGGCGCCCGAGATCTTCTTGATGCGGGACAGTTCCTTGCGCTCGACGGGGCCGAACTTCTCGAAGTCCACCTTGGGCCAGGCGAGCACGTTCAGGCCGGAACCGCTGCCACCACCGCCGGCGGGCGCGGCGGCCTTCTGCGCGGCAGTCTGGAGCTGACCGGACATGACGGCCTTGACGAAGCCCTGCACGTCGCTCTCGACGATGCGGCCCTTGGCGCCCGTGCCCTTCACTTCGGCCAGCGGCACGCCCAGCTCGCGGGCGAGCTTGCGGATGCTGGGCGAGGCGTGGGGCAGCTTGCCTGTCGGAGCAACCGGCTCGTGCGGCGGCAGCGCCGCCGTCGGCACGGTCTTGGTCTCCGCCGGTGCGGCAGCTGGGGCTGCTGCGGCAGGCGCCGACGCGGCCACGGGCGCTGCTGCGGCCGGCGCAGGCGCAGGCGCACCACCGGTTGCGGCCACGCGTGCCAGCGGCGAGCCCTTCTTGACCTTGTCGCCGACCTTGACGAGCAATTCCTCGACAACGCCGGCATGCGACGACGGAATCTCCATCGATGCCTTGTCGCTCTCGACGGTGATGAGGCTTTGCTCGACCTTGACGGTGTCGCCGACCTTCACCAGCAGCTCGATGACGGCCACCTCGTCGAAGTCGCCGATGTCCGGCACTTCGATGGTGACCGGGCCGCTGCTTTGCGCAGGGGCCGCCGGTGCCGGCGCGGGTGCTGCGGCAGGCTCGGCCGCCGGGGCGGGGGCTGCAGCAGCAGGCGCCGGCGCAGCGGCCGCAGGCGCGGCAGCACCCTCGGCTTCAACCACCACCAGCACGCTGCCTTCCTTGACCTTGTCGCCCACGGCGACCTTGATCTCCTTGACCACGCCGGCCTGCGACGACGGGATCTCCATCGACGCCTTGTCGCTTTCGACGGTGATCAGGCTCTGCTCGACCTTGACGGTGTCGCCGACCTTGACGAGCACCTCGATGACGCCGACTTCATCGAAATCGCCGATGTCGGGAACCTTGACTTCAACCAATGCCATAACCCATATCTCCAATGTTTGCGGATGTAGTGCCTTCCCAAGCGGCACCCGTGGAACTGGCTTTGCCAGGCCACCGGGTGCGCCCCCTCGAGGGGGAGGCGCGTCAGCGCCTCGGGGGTGGGCTATGCATACAGCGGGTTGATCTTGTTGGCGTCGATGCCGTACTTGGCAATCGCCTCAGCCACGCGCTCGACCGGGATCGCACCGTCATCGGCCAGTGCCTTCAGCGCAGCGACGACGATGTAGTGGCGGTTGACCTCGAAGTGCGCACGGAGCTTGGAGCGGAAGTCGCTGCGGCCAAAGCCGTCCGTGCCCAGCACCTTGTAGGAGCGGCCCTTGGGGATGAAGGCGCGGATCTGCTCGGCGTAGTTCTTCATGTAGTCGGTCGACGCGATGACCGGGCCCTTGGTGTGGCCCAGCTGCTGCGTCACGAAGGGCACGCAGGCCAGTTCGGTCGGGTGCAGCAGGTTCCAGCGCTCGGCGTTCTGGCCGTCGCGGGCCAGTTCGTTGAAGCTCGGGCAGCTCCACACATTSGCGCCCACGCCCCACTCTTCTTCCAGCAGCATCTTGGCGACCTGGCTTTCGCGCAGGATGGTGCCCGAGCCCAGCAGGTTCACGCTGACCGGCTTGCTGGCGTCGGCTTCTTCCAGCAGGTACATGCCCTTGAGGATCTGCTCCTCGGTGCCGGCCTTGAGCCCTGGCATCGGGTAGTTCTCGTTCAGCAGGGTGATGTAGTAATAGACGTTTTCCTGGTCTTCCACCATGCGCTTCAAGCCACGCTGCATGATGACGGCGACTTCGTGGGCGAAGGTCGGGTCGTAGCTCACGCAGTTCGGGATAGTGCCGGCCAGGATGTGGCTGTGGCCGTCCTCGTGCTGCAGGCCTTCGCCGTTCAGCGTCGTGCGGCCGGACGTGCCACCCAGCAGGAAACCGCGCGCCTGCATGTCGCCGGCGGCCCAGGCCAGGTCACCGATGCGCTGGAAGCCGAACATCGAGTAGTAGACATAGAACGGGATCATCACGCGGTTGTTCGTCGAGTACGACGTCGCCGCGGCGATCCACGAAGCCATGCCGCCGGCCTCGTTGATGCCTTCCTGCAGCACCTGGCCGGCCTTGTCCTCGCGGTAGTACATGACCTGGTCGCGGTCGACCGGCGTGTACTGCTGGCCCGCGGGGTTGTAGATGCCGATCTGGCGGAACAGGCCTTCCATGCCAAAGGTACGTGCCTCGTCAACGAGGATGGGCACCGTGCGCGGGCCCAGTTCCTTGTCGCGCAGCAGCGTCGTCAGGAAGCGCACATAGGCCTGGGTCGTCGAGATCTCGCGGCCTTCGGCCGTCGGGTCCAGCACGGCCTGGAAGGTGGCCAGGTCGGGCACGTTCAGTTTTTCGTCGGTTTTGGCGCGRCGCTTGGGCAGGTAGCCGCCCAGCGCGTTGCGGCGCTCGTGCAGGTACTTCAGTTCCTGCGAGCCTTCGGCCGGTTGGTAGAACGGGATCTTGGGCAGGTCTTCGTCCGACACCGGGATGTTGAAGCGGTCGCGCATCGCGCGGATGTCGTCGTCCTGCAGCTTCTTGGTCTGGTGGGCGGTGTTCTTGCCTTCACCGATCTTGCCCATGCCGAAGCCCTTGACGGTCTTCACGAGCAGCACGGTGGGCTGGCCGACGGTGTTGACGGCCTTGTGATAGGCCGCGTAGACCTTCTGCGGGTCGTGGCCGCCGCGCTGCAGGCGCCAGATGTCCTCGTCGCTCATCTTGGAGACGAGTTCCAGCAGCTTGGGGTGCTTGCCGAAGAAGTTCTTGCGCACGAAGGCGCCGTCATTGGCCTTCATGGCCTGGTAGTCACCGTCGACGGTGTCCATCATGACCTTGCGCAGCAGTTCGTCCTTGTCGCGCGCCAGCAGCGGGTCCCAGTAGCCGCCCCAGATCAGCTTGATGACGTTCCAGCCSGCGSCGCGGAASKYGCCTTCSAGYTCCTGGATGAYCTTGSCGTTGCCGCGMACCGGGCCGTCMAGRCGCTGCAGGTTGCAGTTGAYSACGAAGATCAGGTTGTCGAGCTTCTCGCGCGCGGCCAGGCCGATGGCGCCCAGSGATTCCGGCTCGTCCATCTCGCCGTCGCCCAGGAACACCCAGACCTTGCGCTTGCTCGTGTCGGCAATGCCGCGGGCGTGCAGGTACTTCAGGAAGCGCGCCTGGTAGATGGCCATCAAGGGGCCCAGGCCCATCGAGACGGTCGGGAACTGCCAGAAGTTCGGCATCAACTTCGGATGCGGGTAGCTGGACAGACCCTTGCCGTCGACTTCCTGGCGGAAGTTGATCAGCTGTTCTTCGGTGATGCGGCCTTCCATGAAGGCGCGCGCGTAGATGCCGGGGGCGCTGTGGCCCTGGATGTAGAGCAGGTCGCCGCCGTGCACGCCGTCGTCGGCATGCCAGAAATGGTTGAAGCCGCAGCCCAGCATGGTGGCCAGCGATGCGAAGGAGCTGATGTGGCCGCCCAGGTCGCCACCGTCCTCGGGGTTGTGCTTGTTGGCCCGCACCACCATCGCCATGGCGTTCCAGCGCATGTAGGCGCGCAGGCGTTCCTCGATCTCGATATTGCCCGGGAAGCGCTCTTCCTGGTCGGGCGGGATGGTGTTGACGTAGGCCGTGTTGGCCGAGAACGGCACTTCGATGCCGGCCTGGCGGGCGTGGTCGATCAGGGTCTCGAGCAGGAAGTGGGCGCGGTCGCCACCTTCTTCGCCGATGACGGCCGAAAGGGCATCCAGCCACTCACGGGTTTCCTGTGGGTCTTGGTCGTTCGCGGCGGCGCCGAGAAAGTCTTGC
Source organism: Roseateles sp. P5_E1 (assembly GCF_054049335.1). Classification (NCBI taxonomy): domain Bacteria; kingdom Pseudomonadati; phylum Pseudomonadota; class Betaproteobacteria; order Burkholderiales; family Sphaerotilaceae; genus Roseateles; species Roseateles sp. P5_E1. Next base: position 15,691 of record NZ_JBFUMN010000027.1, read on the forward strand.
GGCTGGGCTGACATGGCCGTGTCTCCTAATAAATCCGCCTCTGCGGGCGAAAGTGGCAGTTCTAACAGGTGCGAGGTGCGGACCCAGGCCCGCGAGCGGGGCGGAGTGTCTCACAGGCTCGAGCACTTTCCCAAATGGTGCGAGGTGATTTCTTATTATGAAATCAACGAGGCCGGCATCGGCCCGGATAATTGCGCATGCCCCCTGTCTCTGCCTCGCCCAACCGCAGCCAACGCTGGCTCGCCACGATGCGCCGCCTGGTCGCCACCTGGTGGTTCAAGCAGTCGCCGTCACGCCAGGACCGCCTGGCCACGCTGGGCCCGCTGATCTCCGTGCTGCTCTTCCTGGCGGCCATCATTTCGGCCTTCTGGTACCTGCGCAATGAAGAAATCGAACGCGAGACCGAGTCGGTCAAGCGCGACACAGAGATCGCCCAGCAGCAGATCCGCCTGCGCCTGATCGAGAACCAGGAGCAGCTCGTGCGCATCGCGCGCGAGGTCGTCACACGGCAGATCGACGCGCACGAGTTCTCGGCCCAGGCCCAGGCTTTTGCGCGCGAGCGGCCCGAGCTGACGCACGTGACCTGGCTGAGCGCCAAGCGCGAGCGCCGCAGCAGCGTCGGCGCGGCGGGCTTTCAGGCCGACGGGCTGATGTCGGCGGACGGCGGCGACCCGTCCATGCCCATGGCCAACCAGTCCAACGCCGCGGCCATCGCTTTCGAAGCAGCCAAGGACCGCCGCCAGCCGGTCTATTCGCCGCCCTTCGCCGATGCCAACGGCGTCACCGTCTTTCAGCTGCACATCCCGCTGATCGACCGCGGCGGCTTCGCCGGCGTGCTGATCGCCGAGTACACCGTCGAATCGCTGCTGCGCTATTACGTGCCCAGCGAAGTCGCCACCCGCCACAGCATCGCCGTGCTGGATTCGCGCGACCAGGTCGTCAGCAGTACCGTCACGCCCATGCCGGGCCAGGTGCTGCGCCGCGCCTCGCTGCTGCACGACGTGCCGCTGGCGCCGGCACTCAATGGCCTGGTGCTGCGCGGCCAGGGCTGGCGCACTTCCATCGGCCTCATCAACAACGCACTGTTCTGGCTGGTGCTGGCGCTGGCGGGCATGACGGTGTGGATGCTGCTGGGCACCTGGCGCCACATGCGCCGGCGCACGCAGATCCAGAACGCGCTGACGCTGGAAACCAACTTCCGCCGCGCCATGGAGAACTCCATGCTGACCGGCATGCGCGCCATGGACATGGACACGCGCATCACCTACGTGAACCCGGCCTTCTGCGCGATGACAGGCTTCTCGGAGGCCGACCTCGTCGGCCGCACACCACCCTACCCGTTCTGGCCCGTGGACCGCCGCGAGGAGAACGCCCGCCTGCTGCAGCAAGAGCTGCAGGGCCGCAGCCCGTCGGGTGGGGTGGAGGTCAAGATCCAGCGCAAGGACGGCAGCCAGTTCGATGCCCGCGTCTATGTGTCGCCGCTGGTCGACACCAAGGGCAAGCAGACCGGCTGGATGACCTCGATGACCAACATCACCGAGGCCAAGCGCGTGCGCGACCAGCTCTCGGCCTCGCACGAACGCTTCACCACCGTGCTGGAAGGGCTGGACGCCGCCGTGTCCGTGCTGTCTGTGCAGCCGCCCGAGCTGCTGTTCGCCAACCGCAGCTACCGACTGTGGTTCGGCGCAGACCCGGCCGGGCACGCACTGCTGGCCGGCGGCCATCTGCTGGGCACGACCAGCCGCCGCGGCGGCCTGGACGACGGCACTGACGAAGTCGATGACTATTCCGGCCTGCCCGCCGAGGCGCTGACCGAAACCGGCTCCGACCCGCGCGAGGTCTATGTCGAGTCCCTGGCCATGTGGTTTGACGTGCGCGCGCGCTACCTGCAATGGACCGACGGCCGCCTGGCGCAGATGCTGATCGCCACCGACATCACGATGCGCCGCCACGCCGAGGCCCAGGCCGCGCTGCAGGCCGACAAGGCCCAGGTGACGAGCCGGCTGATGACCATGGGCGAGATGGCCTCCAGCGTCGCCCACGAGCTGAACCAGCCGCTGACCGCCATCACCAACTACTGCAACGGCATGGTCAGCCGTGTGCGAAACGACAGCATCGACAAGGATGCGCTGATGGCGGCACTGACCAAGACAGCCAAGCAGGCCGAGCGCGCCGGGCAGATCATTCACCGCATCCGCAACTTCGTGAAGCGCAGCGAACCGCAACGACAGCCCGCCAACGCCGCAGACATCGTCGAAGACGCGGTCGAGCTCGCCGGTATTGAGCTGCGCCGGCGCAACGTGGCCATCCACACCTATGTCGCCCAGCGCCTGCCGCAGCTGATGGTGGACCCGATCCTCGTCGAGCAGGTGCTGATGAACCTGCTGAAGAATGCCGCCGAAGCGATCGACAACGCCTCGCTCCCGACGTCGCGCCGCCACATCGAGCTGCGCGTCATCCCCAAGCACAGCGCCGAGCTGGGCGGCCAGATCGAGTTCTCGGTCACCGACATGGGGCCGGGTTTGCCCGATGAAGTTCTGTCGCGCATGTACGAGGCCTTCTTCTCGACCAAGGCCGATGGCCTGGGCATCGGCTTAGGGTTATGCCGGTCTATCGTCGAGTCCCACCAGGGCCGGATAAAAGCCGAGAACCTCTACAATGGCTCCTTGGTCGTCGGCTGCCGATTTGCATTCACGATTCCGGTCACCATCACCTCAGAACACCTGCGTCAGGAAGCCTCACCAGGCACTCCCGGCAGCGCTCAGAGAACAGAACCCACAGCACCATGAGCTTGATCCCCAAGAAGGGCAACGTCTACGTTGTCGATGACGACGAAGCGGTCCGCGACTCCCTGCAGTGGCTTCTCGAAGGCAAGGATTACCGGGTCAAGTGCTTTGATTCCGCCGAATCCTTCCTCGCCCGCTACGACCCCCGCGAGGTCGCCTGCCTGATTGCCGACATCCGCATGGATGGCATGACCGGCCTGGAACTCCAGGACCGCCTCATCGAACGCAAGAGCCCCCTGCCCATCGTCTTCATCACCGGCCACGGCGACGTGCCCATGGCGGTGCAGACCATGAAGAAGGGCGCGATGGACTTCATCGAGAAGCCCTTCAAGGAAGAAGAGCTGCTGGCCCTGGTGGAGCGCATGCTCGACCAGGCCCGCGAAGCCTTCTCCAGCCACCAGGAAGCCGCCAGCCGCGACGCCCTGCTGGCGCGCCTGACGACGCGCGAAGCGCAGGTGCTGGAGCGCATCGTCGCCGGCCGCCTGAACAAGCAGATCGCCGACGACCTCGGCATCAGCATCAAGACGGTCGAGGCGCACCGCGCCAACATCATGGAAAAGCTCAACGCCAACACCGTGGCCGATCTGCTGAAGATCGCATTGGGTGCCACGGCGAAGGCCTGACCTCCACTGACTACCGGAAGGCCGCTGAACTCTCAGCGGCTTTTTGCTTTCTGAATTTTGAACACGGCCACAGAGGCACAGAGACACAGAGAAATTCAAGGTTTCTCTCTGTGTCTCTGTGCCTCTGTGGCTTTGTTTTGCAGTTTTTGAACGGACCCACACTGCCATGACCGCCCAACTGATCGACGGCCTCGCCCTCTCCAAATCCATCCGCGCCGAGGTCGCCACCCGCGCCGCGGCCCTGACCGCCAAGGGTGTGCAGCCCGGCCTGGCCGTCGTCATCGTCGGCGACGATCCGGCCAGCCACGTCTACGTGCGCAACAAAGTCAAGGCCTGTGCCGACGCCGGCCTGCATTCGGTGCTGGAGAAGTACGAAGCCAGCTTCAGCGAGGCCGAGCTGCTCGCTCGCATCGATGCGCTCAACAACGACCCCAGCATCCACGGCATCCTGGTGCAGATGCCCCTGCCCAAGCACATCGACCCGCACAAGGTCATCGAAGCCATCGCGACGAGCAAGGATGTGGACGGTTACTCGACGCTGAGCGCCGGCGAGCTGATGACCCAGCTGCCGGGCTTTCGGCCCTGCACGCCCTATGGCTGCATGAAGCTCATCGAGAGCACCGGCTTCGATCTGCGCGGCAAGCATGCCGTCGTCATCGGCCGCAGCAATACCGTCGGCAAGCCCATGGCCCTGCTGCTGCTGCAGGCCAATGCCACGGTCACCGTCTGTCACAGCSCCACGCCGGACATCGGCCACCATACCCGCCAGGCCGACGTCGTCGTCGCCGCAGTCGGGCGCCGCAACATGCTGACCGCCGACATGGTCAAGCCGGGTGCAGTCGTCATCGACGTGGGCATCAACCGCAACGACGAGGGCAAGCTCTGCGGCGACGTGGACTTCGACGGCGTCAAGGAAGTGGCTGGCTTTATCACGCCCGTGCCCGGCGGCGTGGGTCCTATGACCATTGCCATGTTGCTGGTCAACACGCTTGAATCTGCGGAACGCGTCGCCAAGTCTGCTTGATATGACAAATCCTCTGCTCTCCACTGCCGCCCTGCCCGACTTCGCGGCCATCCATCCCGAGCATGTGCAGCCGGCCATCCAGCAACTGCTGGCCGCCGCGCAGGTTGCACTGGACGAGGCCACCAAGCCCGAGACGCCRGGCGACTACGACGCGCTGTCGCGCATCCTCGATACCAGCACCGAGCACCTGGGCGCCGCCTGGGGTGCCGTGGGCCATCTGAACGCCGTCGCCGATACGCCGGCACTGCGCGAGGCCTACAACGCGATGCTGCCGGCCGTCACCGAGTTCAGCACGGCCATGGGCGCCAACGAGGCGCTGTTCGCCAAGTACAAGGCCGTGGTCGCCGCTCAAGGTTCAACGCTGAGCGCACCGCGCCAGCAGGTGCTCAAGCACGCCATCCGCAACTTCGTGCTGTCCGGCGCCGAACTGCAGGGCGCGGCCCGCGAGCGCTACGCCGCCATCCAGGAGCGCAGCGCCGAACTGCAGCAGCAGTTCAGCGAGCATGTGCTGGACGCGACCGACGGCTGGAGCTACATCGCCAGCGCCGAGGAACTGGCCGGCGTGCCGCAGGATGTGCTGGATGCCACCAAGCTCGACGACGGTGGCCACAAGTTGACGTTGCACTTCCCGGTCTACTTGCCGGTCATGCAGTACGCCGAGAACCGCGCGCTGCGCGAGAAGCTCTACCGCGCCTATGTGACCCGCGCGAGCGAGTCGGGGAACCCGGAGTGGGACAACACCGCCGCCATGCGCGAGATCGTGGCCCTGCGCCAGGAAGAGGCCCAGTTGCTCGGCTATGCCAGCTTCGCCGAGGTGTCGCTGGCGCCCAAGATGGCCTCGACGCCGGAGGAGGTGAAGACCTTCCTGCGCGACCTCGCCAAGCGCGCCCGGCCCTTCGCCGAAAGGGACCTGGCCGAGCTGCGCGAGTTTTCCAAGGGGCAACCGCTGGAATCCTGGGACGTCTCCTACTGGAGCGAGAAGCTCAAGGAAGCCCGCTACGCCTTCAGCGACCAGACGGTGAAGCAGTACTTCACGGCCACCAAGGTCGTGCCGGGCCTGTTCTCCATCATCGAGCGCCTGTTCGACGTGTCCATCAGCGAGGCCACGGCGTCGGTCTGGCACGAGACCGTCAAGTTCTACGAGATGCGCCGCGGTGGCCAACTCATCGCCCAGTTCTATCTCGACCTTTACGCGCGCAACGGCAAGCGCCCCGGCGCCTGGATGGACGAGGTGCGCAGCCGCTGGCTCAAGCCCACGGGTGAGCAGCAGACGCCAGTGGCGCTGCTGACCTGCAACTTCGCCAGCCCCGTCGGCGACAAGCCGGCGCTGCTGACCCACGACGACGTCATCACCCTCTTCCACGAATTCGGCCACGGCCTGCATCACATGCTGACGCAGGTGAACGACCTCGGCGTCTCCGGCATCTCCGGTGTCGAATGGGACGCCGTCGAACTGCCCAGCCAGTTCATGGAGAACTTCTGCTGGGAATGGGACGTGCTGCAGCAGTTGAGCGGCCACGTCGACAGCGGCGAGCCGTTGCCGCGCGATCTCTTCGACAAGATGACCGCGGCCAAGAACTTTCAGAGCGGGCTGATGACGCTGCGCCAGMTCGARTTCGCGCTGTTCGACATGCGCCTGYATGGCGAGCCGGGCGCTGAGGCCGACGTGCAGAAGGTGCTGGACGAGGTGCGCGCCGAGGTCGCCGTGCTGATCCCGCCGGCCTTCAACCGCTTCCAGCACAGCTTCTCCCACGTCTTCGCAGGCGGCTATGCGGCGGGCTATTACAGCTACAAGTGGGCCGAGCTGCTCAGCGCCGACGCCTGGAGTGCGTTCGAAGAGGAAGGCGTGTTCAACGCCGCCACCGGCAAGCGCTTCCTGAATGAAGTGCTGGAGCAAGGCGGAGCGCGCGATGCCATCGACAACTTCAAGGCCTTCCGCGGCCGCGAGCCCAAGATCGACGCGCTGCTGCGTCACCAGGGCATGAGCTGAAAGGCTTCTGATGCGTTACGTGGCGCTGTGGCGCGGCATCAACGTCGGTAAGGCCAAGCGCCTCGCGATGGCCGACCTCAAGGCCCTGCTCACCGAGCTGGGCGCGACCAAGGTCTCGACGCTGCTGAACAGCGGCAATGCCGTCTTCGACGTCAAGAAGAAGCTCAGCGCCGACAAGATCCGCACCGCCGTGCGGGAGCAGCTGGGCGTCGATGCCGCCGTCATCCTGAAGACGGCGGCCGAATGGGCCGCCATCGCCGCGGGGCATGGCATTGACGAGGCAGACGACCCCAGCCGCCTGCTCGTCGCGATGACAACCGATGCGGCCGCGCTGCAGGCCGCAGCTGCCATCACAGCACAGGGCGCCGAGCGCTTCGTCGTCACCGAGCACGCAGCCTATCTGTGGTGCGCCCACGGCATCCTGGAAAGCAAGGCCGCCGTTGCGCTGCTGAAAAATCTCGGCGAAGACTGCACGACTCGCAACTGGGCGACGGTCGAGAAGCTGAACGCGCTGACGAACGGCTGATCGCCGGCCAGCGCGACCAGACAAGCGCTCGTCAGGCGCGAGCGCGGCGCCGCGCCAGGCCAGTGGCCAGACAGGCGATCGCCACCAGGGCAGCCGAACCCGGCTCGGGCAGGCGCCCTGCTTCGACATAGGTGCGGAAGTTGACGTCGTAGTCAGGGACGGCATACACCGCACCGTTCAGGAACAGCTGGCCTTGGCTATAGACATCGCCGCTCGTCCCCGTGAATGACGGGCTGAAATTGCCGGGGCTCTGCCCCTTGAAGCCAAAGACCAACTGGTCACCAGCGCTCAGCGAAATACCGGCAGACGACACGTCGATCAGATTCCATCCGGCAACCAGGCCATTCAGCACCGCGTCGAAGTCGTTCGCATCGCTTTGCCAACCCGCACCCTGGTTGACGAAGAACTGGATACCCGCGCCCAGATTGGCTGCATTGAAATACACCTCGATCGCCGTCAACTGGCCCGTCTGCCCCGCCACCACGCCTTGCTGCCAGGTCAAGGTCGGGGCGCCGCCGTTGAAGCTGACCGTACCAATCACGTCATTGGCCTGGTCAACCACGGGTGCTGCATGAGCCCCCGTCGATGCCAACACCAAAGCCCCCAGCGCGGTTGCTGCCTTGGCAACCAGAGTCTTGCTGATTCGCATGTCCGACCTCCCATAGTTATGAACAGTCCAACGCAGCAGGATCCATACCAGCGCGCCGCCTTGCTCTGTAAACAAGGCTACAGCGGCAGGGGCGAGGAACTGCTAGCGGCGGCCGCCCCGCTCATTGTCAAAAAGATCGACAGGCAATTACCCGAAGCCCCAGCACCGCGGCAGGTCCGCCGTCATGTCAGACGCGGCAGCTCAGGCCCCGCCGTCCAGCGTGTGCACCCGCATGCCGACACGGTCCCGTATGGGTTCACGCCAGGCCGCGCGCTGCAGCACGCGCCGCCCGTCCTTCAGGCCGGCGGCCCAGCGCGCGCGCAGGCGCTCGTCGCTGAAGTCGATGTCGCGCCAGGAGTCCTCGCCGGGCAGGGCCTGCATGACGAGGTGGACAACGTCGATGCGCGAGTCGCAGCCCAGCGCCAACAGTTCCTTGATGGCCGGGTCTGCCGCCGTCTTGGCGTCGAGTTTGCGGCCCACCAGGCGCAGCGCGCGGCGCAGGTTCTGCAGGCGCTCGTGGTCGTCCAGGTGCTCGAAGATGCGGCTGGCGTACTGGATGTCCTTGTAGCGCGTCAGTGCACCGGCCATGGTGCTGGGCGCCGCCTCGCTGGCGTCCCACAGATCGACCATGAAGCACAGGGTGTCGCGGCGCTCGCTGTCGTCGAGCACGACATCCAGCGGCGTGTTGGAGTAGATGCCGCCGTCCCAGTAGGCGTCCTTGCCGATCTGCACCGGTGCGAAGCCCGGCGGCAAGGCACCACTGGCCATCACATGCTCGGGGGCAATGCGGGTGCGGCCGTCGCGGTTGTCGAACAGCGCCAGGCCGCCGGTGCGCACATTGACGGCGCACAGCGTCAGCCGCGTCTCGGCCGCGGCGATGCGCTCGAAGTCCACCAGCTCGCGCAGCGTCTCCGCCAACGGCGCGGTGTCATAAAAGCCCAGCTCGGTCAGCGGCGCACGCCGGTTCATGTCCCAGGCCTGCGGGCCGCGCGGCTTGAAGAAGCCCGGGATGCCGCTCGTCAGCGTCTGCCAGGTCTGTAGCCCTTGCTGCCAGATCGCCGTGAAGGGGCTGGCCGGCAGATGTGGCGCAAAGCCGGGCGCGTCACGCGGTCCCAGAAGGTGCGCAGCGCCTTCAGGCGCTCGGCCGGCGCATTGCCAGCGATCAGCGCCGCGTTGATGGCGCCGATGGAGGTGCCGACCAACCAGTCCGGCGGCAGGCTGGCGTCCTCCAGSGCYTCGACGAAGCCGGCCTGGTAGGCGCCCAGGGCGCCGCCGCCCTGGAAGACATAGACGGTCTGGGAGGGGCGCTTGGCCATCAGCTGAGTTGCACCGCGTCGTCGCAGGGAATGGCGCGGAAGACCGGCAGGGCCTCGGTCGCCGCCGCATGCGCGACGAGATGTGGGAAACCATCCGCTGCCACCACCTCGGGCAGCAGGAACTGCGTGAAGGTCCAGGCGACGCCGACCGTGATGCCCGCCTGGCGGATGCCGCCTTCGCTGGCATCCAGCGGCTGGTGGCTCAGTTCTTTCTCCAGCTCGCCATAGGCTGCCAGCAGCTGGCCAGTGACGCGCTCGATCCAGGGCTCATGCCGCTTCTCGGCCGGGCGCAGGCCGCGCTCGTAGACGATCTGGGCCGTCTTCTCGCAGGCCGCCAGCGCCAGGCCGGTGAGGCGCAGCTCGCGCAGCAGCTCGGCCGGCTCGCTCGATTGCAGGCTGCGGCCGGCCAGGGCCTGAACGTACTCGAGCATCAGCGTCGAATCCATCAAGCGCGTGCCGTCGTCGCAGATCAGCGTCGGCGCCTTGACGACCGGGTTGATCTGCCGGAAGGCGTCGAAGCCGCGGAACACCGAGATGGCCGCGTGCTCGAAGGGCAGGCCGAGCAGCCGCATCGAGATCGCGACGCGGCGCACATAGGGGGAGTCCAGCATGCCGATGAGCTTCATGGGCCTTCCTTCTGCTTCGGAGATTCAACGCCATGCTCGCGCATCAGCTGCTCCAGGGCTTCGCCGCCGTGACGGCGTTCAATCTCGGCTCGCATCACGCCGTTGTAGCCGTCAGCGAAGGCAAGTGCGAGCAGCGAGCCCTCCTCGCCCTTGTAGACCCAGTCGACGCCGTAGCGTTTCTCCAGCCGCTGGGCCTTGGCCGCTTCAGCTTTGGTCTTCGGGGGCCCGAATATCTGCAGCTGCAGAAGGCCTGCCTTGATGTCCGCACGTGCCTTGGCCTCACCGCGCTCCACCGCGCCGGCGGGATTGCCGACGCGCAAGTCGACGGACGCGACCAACTGCCGTTCTGTCTTGATCACGTCGCCGTCGGAAGCGCCGAACTGGTTGAACATGCCGAGCAGGCTCAAGACCGCCAGCAACGCAGCCAGCACGGCCACGACTTGAACGGTGCGAACGCCACGGCGCCGGCGCCACTGCGGCTCCACCCAATCAGAAAGCATGGTCACTCGTCGCACCGGTTTCAGTCAGCAGCCGGCCTTCGGCAGCCCCAAAGCCGCCCATCAATCCAAACATTGCATCAGCTCCTTGAACGCCGATTTTCGGCCAACGGCGCCAGCGCCGCCTGTACGCGGCCTTGCCAGCCGGCTTGCTCGGCCGCCGTCCAGTCCGGCCAGCGCTGCGCGTCGGCCTCCAGCTCGGTGGCCAGGGCCTGCAGCGCCACATGCTGGGTCAGCAGCGCAGCCAGGCTCAGCCGGGCCAGCCACTCCTGGGTCTGACGCACGCGCGGATAGGCCTGGAACAGCCAGCGCGCCACCTCGGGCCGCGCGCGCCAGTCGGCGCTGCCGAAGCGTTCGGTGGCCAAGGCCGTCAGCCGCTGGCCCGCGCCCAGGCAGTCAAAGGCCACGCAGCCCTCAAAGCCGCGCGGCACCAGTTCATCGTGGATGCCGCAGCGGTGGTCAGCGCAAAGGTGGTGGCAGGGTGTCTCGGCCGGCTTGTCGAAGCCAAAGCCCTGGCTCGCATCGAAGGGTGGAATCACGCAGCACAGCGCTACGCAGGCCGAGCAGTCGGCCTTGAGATGTGCGGGGAGCTGTACTGGCGTGGTCACTACGCCGCATTGTCCGACACGCCCACCATCCAGCCCACGCCGAAGCGGTCATCGACCATGCCGAACAGCGGCGCCCAGAAGGTCTTGGCCAGCGGCATCTTGACCTGGCCACCTTCGGCGAGAGCCGCAAACGCCTCCCGCGCGGCATCGGCGTCGGGGCAGTCCAGCGACAACGAGAAGCCCTTGAAGGCCGTGTCACCGTCGCACATGCCGTCGGACATCATGACCAGGGCCCCGCCGATATGGACCGAGGCATGCATGATCTTGTTCTCCGAGCCAGCCGGCAGCGTGCCCGGCGGCGGCGGCTCGGGGCTCTCGGAGTTGCGCATCAGGAACTCCACCTTGGCGCCCAGGGCCTTCTTGTAGAACTCGATGGCCTCTTCGCAGCGGCCGTTGAAGAACAGGTAGGGGTCGATCTTCATGCGAGTCTCCTTCAGTTCAGAGAGAGGAAGGACTCTAGCGCCGCCGGCCGGGAGGGTGCCGGCAGCTTGTGTCAGGGCGTTTTGAAGTCGCCCGCTGTCGAGATGACAAAGTTGTCGGCCACGATGTGCCTCCGCCAAGCCGCATTGGCCTGCTCGACGCTGACGGCCGCCAGCGCTTCGTCGCGCTTTTGCGCCGCCGCCCAGGTCTCGCCGCGTTCGGCCAGGCTGGTCAGCCCGCCGGTCAGGGCGCCGGGGTCGGCGCGGCCCTGCTTGCGGCCTTCCAGGATGTCCTTCTTGGCGCGCTCCAATTCGGCCGCCGTGACGCCATCCCTGGCCATGCGGGCCACTTCCTCCTGCACGACGGCAATGACGCGCTCGCGCTTGTCCGGCGCATAGCTGGCCTGGATGGCGAAGCTCCCGGCATTGCCCCAGTAGCCCGCGTTCAAGGAGGCGCCGATGCCATACGTCAGCCCTTCCTTCTGGCGCACGCGCTCGGACAGCCGACTCTCCAGCCCGCCGCCGCCGAAGATGTGCACGGCCAGTTCCAGCGCCGGATAGTCGGGCTMCTCGGCGTTCAGCGGCAGGGTCTGGTGCAGGCGCACGATGGCATTGGCCTTGTCGCGCGCAATGGCGTCGAAGCGTGCCGGCGGCACGGCCAGATGCTGGGGGATGTAGCGCACGAACTTGGGCGCGGCAGGCTTCTTCCAGTCGCCGAAGAGCTTGTCGATCTCGGCACCCAGGCCATCCGGCAGCGCACCCACGACGCTGACCTGGGCGTCGTTGGTGCTCCAGTAGTCGGCATAGAAGCGCTTCACCTCGTCCAATGTCGTCGCCTTCAGGTTGGCGATGCGCTCGTCGACGCCCATCACATAGTCGGGGTGGCCCAGTGTGACGCCGCGAGCCTTGTTGTAGTGGCCACGCGTGGCTTCCTGGCGCAGCACGCTGGGCTCCTGGCGCGAAGCCTCGATGCCGGCAATGTTGGCCTTGATGTCGCGGTCGAAGGCATCCTGAGGGAACAGCGGCTTGCGCAGCGCATCGGCTGCCACGCGCAGGGCCGGCAGCAGCGTGTCGCGCTCGGCGCTGATGAAGATGCTCGTGCCCTGGTCATAGCTGGTGATGTTGAGGTTGGCGCGCAGCTTGATCAGCGCGTCCTGCAACTGCTGCTTGGTGTAGCCGGCACTGCCCTCGTCCATCAGTGCGCCGACCATGCCGGTGCCGTTGCGCGCGAAGGTCGCGTCGCGTTCGCCCCAGCGCAGCTGCATCTGCAGCACGACGGTGTTGCCGCGCGTCTGCTTCTTCAGCGTGTGCAGTGCGATGCCGCTGGGCAAGGCCGTGCGCGACATGCGCGTCTCCAGCACCGCTGGCACAGGCTCGAGCTGTTCGCCCTCCTCCACCTTGGGCGGGCCCTTCAGTTCGGCCAGGCGCTGCGCCAGCGACGGCGCGGCGGGGATGTCCACGCGCTCGACGGCGTTGACCGGCAGGTAACGGCCCAGCGTGCGATTGGCCGGCTTGAAATAGGCGGAGCGCACGCGCTCGACGTCCGCCAGCGTGACCTTGGGAATGTCTTCCATCAGCTGGAAGAGCAGCCGCCAGTCGCCTGCAGCGATCAACCCGGAGATCTGCTGGATCAGCGCCTCGGGGTTCTTCATCTGCTGGCGGTAGCTGTTGACGGCGATGTCGCGCACGCGCCCGAGTTCGCTCTCCTCGAAGGGCTTGGCCGCGCGGCCCTCGGCAAGGTCCAGCAGCAGGGTTTCGATCTTGTCGACATCGGCCCCCGGCGGCAGCACCGCGTAGGCGCCCACGGTGCCTGGCTCCGCTCCGCCCGCGCCGCCAATACCCGCGGCGACCGCCAGCTTGGGCTCGACCAGTTGCTTGTAGAGCTGGCCGCTGGGCTGCAGGCTCATCAACAGGCCGTAAACGACCAGCGCCGGCGTGTCGGGGTGGGTGATGGCCGGCACGTGATAGGCCGCCAGCAGGATGGGCTGGCCGCCGACACGGCGCACGACGACGGTGCGCTCGCCGTCCTGGGCGGGCTCGACCGTGTAGGGCTGCGGGATGGGCGCGGCGGGCTTGGGCGTAGCACCGAAGTGCTTGGCGATCAGCGCCAGCGTCGCGGCCTTGTCGAACTGGCCGGCGATCAGTAGCGTCGCGTTGTCGGGCCGGTAATAGCGCTTGTAGAAAGCCTGCAGCTTCTCGATCGGCACATTCTCGATGTCGCTCTTGGGGCCGATGGTGGCGTGGCCATAGGGATGCCAGGCAAACGCTGCCGCATTGACACGCTGGTTCAGCACGGCAAACGGCTGGTTCTCGCCGCGCTCGAACTCATTGCGCACCACGCTCATCTCGGTGTCCAGGTCGACCTTGGCGACGCGGCTGTTCACCATGCGATCAGCTTCCAGGTCGAGCAGGAAGGCCAGGGTGTCGGCATTCGCGTTGAAGCTCGCGAAGTAGTTGGTGCGGTCCACCGTCGTCGTGCCGTTGAACTTGACGCCGCGCAGCGCCATCGCGCCGGGGATGTCCTTCTGCCTCTCGGTGCCCTTGAACAGCATGTGCTCCAGCAGGTGGGCCATGCCGTATTCACCGGGCGCCTCATGGCGGCTGCCGACGCGGTAGGTGATGTTGACGGTGGTGGTGGTCTGCGTCGCGTCGGGGAAGAGCAGCAGCTGCAGGCCGTTGGGCAGGCGGTATTCCTCAATGCCGCCCAGCTCGCGCACCTTTTCGGGTGTTGCAACGCTGGCCGCATGCGCCGCCACGGCGGGCTTGGCCTTGGGCACCGGCTGAGGCTGGGCCTGCGCCGCCCCCAGGGCCAGGCTCATCAGGGCGACGCCCAGGGCTCGCGGCATCCACCCATCCAGCACTCTCATCATCTGTCTCTCTCCAGGCAGCCGCATCTTCGGCTTGGCGGGGATTCTGCGCGGTTTTACAGGCCCGGCCATCGGTCAGGGTTCGTCAGATTCCAATGCAGACGTGACGCCCCCGGCCGAGCGTCCGCGCTCGCTTCCCCAACAACACGTCAACCGGCCTGCAAACGGGCCAACAGGGCGGAAACCGCATCCACGCTGGCCGGCTTGGTCAGGTGCTCGTCAAAGCCGGCGGCGCGCGAGCGCTTCTTGTCTTCCTCCGAGCCCCAGCCCGTCAGCGCCACCAGCAGCGTGGACGCAAAGCGCGGGTCCTGGCGCAATCGGGTCGCGAACTCGTGACCATCCATGCCGGGCATGCCGACGTCGCAGAAGACGGCCTGAGGCAGGAAGCTGGCTGCCGTCTGCAACGCGGCCGGGCCGCTGTTCGCGACCTCGACCTCGTGGCCCGACAGCGACAACAGCATGGCCAGCGACGTGGCCGCATCGTCGTTGTCGTCCACCACCAGGATGCGCGCCGGCGGGGCGGGCTCGGGCTCGCTGGCTGGCAGTGGCGCCGGTGCGGAATCTTCGGCCGCCAGCGGCAGCTCGATGGTGAACGTGCTGCCCAGGCCCGGCCCGGCGCTCACCGCGCTGACCTGGCCACCGTGCAGCGTCACCAGGCTCCTGACCAGGGCCAGGCCGATGCCCAGCCCGCCCTGGGCGCGCTCCAGCGACCGGTTCACCTGGGCAAACATGTCGAAGACGCGCCCGATCATGTCCTGCGGCACGCCCACGCCGCTGTCGCGCACGGTCAGCACGGCCTGCGCGCCGGCGCGAGCCAGCGTGACCCAGATGCGGCCGCCATCGGGCGTGTACTTGGCCGCGTTGTTCAGCAGGTTGCTCAGCGACTGCGCCAGCCGTGTCAGGTCGCCGTCCACCCAAAGCTCCTCGTCCGGCAGCGTGACGCTGAGCTGGTGCCCCCCCCGTTCGATCAGCGGCTGGCAGGACTCCAGCGCCATCTCAACGACGCGGCGCATGTCCAGCGACTCGCGCTGCAGGATGAGCTTGCCGGTCGAGATGCGCGACACCTCGAGCAGGTCGTCGATGAGGCGCAGCAAATGGCTCATCTGCCGGTCCATCATGTCCGTGACACCCTTGTACTGGGCCTCGTCCTGCGGCGGGTTGGCGCCCAGCAGCTGCAGGCCAGTCCGGATGGGTGCCAGCGGGTTGCGCAGCTCGTGGGCCAGCGTGGCCAGGAACTCGTCCTTGCGCTGATCGGCCTGACGCAGCGAGTGGTCCGCGCGCAGCAGCGAGTCGATCTGGTCGCGGATCTGGTACTGCCAGCGCCGCCCGCGCAGGGCCGTTCGCACCGCGCTGACCATGACGCGCGTGGACGTCGGCCGGTCCAGCACCGTGAGGTTGCGCAGCCTTGCCTCGCGCAGCCCCGGCGCCTCCAGGCCGTGGCGGCACAGGGCCACCACGGGCAGGTTGGACCATGCGGGCTGGCGCTCCAGCACGTTCAGCAGCACTGCGAAGCCCGCGTCGGCAAAGGCGGCATCGGTGACCATCAATGCACCGGCGCCCTCGTGCATCAGCTCCTCGGCATGGCGCCAGCCCTGGCAGACGGCGACATCGATGCCCGCCTCGGCCAGCAGTCTGCGCGTGACGTCGCCGTCACGTGCCGTCGGCGCCAGCACGATGACGCGCTCGCTGCAGGAGCGGTCAGCGTCGTCCCGTTCGATCATCGCCAGACTCACCCTCGTGCTGGAACGGCAACTCGACGGGAACGCCCGCCAGCACGCCGCGCAGATGCACCAGCGGCGGCCCCAGGTGCACGCCCTGGCCGTCGAACCACAGCTGGCGGATGGTGTCCTCATGCCGGCCGCTGCGCTTCTTGATGACCGAGATGGCCTTGCGCACCGCGCCGGCATGCTCGTACATCCTGAACAGCACGACGGCATCGGCCAGATAGCTCATGTCGACCGGGCTGCGCATGTTGGGGCCCATCAGGCCGGACTGTGTCGCCACGACGAAGGTCGCCACGCCGTGGTTGTTCAGGTAGGTCAGCAGCTCGTGCAGCTGCACGACCAGCGCACGCTCCTCGGGCATGGCGTTCAGGTAGCCGTTCAGGCTGTCGATGACGACGACGCGGGCCCCATCGGTTTCGACGGAACGGCGCACGAGGTTGGCAAACTGGCTGGGCAGCACCTCGGCGGCGTCGAGCTGGCGCACATGGAGCTTGCCGGGGCCAACACCCTCCTCGACGCTCAACCCCAAGTTGGCCAGACGGTCCAGCAGCAGCGTGCGGCCCTCCTCGAAGGTGAAAATGACGGCATGGCCGCCGCGCTTGGCCGCCATGACGGCATATTGCGAGGCGATGGTGGACTTGCCCGAGCCCGCCGGGCCGACCAGCAGCGTCGCCGTGCCGCGATCGGTGCCGCCGCCAAGCAGTTCGTCCAGCGCCGCGATACCGCTGGGCACGACTTCGCGCGGGTAAGGCGAGCCATGCTGGCTGGGCTTCAGGCGCGGGAACACCTCCAGGCCGCCCTGCCGGATGACGATGTCCTGCTGGCCGCTGATGAAGTCGCTGCCGCGGAACTTGGTGATGCGCAGCTGGCGCTGTGCTGGCCCGTAGGGGGGCACATGGCGCTCCAGCGCAATGACGCCGTGCGCGATGCTGTGCAACTGGGTGTCGACGCGGTCGCTCGAACGGTCGTCCAGGAAGAGCACGGTGCAGCCGCGGCCGACGAAGAACTGCTTCAGCGCCAGGATCTGGCGCCGGTAACGCAGCGACGACTGGGCCAGCAGGCGCAGTTCCGACAGCGAATCCAGCACCATGCGGCGCGGCTTGCAGCGCTCGACGGCCTCCAGCACGCGCTTGGTCGTCTCGCTCAACTCCACCTCCGACGGGTGGTACATGGTCAACTCGGCGTCGCCGAACAGGTCGCTTTCACCAGCCACCAGTTCGACGACCTCGATGCCGTCGAGCGTCCACCCATGCGACGCCGCCCCGGCGCGCAACTCGGCCGCCGTCTCGCCCAGCGTCACGTACAGGCAGGGCTCGCCCTCGCGGACGCCCTGCATCAGGTACTGCAGCGCCAGCGTCGTCTTGCCGGCGCCGGGTTCGCCGTCGACCAAATAGAGCTGCCCGGCAATCAGCCCGCCATGCAGGACTTCATCCAGGCCGGGCACGCCGCTTGCGGAACGCGATCTGTTCCCAGTCATCGCCAATCTCCAGTCAGGAAATGCGGCCTCATGCCAGGCCGCCATGCACAGGTGACAGCCAGTGTATGTCCGCCAAATGGCCGGGTTCGGGTCGGGTTCGGGTCGGGTTTGCGCGTGCGAACTGGGGGTCAGGGGCATCGTGCCCAGGCGTACACTGTCCCGGCTGTCGCGCGTCTGCTCACTGCCGCGGCGGCCCTAGCAGACCGGGCGCCACGCATCACTTCTGCGTTCCCATGCTCGCCGGCTCCCGCCGTCGGCTTTGGTTGTCATCTGCTTGCAGCGGCGAGCCCCACTTCCACTCCTCGAAGACTCTTCGAGGCGCCCCTCCCGGCACCGCGGCCCGCCCCTTCCCGGAGCGCGCCAAACGCGGCCCCGCCCCCATTGACGACCTGCGTGACAGGGCCGCCGCTCGCACCGACGGCGCCCGATGCCCACGCCCTGGAGATGCTGATGAAGCCGGTCCCCCTTGCACCCGATACCAAACGTGACGCGCTCCGCGATGGATTGCTCGCCACCGTCGACCTGCTCAAGCGCCGCCGCGCCGCCGAGATCGCCGAAAAAACCATCGAGGAGTACGTCGCCCTGCACTGGCTCGAGTGGCATGGCGGCTCACTGCGCCTGACGACGACGGGCGAGAACATGTGCAGGCACCTGACTTCGCAGCTGGACCGCATCACCCCGCGCCCGGCGTACTGACGCGCGGCGCCCACCCGGCCCCACGATGTCGGCACCCGATCCCCTGCTGCTGGCCATTGCGCGCATCGGCACCTTCGACGGCAAGCGCGCGCTGACCGGCGCCAGCGGCTTCTTCTTCCGGCGCGACGCCCGCCTCTACCTGGTCACCAGCCGGCACGTCTTCATCGACGAAGAGGCCGACCACCACCCCGACCGCGTCGAACTCGAACTGCATGCCGACGCCGACAACCTGACCGATGCCATCGTGCTGTCGGTGCTGCTCTACCGTGACGGCCGCGCCAATTGGCGCCAGGGCCGGGACGACGCCGGTGGCATCGACGTGGCGGTGCTGGAGATCGACGCGGGCGCCCTGCCCGAGACGGTCCAGCTCACTGCCTTCACGCTTGAGAGCCTGCCCGGCGCGGACGACGACGTGCCGCTGGGCCAGCCCATCCTGATCACCGGCTTTCCGCTTGGTTTTCACGATGACCTGCACCATCTCCCGGTCGTGCGCCAGGGCGCCATCGCTTCGCCCTATGGCTGGCGCTTCCAAGGCCAGGGCTGGTTCCTGACCGATGCGCGCACTCATCGCGGCATCAGCGGCGCGCCGGTCGTCATGCGGGCGCCGGGCCGCAAGCCGCTGCCCTGGCTGCTGGTGGGCATCCATTCGACGCGCTTCGACATCGGCAACCGCGACCTCGAGGCCGACGAGTCGCTGGGCCTGAATGCGGCCTGGTATCCCGACATCCTCGCGACCCTGACCGACCCCTCTCCGCGCCGCGAACCCCCATCCAAACCCGAGCCGRCCGCAAAGGCCTCGCCTTGAGCTCAGGGAGCGACGGCGCGCAAAGCCGGCTCGTTGCGCTGGAGCGGCAGATCGCCGCCGCCGAGGCGACGCTGCTGGAACTGCAGGCCGCCATCCTCGAAGCCCGCAGCGAACGAGGCCTGTCGGCCGCTCACGACGCCCGCCTGGAGAACAAGCGCCTGCAGGCGGAAAACCAGTTGGCGACGCAGGAAGTGGAGACCGCCCATGCAGCGCTGGAAGTTGCCGTCAAGGCATCCCAGACCGACTCGCTGACCGGGCTGAAGAATCGCGAGGTGCTGTGGGACCGGCTGAGCCACGACATCGCCCTCGCGCGCCGGCATGGTGAACGCCTGATCATCTATTTCCTCGATATCGACGGCTTCAAGCAGGTCAACGACGAGTTCGGCCACGCCGTCGGTGACCTGCTGCTGCAGCGTGCGGCGCGCGTGCTGCAGGCCACGGTTCGCGACAGCGACACGGTCTGCCGCATGGGCGGCGACGAGTTCGTCGTGCTGGTCGCCGCGGCCCGGCGCGAGGACGCCACACAAGTGGCCGACAAGATCGCTCGCGCACTGGCCGAGCCCTGCATGCTCGCCGGCCACCCCATGTCCATCTCGGCCAGCATCGGTTACAGCGTCTTCCCCGACGACGGCGAGTCGCCCGGCGTGCTGATGCGCAAGGCGGACGAGGCCATGTACCGCATCAAGCGGACCGCGTCGCACCCACGCTAGCCACGGCGGTTCCCGCCACCTGAACTTCCGCTTCTGTCGCAACAGTCCTCTGTACTGAGGATGTCGAGCCGACGCCATCGCATCACAGTGCATGGCACGCGCGCAGGTGACCCAGGGCCGTCCTGTGGGCTGAGCCTGCTGGCATGCGGAGGACTCGAAATGCGCACCATTCAACGCCTTGTTTTCGATTCCACAGTCCGCGGGCTGGTGCTTGCTGTCGTGGCTTGCCTTGGCTGCGCCATCCCGGCGTTAGCACAGGCAGCGGCGCCTGCACCCTGCCTGCCCATCGAAGGGCCGGCATTCCTGGGCGGCAAGGACCCGAGCCGGACCTCGGTCGTGGTGTTTGTCCACGGTGTGCTCAGCAGCGCCAGGACCGCCTGGAGCGGCAAGGAAGATCAGTCCTGGCCCTGCCTGCTGAGGGCCGAACCTGCCTTCGACAACAGCAACATCTACCTCTACCGCTACGACACCCAACTGCTGGGCAGCAGCCCCGAAGTCGACAAGGTCGCCGAGCAGCTGCGCAAGGACCTGCAGAACGACGGCGTGCTGGACCACGCCCACATCACGATCGTGGCGCACAGCATGGGCGGCCTGGTCACGGCCCAGATGCTGCTACGCATGCATGCCAAGGAGGACATGCGCGACAAGCTCCGCCGCATCAAGCTCGTCAGCTTTTTCGGCACGCCGGCGACGGGCGCCGACATTGCCAACGTGGCGAGCTACGTCTCTGACAGCCTCCAGTTCGCCGGCATGAGGCCCGACGGCCACCAGCAGGCCCTGATCGACCAGTGGCAGAAAGTCGCCTGGCCGTTTCACTGGTACTGCCTGGCGGAGGGGCAGAAGATGGGCTTCTTTTCCTTTGCCTCCGCTCTGGGCGGCGGGGTGCTGGTGGTGCCCAAAGACAGTGCGACCGCGCTATGCCAGCGTCGACCTGACGGCGTCGATGTGCTGGAGCAGTTCGACCACAGCAGCATGGTCAAGCCGGTGTCGCTGCAGGACACGCCGCACCGCTATCTGAAGCGCTACTTCCTGTCCTGCGCAGGCGACGCAATTCCCAAGACCTATCCGAGCAGCGAGGTCAACACGCCCGATGGCCAGGCCATGCTGCAAACACTGGCCAGGCTGAGGGCCAGCGAGTTCAATCTCGACGCGGCGCCCACGGTCGTGCAGGAGGCGCTTTACCAGTCTGACACCTGGTCCGACAGATTCGTCCTTCCGTCCAACCTCGGCCAGCCGGCACTGATGACTCGATCCTTCGAGCGGCTCCCAGGCCGGGCGTTCGCACTCGAGTTCGTCAAGCTGTTCGCCGCAAACCCGGAGGAACTGGCGCCCGCCTGGGTAGGTCGGCTCGGCACCCTGGATCGATACCGCGCGGACGGCCAACTGACGGAACTCCGGCAAGCCTGGGTCTCCGCCGGTTACGCACAGGATTCCGACATCGTGCTGGTGCTTGAACAGCGCAGCAGCGGTGAACAGGTCGTCATCTTTGGCTCGGTGCAAAACGACGCCACGGGCGCGCGCCGGGGCCGAATCCGTGGGCTGCTGATCCTGCCGGCCCAGCCAAAGACCTGCACCTGACACCAAACCGGAACCGCCGCGCCCGCGGCCTGGCGCGGCTACGGTGCGCGCTTGAGTTCGACGCTGTATGGCACTGAGTGCGGCGCGACGGCGTTGCTGAGATCCAGATGATTTGAGCGTGACTGAGGCAATGTCGAAACATTGCATGCAGCGAAGCGCGCCGGCTTTGCAGGAACCGCGGGCAGCAAGGGAAGCTGCTGCGGCTGGCCGGCTTGCAATGCCGCGGGAGCCCATAGGCCTGCAGCCGGGACGCCACCGCGCGCGACGGTAGCAATCATCAGCTCTTGCAGCGCACCAACGTAGCGCCGGGGCAACTTGATGCGGGTGACGCGGCCGGCTCCGACAGCACTCGTGATCTCCATCGTTCCGCCCAGCAGCCTGCACAGGCGGCCGACGATGGACAGGCCGATGCCCTCGCCCGAAGCCGCGATTGCGGACGCGCCCGCTGTTCGGATGAGCCCGACGGGTCCACCGCTGCACAGCTCGCGGCCGGCGTCTCCGACATCGAAGTACCAGTGGCCAGCCTCCCCAGCGCCACAGTGACCGTAGGTCAGCACCACGCCGGCGGCGCGCGTGTACTGGATCGCGTTGAGCATCAGGTTCTGCGCAATGCGCGCCACCATCAGCGGGTCGCTCTCCGCGACGAGGCTGGCCGGGCCGCTGATCTCCAGGCTCAGCCCGCGCGAATTCGCCACGACGCGCAGGTTGTTGCACATGTCGTCGAGCGCCGTGGCGACGTCCACTGTGCGAATCACCGGTCGCTCCTGCTGGGTGTCGAGCCGGGCCAGGTCAGCCACGCCGTTCAGCAGCTCCCGCAGGCCGGCAACGTTGCGATCCAGCACGGCCATCAATTCCAAACGGCGCAAGTCGCTGCGCGGCTTCTGCAACAGCGCAGTGACCGCCGTGACCACGCTGAGCTTGCCGCGCAGGTCATGGACGGCTTGCTGCCACAGCTCGGAGGCCTGCGCGTGGGGGTCGGGCCCCGGATCACCGGTCACATCCCGCCAACCGATGTGCGAGCCAAATGAGCCGTGCGTGCCGGTCAGGATCGCCGCGCCCTGGGGCGCGACCGTCATGCCGAATGGAGGGTGTTGCGAGTTCATGGTGAGCAGCCGCTATATCGACGGCACAAGCATTCCCGAAGCCCCAGCGGCGTTCCGTGCGCTGCCGCACCAACGGTGCGTTTCCAACCCAGCCTCGGTCATCACCTGCGTCGCGGATTGCTGACAACAAGGACGATGCCCGCAAAGCCCGTCAGCTGGCGGCCGAAAGCCATCATCACCTGCAGGTTCTCCTGCCCGGTGCGGACGGCCGGCCTGTTGCCAAGCCTATTTCTTGCGCGGAGCGACAGAAATCGCCTCCGCAGCCTTCTCAGCCGAGGTGGCGGGAATCACAGGCGCTGGCGCATGGGCCTTCTTCGCTTTCTTCTGTTCCTTGTTGCCGCGTTGACCTTTGGACATGGGATCTTTCGTTGAGGGAGCGAGCACAGCGCGTCGCAAGGTCTTGCTTTTAGACATTGGGAGCGCTGGTGTCGGTGCGGCGGCGCACGGACACCTGAAGCATCTGCAGATTCCAGGCGGTCGCTGACAGCGGCGCTGTACTGCTGCCGGTGTCGCCGAGGAAGGCAGTTTCCTGATTCCGTGACCTTACCTCTGTAGCCCCGCACCCTGAGGGTGCCGCCCGATGGCAACGAGTTGCCTGAGTTTGGGGAAGAATTTGGCGATGCGCGCGGTACCAGGCCAAACAGGGCGGGCGCGCCCGCATGGCGATCAGCAGCGCTCTCGCCGGCTGATCACTTCAACCAGCGCAGATCGACGGCAGCGGCCATCGCCTGGTAGCCGACTTCGTTGGGATGCAGATGATCGCCGCTGTCGAAGGCCGGCAGCAGCTGATCGGGCCGGGCGGGGTCGCGCAGCAGGCGGTCGAAGTCGAGCAGCGCATCGAAGGCGCCGGCGGTTCTGATCCAGCGGTTGACCGCCTGGCGCTTGGCCTCGCTCTGCGGCGTCGGGCGCAACAACCCCTTGGCCTCGCCGCAGGGCAGCAGCGTCGCGCCCCAGATCTTCAGGCCGCTCGCATGCGCTTTTGCAATCAGGTCGCGCATGCCGGCGATGATCTGCTGCGCGCTGACGTCGTCCTGCGGTGTTGCCGGCGCCTTCGCCGCGGTGATGTCATTGATGCCCTGCATCAGCACGATCCAGCGCACGCCCGGCTTGCTCAGCGCATCGCGCTCGAAGCGCGCCAGCACGCTCGGGCCGACGAAGGGAGCGCGCCCGTCGTTGAGGATGCGGTTGCCGGCGATGCCCGCATTGGCCACGCCGATAGTCGCCAGCTGCGGGTCGCCCTGCAGACGCGCGGCCAGGAAATCCGGCCAGCGCGCATTGCGGTCGTCGGCCGAGCCGACACCATCGGTGATGGAGTCACCTACCACCACCAAGGTGCGTGCCGGGGCGGCGGCGCTCACCTCCAGATCGGTGACGAAGTAGCGGCTGTCGTCGGTGGTCGCGCCGGCCGGGAACAGCGTCGCCGCGCCGGCGTCCTCGCCCGGCCACAGCCAGGCGGTCTGCAGCGCCGCGCCATGCAGCGTCGATGGTCCGGTCTCCTGCGGCAGATACAGGCTCAGCGCCAGCTGCTGCAGCGCGGCCACGCGCAGCTCAACCGGATCGCTCAGGACGCTGTCGCCGGGGGCGATCGTCACCGTCGGCAGCTTTTGGAAGCTGAGTGCCCGATCGCTGCCCGGTTGGATGGCCGAGCCGGCGGCGTGCAGCGCCAGATGGACCGGTCCGAGGTTCAGCGGCGCGCTGCCGAACAGATTGGACAGGCGTATGCGCACCTGCGTACCGGCGACGCTGCTGCGCACGACCTGGCGTATCGTCTGCGGCTGCAGCGACGGGCCGGGCGAGTCCGGTGCGGCCGCCCAGCCAGTCACCCAATGCGGGTCGGCGGCGACGGCGCTGGCCGCGCAGCAGAGTGCCAGCAGGCCGGCGAGCAGATGTTTCACACGCATTTCAATCATTCCCGGCTTCAAGAAAGGCGCCGATTCTGCCCATCGGCCGCGACCTTTCCGTTCGTAATGGGCGACGCTGACTTACAAGTTTGAGAGGAGGAGTGCGCGATGGCATCACCGCCGTCACGCGCGACTTCGTCGGCACATACGGGGGCGCCAATTTCAGCCGCATACAGACTGATCTGTTCGATGCAGTCGCTCAACGTTCGAAGCTACGAAAAGCCTGTTTGATGAATGTCTGCGCTGCGGCCTGACTTACCTGGGTTGAACCGTTCCTCACCACTTGGCGCGACCCAACCCCCTTTGACCTCCAACAGCGAACCGACGGGAGCGAGCAGGCCGACGACACTTTCAGATGCTTGCTCCCACGGGGCGTACGTGATCGCCGACAAGGTACTGCCGAGTTGTGCTTCAACTTCGGTCTCGCGGATCCACACCTTCGCTTGTGTCGGAAACGCGGATCAGGAAGGAGGCACGATGACAGCCGCGGATGGCTTGCCCAGAGAATTGCTCCCAGCAGAAACCTTCGACCAATGCCGATTCGAGGAGCCCGACAACGGCATCGAAGCTGAGGTAGGAGTGAAGCGTGCTCGCGCGCGAACTGTCGACTGAAGCACAGAACTGCCAAGTGCTACCGCTCATGAGCGGCTAGCGCATTCTCGACAGACCGTCAGCGCCTCTTAGGCATGCAGGCTGCACCCTAGATCGACGCGATTTGAAAGGTGCAAGCGCTTGATTCATTGAAGTCTTCTCCCAAATCTGCCGGAGCTAAACAGTCATCAAATTTCCGATCAGAGCGGCGACCTCCAGTCATAGGCCCAGCTGCCACTACCGCCGCCACGGCGCGCTCCTGATCGCCTCCGTCGCCTGCGCCTGCGGCAGCGCCTTGGCGAACAACCAGCCCTGCCCCACCTGCACGCCGAGCTGCTCAAGCAGCGCAGCCTGCTTTTCGTCCTCGACGCCCTCGGCCAGCGTCTGCTTGCCCAGCGCCAGCGCCAGGCCGACGATGGTGCGGACGATCTCCTGGGCCTCGCGGCCGGCGGCCAGGCGGATGACGAAGCTGCGGTCGACCTTCAGCGTGTCGAAGGGGAAGCGATGCAGATAGGCCAGTGATGAGTAGCCGGTGCCGAAGTCGTCAATGCTGAGCTTGAAGCCCATGCGCGCCAGCTCCTGCAGAACCTCGGCGCTGCGCTGCGGGTTGGCCATGGCCATGCTCTCGGTGACTTCGAGCTTGAGTCGGTGCGTGGGCACGTCGCCCAGCGCCGCGAGCGTGGCGCGGGCGTCGGCCAGCAGTTCCAGGTCGCGCTCCAGCTGCACGCCGGACAGGTTGACGGCCACCTCGCCGGTGAAGCCCAGCGGCTGCCAGCGTCGCAGCTGGCCCGCGGCCTCCAGCAGGGCCCAGCGGCCGATGGCGCAGATCTGGCCGCTGGCCTCGGCCACGGGGATGAAGTCGCCCGGCATGATCAGCCCGCGCTCGGGATGGCGCCAGCGGATCAGCGCTTCGAAGCCGAGCAGGGCGCGGTCCGACAGCCGCACAAAGGGCTGGTAGTGCAGCTCGAACTGCGTGCCGCTGGCCAGGGCTGCGTCGATGGCGTCGCGCAGCCAGCGGCGCGATTGTTCGACGAGCTGCTCGGCCGGATCGAACTCATGCGTCTGGCCAGGGCCGCCAGCCTTGGCGCGAGCGAGCGCCCCTTCAGCCGCCGTCAGCAGCTCGTCGGCCGTGGCCGGGCCATGGCGGCGCTGGGCCCAGGCGATGCCGGCGGTGAGCTGCAGCATGGGTGTCGCGACATTGAAGGGCGACTGCAGCAGGGCCTGCACGCGGCGGCCCAAGTCGGCCGCGCTGTCGCCACCGGCCAGCAGCAGTGCGAACTGGTCGGGGCCCATGCGCGCCACGAGATGACGCGCTCCGAAATTCGATTTGAGGCGGCTGGCCAGCTCGGTCAGCACGGTATCGCCGACGACGGGCCCATGGGTCTCGTTCAGGGCCCGGAAACCATCCAGGCCGAGCAGCAGCAGGCCGGTCTCGGGCGCCAGCACGCCGGACAGCAGCTGCGTCAGCTGCTCGCGGAACAGCACGCGGTTGGCCAGCCCGGTGAGGCGGTCGTGCAGGGCGTCGAAGCTGATCTGCTGCTGCAGGCGCTGGCTCTCGGAGATGTCGGTCAGCGAGCCGGCCATGCGCACCGGCTTGCCGCTCTTTCCTTCACCCTCGCGCACGGCCAGGCCGCGCGCCAGCAGCCAGCGCTCCTGGCCACCCTGATGGAAATGCAGCACCTGGTGGAACTGCAGGCTCTGCCCGTCCAGATGCGCCTGCAGCTCGGCCTCGAAGGCGTGGCGCATGGCAGGCTCCAGGGGCTGCGTCCACGCCTGGATGGCATGGCCGGCCTCGGCGGCAGACAGGCCCATCAGCGCCAGCCAGCGCGGTGAGTAATAGACCTCGCCCGTCGTCAGGTCCCAGTCCCACAGGCCGTCGTTGGCGCCCTGGGCCGCCAAGGCATAGCGCTGCTCGCTCGCGGCGAGCTGGCGCGCGGCCACCCGGCGCCGGCCCTGCTCGATGCCGGCACGCAGTGCGCTGCCGCCCAGCGTCGCGATGGCCAGGGCCAGCAGCGGCGGCGCCACTGCGAAGACGAAGTAGTGGCTCTCGAAGGCCCACTGCACGCCGGCCAGCAGGGCCAGCGTGCCCAGCACGATGGCGGCCAAGGCGACACCCAGGGAGCGGCGGGCGAGCAGCGCCACGGCGGCAAAGGGCAGCAGGAAGACGGCGGCCAGTTCGGCCGCGCCGCCCCAGGCCGGACGCACCAGGCTGCGGCCCGTCAGCAGGTTGTCGGTGACGGTGGCGATCCTCTCCATGCCCGGCAGGCGGGCGTCGAAGGGCGTGGGCACGTGGTCGCCGGCGGCCAGGGCCGACACGCCCAGGACCACCACGCGCCCTTGCAGCCGCGCCGGCTCGACGCGGCCGGCCAGCAGCTCGGCAAAACCCACGCTGTCAAAACTGCTGGCCGGGCCACCGGGGCCGTAGTAATTCACCCCGAGGCGCGACAGCTCGTCCAGGCGGAACTGCAGCCCCTTGCCGGCGGTGAATTCCGCGCCGAAGCGGGCTCGGGCTGCAGGCCAGTCGACACCGCGCGCGAAGGCGGCCAGGCGCAGCGGCAGGGAGGGATAGACCTCGCCGTTCAGGCGCAGCAGCGGCAGGTCGCGGCGCATGCTGCCGTCGGGTTCCGGCCGCACGCTGATGTGGCCCAGGGCTGCGGCGGCCTCGGCCAGGACGGCCTCCGGGGCGACGAGGCGGCGCGGCCGGTAGTAGCCCTCGCTGCGCGCCAAGGCCGCTTCGTCGTCATAGCGCAGCAGGGCCTGAGCCAGCACGGGCGCAGGCGCCGCGGCGGCGTCGGCCTTGCCGTCATCGGGCAGGGAGAAGGGAATGAGGGCGCAAGTGCAGGCTTTCATCGCCGCGGCCAGGGCGGCGCTGCCTTCGGGCGTGCCGCCGCCGGGCAGCAGCAGGATGTCCAGCGCCACGGCGCGCGCGCCGCCCGCCTGCAGGGCCTGCACGGCACGCGCCATCTCGGCACGGTCGGGCACGCGCCCGCCCAGGGCTTCCAGCGCGGCGTCGTCCACGCGCACCAGCAGCAACGGCAATTCGGTGCCCGGCGCCAGTTCACCGCGCCAGCGCGTCTGCCAGTCCAACGCCCATTGGTCGGGGCGTTCCAGCACAGGCACGTCGGCACGCCAGGCCAGCATCGCCAGGCCCAGCAGGGCCGCCGCCAGGCCGATCAGCACATAGCCGATACGGGATCTCAATCCAGCGACCCCAGCCGCTGTTCGACGCGAGCCACCTTGTCGGCCGCCCAAGCCATGGCCGCCACGCACTGGCTGCCATCGCAATGCGTGCCGTTGAGCTTCTTCTGCAGGCGCACCGGGTAGCGTGGCTTGATGCCGCGGGTCTGCGGGCCGGCAGGCTCGACGTCGACCTCGCCGGTCTTCACCAGCACGGCGGTGGCGCGGTCGTCGCCGACCTCGACGCTGAACTCGGTGCCGCGCACGGCGGTCACGGCGGTGGGCGTGCGCACGCGCCAGCTGCCGCCGCCCGACGGTGTCACGCGCTGGCCGATCAGGCCCGTTTCCAACAGCAACTCGGCGGCCCGCGGTTGGGCAGGCGCCACGCTGAAGGCCTCGATGCGCAGCTGGCTCTTGTCGGCCAGCACAACGACGGAACCGTCGACGAACTTCAGCCGCACGCGGCCGGCCGCGCCGGTTCGCAGCGTCGTGCCGACGTCGAGCTTGTCGCCCACCGCCAGCGCCTTGCCATCGACGCGCTGGGCCTCGCCGCTGACGGCCATGACCTCGCAGGCCTGCTGGGCCAAGGCGGCTGAACTCAGCAGGGACAGGCACAACACCAGCAAACGCATTTCTTCAAACTCCTATCGAGATGGATCGCCGAACAAGGCGTATCCCGCCCAGTAGAACGGATGCGTCCAGCGCCCGCCACCGAGAGTTCCCTCGATCATCCCCACTTGAGCCAGGCGCAGCGCCTCGGCCCGCGGCGCCTTGGCCGAGAAGGTGGCGGCCGTCAGCACCGCGGCGGATGAGGTCTCTACCGCCCAATGCGTGGCCAGCACCGAGCGGCTGCCGGCGAAGAAGAAGCCGCGCACCAGGCCCGACATGGCCGCCCCGCCCTGCTCGCCCGCTGCCGTGTTGCAGGCCGACAGCAGCACGGCCTGCGCGTTCAGGCGCAAGGTCAACACGTCGTCGAGTTCGAGCAGCGGCGAGGCCGTGGCGTCGGGGCCAGGCGCCAATGCGAGCGCGGGCTTGGACACGCCTGGCAGCTCGCCGGGCATCAGCCCATGCGTGGCGAAGGCAACGACGCGGCGGTCCTGCAGGGGCGCGGCCAGCACCGCCTCGCGCGTGGCGGCGGCGCCGAGCAGCAGATCGGTGTGCGGGTTGGCGCCCAGGGCCTTGGCCAGCGCCGTCAGCTCGGTGCGGGTTTCGGGCAGCGGCGGGATGTCGCCATAGCTGAAACCCCAGGCGGCGTCGTACCTGGTGGCGCTGCTGTTCAACGCGGCGCGGCCGGCAGGGATCGTGGTTTTTGCGTTGGACTTGAACTGCGGGTCACCGACGCCGAACAGCGGCTTGGCTGCCAGCGCTGGCGCGGCAGCGCGGCGCAGCGCGAACAGCGCGCCGGCCGAGGGCAGTTGGGTGACGGCCATGCGGCGGGCAACGAAGGCGCTGGGCTCGGGTGTGGTCAGCACGGCCGCAAACGGCAGGGCCGCTAGCGCACCGTCGGCGGCGACAAGCAGGCTCTTCACATCGGCACCGGGCTGCAGCGGCGCGATGAGTTCGCGCCAGACTTCATGCAGGGCCGCCGCTGGCAGCGCGGGCGGGCGGCCACTGCTCAGGTCCAGCGCCGTGCGGATCTGCACCACCTTGTCGGCCCAGCCGGCCGCGCCGATGCTGGACGCGGCAAAGCGCGTCGGCGCGCCGGGCGTGACCCACCAGGCCAGCGTCGCCCCCTCCAGCGGCTGCACGACGAGCAGGGCCTCGCCGGGCGACATCAGCTTTTGCAGCGCTGCGGGCGGCGGAAGTGCAGGCGTGACGAGGTCGGCATAGGCCGGGTAGGCCTTGGCGACGCGTTCGCGCTGGGCGTTCAAGACCTCACGCGCGGCCTGGGCCTGCTCCCGGCCCTGGCGCACCTGCTCGCGCACGGCGGCGAGTTCATCGGCCAGGGCCTTCTGCCTCTTCTTGCGTTCGGCGTCGGGCAGGGCCTTGAGCTCGGCCTTGGTCTCCTCGCTGCTGTTGCGCCGGCGCAGGCGGTCCTCCTCACCCAGCTGGGTGGCAAGTGCACCGTTGCGCGAGCTGGCGGCGGCGCGCAGGTTGGCCTCCTCCTCCAGCAGCGCGCGCAGGGCTGGCGTCGCGGCCAGCAGGCGTGCCGTGGCGTCGGTCAGCGCGCGATGGGCGGCGCCGGCCTGCAGGCGGTCGGCCACCTGCATGGCGCGGTCGGTCCAGGCCGGCTCCAACGCCTCGCCGCGCAGGGCTCGCGCGCCGATCTCGCGCAGGAACTCGTCAAACGCCAGGCCCAGCACGAAGCCACGCGCGCCGTTGAGGTCCAGGTCCTGCCAGCCGCCAGGGTTGTCCAGCAGGGCCGTGAACAGCGGCTGGTAGTCGCTCCAGGCGCCGGCCATATCGCCCTTGAGCATGCGCACCAGAGCGCGCACGCCGCTGGCCTCCTGCGTCTGCGGATGGGTCTCGCCGTAAAGGCGCTGGCGATAGCGCAATACGCGCTCGACGGCGTCCAGGGCCTCGTCGAAGCGGCCGTTCTTGGCGGCCAGCAACGCGCGCAGCCGCCAGTCGCTGGCGCGGTCCTTGGCCAGGCTGTCGGCGGGCAGGCTGGCCAGGAAGTCGCGGTAGAAGGCATCGGCCTCGGGCCAGCGGCGCAGGCCGATCAGCGCCCTCACCTGCTCCTGGCGCGCCAGCCAGCGGGTGTGGCTGGCGGCACTGGCGCCCGAGCGCTGCAGCATGTCGTCGGCGCGCTGGGCGTTCTCCAGCGCGGCGGCATATTGCCGCGCAGCCACCTGAGCCTGGCCAAGGCGGTAGCTCCAGCGCGCACCCAACGCATCACTCAGTTGGCCGGCCCGCCACAGCGCCAGATTGCCCTGGGCAATCTGGATGGCCTCGGGGGCGCGGCCGTGTCGCACCAGGGCATAGACCAGCATGCCTTGCGAGCCGTCGTACCAGCCATAGGCGTCCTGCACGGCGGGGTCGCGCAGCGGCCGCTGGCCTCCACCGGGGAGTCTGCGCGCGTCCTCGACGCCCTTCTGCGCCAGGCGCACAGCCTCCCGCAGCGTTGCCACCGCGTCGCCCAGCCGCCCTTCCCATCGCTCGATCTCGGAGCGCACCTGCAGGTGGTCGACGCGCAGCCGCAGCGTCGCCGCCGGGTCGCGGTCGCCGAGCGACTCCTGCGCCTGCCTGACCAGGCCCTGCGCACGCGACCACATGCGCTCCATGACCGCGCGGTCGCGCGCCTGGGCCAGCGCGTAGACGTGGCGCAGCGCGGCCGCCGCCCGCGTGGGCAGGCTCAGCGTCGCGTCGCTGGCAAAGGCATCGGCCGCAGCCATGGACTTGCCCGAGCTGCCCCAGATGAATTCGGCGCTCAGGTATTGGCGGATCCAGATCTCGCCGCCGGGCTGGCTGCGGCCCAAGGTGGCCAGCTCGCGCAGCAGCTCGACGTACTTGCCGCGCTGCTCCAGCGCCTGGGCGGCACGAGCCTGGCGCTGCAGCAGCGCGTAGCGCGCCGCGGGTTCGGCCGGCAGCACTTCAGCGAGCAGAGCCTGGGCTTCGGACTGAGCCATGACGACGAGCGCCTCGCCGTCGTCATCCTCCACCTGCGCTACCGCCGTGGATGCAGCCAACAGCAGACCGGCAAGCCAGATCAGAAATCTCATCGCCCCACCCTCCTGTAGCGGATGCTAGAGCCTGCGCCAACCGGCGCCAGAGAGCTATTGCTGACGCAGATGTCTGGCCGGCAGCTGGGCCACAAGCAACAGCGAGGCCATCAGCCACATCGGCGCTACCAGGGCAGTGGCCGCGGCGAGGATGCCGAAGCCGGCGGGCATGGCCACCGTCGCACCGTTGACCGTCAACATGCGCAGGCCCAGCGCCTGGCCATGGCGACCGGGCGGCGTCACGTGGTGCAGCATGGCCATGATCATGGGCTGCACCGAGCCCAGCGCCACGCCCAGCAAAGCGGAGCCGCACATCAGACCAACGGTGCCCGGCAGCCAGGCATAGGCCATGAAGGTCAGCATTGCGACCACCATGGCCGTGCGCAGGGCCTTGACCTCGTCCAGTTCGTCGGCGAAGCGCACGATGGCCAGACGCACGCAGGTGGCCGCGGCAGCGAAGCTGCCCAGCACGATGCCGATGCTGACTGCCGACAGGCCGCGCGCATGGCCCACCACGGGCACGACGAAGCTGTGCGCATCCCAGCAGGCCGACAGCACCAGGTTGACGAGGATGAGGCGGCGAAAGGCCGGCAGCCGGAACAACTGCCAGGCGGCGCGCTCGCGAAAGCTCTTGGTCAGTGGCTCGGGCTGATGGCGCGGTACCTTCTGCGCAAAACCCCAGGCCAGCAGCGGCAGCAGCGTCGCGAAGCCGAAGGCAGCCGTCATGCCGAACTGATCGATGAGAATCCCGGCAATCACCGGCGCCAACGCGTTGGACAGGGCCGGGCCCAGGGCCATCCAGCTGAAGATGCGCTTGAGCTCGCCCGGCTCGTCGGCCATCAACCCGGCCTCGCGCTGCAGCGCCACGGCCGCGACGGCGACCGCACCGCCACACAGCAGGCAGCCGACGGCGATGGCCCAGAGCTGCTGCACGGCCAACGCCAGCAGCGCGCCGCAGCCGGCCATCAGCACACCCACACCCACGGGCCGATGAAAGCCGTGCCGGTCCGCCAGCCGCCCGGCCCACAGCGACAGCACGATGGGCGCGACGGCGAAGAGGCTGAGCAGCAGGCCCACCGAGGCCTCGCCATAGCCGCGGTTGAGCACCCACAGGCTGGCGGTCACGCGCGTGGTGGCCATGCAGGCATGCACGCAGATCATCGTGGCGATCAGCCACACGAAGGCGTGGCGCAGATTGGCCTTCTTCCCCGCAGGGGCGGAGTCGGTCACTCGGCGTCCTCGCCGAGCTCAACGAGCTTGTCGAGCTGCAACATGCGCTGGGCTGCGTCGTCGGGCAGCGCCTCGACGCTCTTGAGCTTGCGCGTCATCTGGCGCGTGCGGGTCTCGGCCAGATCGATGGTGTTGCTGGCCTCTTCGAGCTTCTTCTTCGTCTTGGCCAGCACCTCGCCGAACTTGCCGAACTCGGTCTTGACCGCTCCCAGCACTTCCCAGACCTCAGCCGAGCGTTTCTCCAGCGCCAGCGWGCGAAAGCCCATCTGCAGGCTGGTCAGCGTGGCCAGCAAGGTGGTGGGGCCGCATAGCATGACCTTGTGTTCGCGCTGCAGGCTCTCCATCAGAYCCGGGCGGCGCAGGGCCTCGGCGTACAGGCCCTCGGTGGGCACGAAGAGGATGCCGAAGTCGGTTGTATGCGGCGGCGCGATGTATTTCTCGCGGATGGTGCGCGCCTCCATCCGCAGGCGCATTTCGATGGCCTTGGCCGAGGCTTCGGCGGCCACGGGGTCGCCCTTTTCCTGGGCGTCGAGCAGGCGCTCGTAGTCCTCGCGCGGGAACTTGGCGTCGATGGGAAGCCAGAGTGGCTGGCCATCGTCGCGCTGGCCGGGCAGCTTGATCGCAAACTCCACGCGTTCGGACGAGCCGGGCAGCGTCGCCACGTTGGCTGCGTACTGTTCCGGCGTGAAAACCTGCTCCAGCAGGCCCGCCAGTTGCACTTCGCCAAAGATGCCGCGCGTCTTCACGTTGGTCAGCACGCGGTTCAGCGAGCCCACGTCGCGGGCCAGGTTCTGCATCTCGCCCAGGCCCTTGTGCACCTGCTCCAGGCGTTCGGCCACCTGCTTGAAGCTCTCGCCCAGGCGCTGTTCCAGCGTGGCGTGCAGCTTCTCGTCCACCGTTGCCCGCATCTGCTCGAGCTTCTTCTCGTTGTCCTGCTGGATGCTGGTCAGACGCAACTCAACGGTATGGCGCAGCTCGGCCATGCGCTGTTCGTTGCTGGTGGACATGGCCTTGAGCTGCTCGAGCATTGCATCGGTCAGGCGCTGCATGGACTCGCCCTGCGCCAGCGCACTGCGCTGCGCGGCGGCGTCCTGCGACTCGCGCGCGGCAAGTGCCTGCTGCGCGAGGGACTGGTTGCTGCCCTGCAATCCCTGCGTCAGCACCTGCTGGAATTGGGCAAGGCCTTGCACCAGTTCCTGGCGCGTGCCGCTGGCGCTGCGGCCCAGCTCGTCGCGCAGTTCGCGCTCCAGCCGCTCGTTGCTCTGCAGCAGCTCGGGCGCCACGCCGGTTTGCGGTTTCTGGCGAGCCCAGATCAACACCAGCAGGACCAAAACCAGGGCCAGYAGGCCCAGCATCAACACGTCGAACAGGCTCATGCGGGCCATTGTCGCCCGGCGCGCAATCGCTTTCATTGGTATCTTATTGGTATCGCGTAGAGTCGAGCATCTGGTCTTTTATTGGCATTGTCAGGCGGGCGATGGAGCGACGACGTTTTGTTCTCGGGTTGGGCGGCGCGGCGGCGTTGAGCGGCGGGCTGGCCGGCTGCGGCGGCGGTGGGAATTCGGCACCTGCGCCCTCTCCTGCGCCGGCGCCTGCCCCACCGGCGGGGCTGGACTGGGACGGCCTCTCGCGCCAGCTGCAGGGCCAACTGGTGTTGCCCACGCAAGCCGACTTCGACCGCCTGCGCCGCGGCGCAAACGCCCGCTACGACAGCCAGCTGCCTCTGGCCGTCGCGCGCTGCGCGAGCGCCGCCGATGTCGCCTCGGCCCTGGCCTTCGCCAAGCAGCAAAAGCTCGTCTTCACGGGCCGCAGTGGCGGCCACAGCTATCTCGGAGCCAGCACCGGCAGCGGCCTGATCATCGACGTGGGCGCCATGGACGGTGTGCAACTGGACGGGGAGCGCGCCACCGTGGGCGCCGGCGCCAAGCTCACCGACGTCTACGACAGCCTCATCACCGCCGGCCGTTGCATCCCCTCGGGGAGCTGCGTCAGCGTCGGCATCGCCGGCATCACACTGGGCGGCGGCATCGGCGTGCTGGACCGCGCCTATGGCCTGACCTGCGACGCGCTGCTATCGGCCCGCGTCATCACGGCCAACGGCGAGCAGCTCGAATGCAGCGACACGCTGCGGCCCGATCTCTTCTGGGCCCTGCGTGGCGGTGGCGGCGGCCAGGTGGCCCTGGTCACCTCGCTGACCTTCCAGACGCATGCCATCGCGCCGCTGGCGCAGTTCGGCGCCAGCTTCGCGCTCAGCGAACTGCCGGCCGTCCTGGCGGCCTGGCAGGCCTGGCCACAGACCCTGCCAGACACGGTCTGGTCCCAGCTCGCGCTGTCAGGCCAGGGGGCTTATCTGTGGGGCATCGCCATCGGCGACGCGGCCACCGTGCAGCCGCACTGGAGCGCCCTGCTCACGCGCATCGGCCGCACGCCGCCGGACGCCACGCTGCAGGCGCGCAGCTACCGCGACGTCATGCTCGGCAGTTGCGCGGCGCTGAGCCGCGCCCAGTGCCACCTGCCGAGCCAGAACGCCAACGGCCAGCTGGGCCGCGTGGCCATGGCGGCCAGCTCGGACTATTTCGACAACGCGCTGGATGCCACCGGCGTCACCGCCCTGGGCCAGGCCCTGCAACAGCGTCGTGACAGCGGCCGCGCCGGTGCCGTGCTGCTCAACCTGATGGGCGGCGCCATCGCTCGCGTCGCGCCCGATGCGACGGCCTTCGCGCACCGCCGCGCCCTCTTCAGCGCCCAATACCTGGCCGAGTTTCCGGTCAGCGCAGCGGCTGCGACGCTGGACGAGGCCGCGGCCTGGACACACGGCATGCGCACGACGATGCAGGCCTGGAGCAGCGGCGGTGCCTATGTGAACTATCTGAACGGCCTGCTGGCCAGGCCGGCCGAGGCCTATTTCGGCGCCAACCTCGCGCGGCTGCGCCAGGTCAAGCAGGCCTACGACCCGGCCGGGGTGTTCAAGGCTGTGCCGGACCTAGGGTGAGACGAGAGAGGCCACGGCGCGCGGGAGTTCGGCCTCGATGAGGGCCTCCAGCGCCTTCACGCGCTGCTCGGCCGTCGTGGCGGCCCAGGGGTTGGCAGCGGCCTCGCGGTCCACCGGCAGGCGCGCCGCCACGGCGAGCGACTGCTCGCGCTTGAGCTTGAGATCGCTGAGGTCGATCAGCGCGACGCGAATGGATACATAGGACGCGAACACCGGCAGGGCGCCCTGGCCATCGAAGCTGATCTGGCCGCTGGGGCGCTGGTCCAGCACGAAGCCCGGGCCTTCCAGCGTCGCAAGGATGCGGCCCGGCAAGGCCGCGGCAAGGGCCGGCTCCTGGCGGCTGCGCGTGACCAGCAGCAGCTGAGCCGCGCCGCTCTGGCGCACCGCGTCGCCGAGCTTGCCAGGCAGGCTGAGCCTGCCGTCAACGAACAGGTGAGCGGGGTCGCCGAACAGGCTGCGCGTGGTCGAGGTGTAGAGCTTGACCTCGCGACCTTTGGCCGAGGCCGTGATGGCACCGTTCAAGGCTTGCAGCACCGCGTTGTCCAAACCCCCGGCGGGCGTGGACGTCCAGTCGCCGGACTGCACGGTGTCGCCACGCGCCGGGCTCAAGGAGATGAGCTGCACGTTGTCGCCCAGCAGGGACAGGACTGCGAACTTGTTGGGGTCTCGCGGCGTCTTGTCTTCCACGACGGGCGCTGGCGGTGGCGGCGGCGCACCCTTGTTCTTCATGGACTGGCCGAAGGCCAGCGCGGGCAGCAAGGAAAGCAGGCAGATCAGGCGGCGGTTCATGCGGAAATGACTTCAGGGTTCAGCGGCGTGAGGGGCTTGGCACCGGTCAGCGCGGCGACGAGGTTGTCGGCAGCAAGATCGGCCATGGCCAGGCGGGTGGGCATGGTGGCGCTGGCGATGTGCGGCGTGAGAACGACGTTGGGCAGCGTCAGCAGCGCCGGATTCACACGCGGCTCGCCCTCGAAGACATCGAGGCCGGCAGCGGCGATACGGTTCTCGCGCAGTGCCGCGGCAAGCGCATCTTCATCGACGATGCCGCCGCGGGCGATGTTGACGAGAGTCGCCGTCGGCTTCATCAGCGCCAGCTCGGGCGCGGCGATGCAGTGGTGGGACTCAGCCGAATAAGGCAGCACGAGGATGAGGTGATCGGCCTGGCGCAGCAGCGCTTCCTTGGTCAGATAGCTTGCGCCAAGTTCAGCCTCGATGTCGGCCGGCAGCCGCGAACGGTTGTGATAGATCACCTTCATGCCGAAGCCGAAGCGGCCACGCCGCGCAATGGCCTGGCCGATGCGGCCCATGCCGAGGATGCCCAGCGTCGCGCCGTGCACGTCTGAGCCGGCCAGGAAGTCCCAGGCCCAGCTCTTCCAGCGCCCGTCTCGCAGCAGGCGCTCGCCCTCGCTCATGCGCCGGGCCGTGGCCATCAGGAGCGCAAAGCCGAAGTCGGCCGTCGATTCGGTCAGCACATCGGGCGTATTGGTAACGAGGACGCGGCGCGACGTGCTGGCGCCCAGGTCGATGTGGTTGTAGCCCACGCTCATCGTGCAGACGGCGCGCAGATCGGGGCAGGCGTCGAGCAACTCGGCGGTGATGCGCTCGGTGCCGGTGATATAGGCGCCGGCCTTGCCTTGCAGACGGGCACGTAACTCGTCGGGGGTCAGCGGCGCCTCGCCCTGATGGAAGTCCACGTCGAATTGGGCCGCGAGTTTTTCAACGAMGGCCGCAGGCGCCCGGCGCGCGATCAGGACTTTCTTCATCGCATCCATATCCAGCCCATCACGAAGAGAAGCGGCAGCAGCACCGCGCAAGACCAGAGCAGATAGCCACCAAAGCTCGGCATCTTGACACCCCGCTCCTCGGCGATGGCCTTGACCATGAAATTGGGCGCGTTGCCGATATAGGTCATCGCGCCCATGAAGACGGCGCCGCCTGAGATGGCCGCCAGCACCGATGCACCTTCATTCATCAGCTGGGCTGCATTGCCGCCGGCGAGGTTGAAGAAGGCGAGATAGGTCGGCGCGTTGTCCAGCACCGAAGACAGGCCGCCCGTCAGCCAGAAATAGGCCATCGGCGAATCGAGCATGGCGGCCAGCGACGCGAACACACCGGCCGGGCCGGCCTTGAGCATGGCGATGACGGGCACCATGGTCAGGAAGATGGCGATGAAGAGCTTGGCCACTTCCTGCATCGGCGCCCAGCTGAACTGGTTCTTCTCGCGCACACCGGCCGGTGTCAGCCACAGCGACGCGAACGTCACGACGACGAGGCCCACGTCGCGCACCAGGGCTTGCAACGGCAGCGGCGTGCCCCAGAGGTCGAAGACGATGCCCGGCTTCCAGGTGCCGCTCATCAGCACCAGGCCGATGGCCACGACGAGCGGCAGCAGGTTGATGACGCCTTCCAGACCCAGCCGGGGCGCGTCGGGTGTCGGGTCAGCGGGCGTGATGCCTTCCTTGCGGTAGAGCCAGGCGTCGATGCCCCAGAACACGGCGAGCAGCGCAGCGAGCAGGAACAGCGTTTCCTGCCACAGTTGCCCGGCCGTCCAGAAGAAGCTGACGCCCTGCAGGAAGCCGAGAAAGAGCGGCGGGTCGCCCAGCGGCGTCAGCGACCCGCCGACGTTGCTGACGATGAAGATGAAGAAGACGACGACATGGGCGTTGTGGCGGCGGTTGTCGTTGGCGCGGATCAGCGGGCGGATCAGCAGCATGGAGGCGCCCGTCGTGCCCATGAAGCTGGCCAGTGCGGCGCCCAGCAGCATCAGGCCCGAGTTGAGCGCCGGGCTGCCATGCAGATTGCCGCGGATGAAGATGCCGCCGGCCGTCGTGTACAGCGCGCCGAGCAGGATGGTGAAAGGCAGGTATTCCTCGACCAGCGTGTGCACCAGCACGCCGCCGGTCTCTGCCGCCCCGAATGCGAGCGCAAACGGGATCAGCAAGGCCAGCGTCCAGCCCGCGGCGATCTTGCCGAAGTGGTGGTGCCAGAAGGCCGGCGCGGCCAACGGCATGACGGCAATCGACAACAGCAGGCCCGCGAACGGCGCGGCCCAGGTCAGGCCGAGTTCGGCGCCGGAGAAACTCATTCGATGAAGCGCGTGAACTCGGCCACCGGCGCGCGCTCGGTGACGAGGCTGTTCTCGATGGCATCCGGGTCGGCATAGCCCATGGACATGCCGCAGACCACCATCTGCTCATCGCTCAATTGCAACTCCTCGGCGATGACGCGGTGGAACTGCGTGAACGCGGCCTGCGGGCAGGTGTGCAGGCCGCGCGCGCGGGCAGCGACCATGATGTTCTGCAGGAACATGCCGTAGTCSAGCCAGSWGCCCTGSYGCATSACGCGGTCGATSGTGAACATCAGGCCGACCGGCGCGTCGAAGAAGATGAAGTTGCGGCCATGCTGGTGCTGCATGCGCGACTTGTCGGTCTTGGCGATGCCCAGCAGCCCGTAGAGATCCCAGCCCACCTTGCGGCGGCGGTCGATGTAGGGGCTGCGCCACTCGGTGGGGTAGTAGGCGTATTCCTCCTTGTGGCCGGCGTTTTGCTCGGGGTCGAGATAGGTGGCCTGGATGCGGCCGGCCACGCGCTTGAGCGCCGCACCCGTCATCACATGCACCTGCCACGGCTGGGTGTTGGTGCCAGAGGGCGCCCAGGAGGCGACCTCAAGAATGTCCTCGATGGTCGCGCGCGGCACCGGTTTCGGCAGGAAGGCGCGCAGCGAGTGCCGGGTCTTGATGGCGGCATCGACCGCGGCGGTCTGCTCGGGCGTGGGCGTGGCGAAACGGCTCATGGCGTCAGGGTCTTCAAGGCTTGGAGATAGGAGGCCGGCAGCTCGGCCACCGGGCGGCGGCTGACGCGGTCGACGTAGACATGCACGAAATGACCCCGCGCTGCGCACGCGGCGGCGCCTTCAGCGAACAGGCCGATCTCGTAGCGCACGCTGGAGCGTCCTTGCTGGGCCACGCGCACGCCGGCCTCGATGCGCTGCGGAAAGGCGAGTGACTCAAAGAAGTTGCAATGCGTCTCGACGACCAGGCCAATGACCTCGCCGCCATGGATATCCAGCGCGCCGGCCTCGATGAGCAGGCTGTTCACGGCCGTGTCGAAGAGGCTGTAGTAGACGACGTTGTTCAAGTGGCCGTAGGCGTCGTTGTCCATCCACCGCGTCGTCAGCGGCACGAAGCGGGGGTATGTCTCGCGGCCATCGGGCTGGGGGCGGGTCGTCATGGCGGCATTCTTCCATGCACGTCCGCCGGGCCCGCTTTACGGGGCTGATTGCGGCTTATGCACTTGCACGATCTGTTTTTCCGGAGCGACACTGGGCCGCAGACAACGATTTCACAACGGCTGGCAAGGAGCTCGCATGAACCGATCCCGAGTAGTGAGTTTTGCATTTGCACTGGCGGCCGTCTTCGGCGCCCAGGCCGCACTGGCCGACAACGCGACCAAGGATGACGCGGTCGCCACCGTCAAGAAGGCTGTGACCTTCATCAAGGCCAACGGCAAGGACAAGGCCTATGCCACGATCACGGCCAAGGACCCGCAGTTCGTCAAGGCCGACCTCTACATCGTCGTCTACGGCATGGACGGCAAATGCCTGGCCCACGGCGCCAACGAGAAGCAGGTCGGCCGCGATCTGATCGACCTCAAGGACATCGACGGCAAGCCCTTCATCCGCGAGCGCGTCGAACTGGGCAAGTCCAGCCCCAAGGGTTTCTGGCAGGACTACAAGTTCACCAACCCGGCGAGCAAGAAGATCGAACCCAAGCAGATGTACTGCGAGCGACTGGACGACACCATCGTCTGCGGCGGCATCTACAAGTAAAGCGCGGATGGCTGGCCGTCCCCTGCCCTGCCGCCGGCTCGCGCCGGTTGCTACTCTTGAAGGTTGCCGATGAAGCTGGCTTCAAAGATGTTGCTGCCGCCGATGGCGGCACTGGTCGTCGTGCTGGCCATCGGCCTGGGCAACAGCATGCTGTCCCTGCGTGGGGTTGTCGCCTCCAACGAGGCCGGCCAGCAGCGCAACGAGGTCTTCATGACCACGGTGTCCGTGCAGACGCAGGTGGGCGAGATGCATGGCGGCGTCTATCGCACCATCGCTTTGATCGGCTCGCTGGACGACGCCAAGGTAAAGGCCCTGCGGGGGCAGTTGAAGACCCAGGTTGAGGGCCTCACGCGCACGCTGACCACGTTGGCCGAGATGGAGGCCACGCCCGCCGAGACCGACGCCCACATCAACGCGACCCTGCCGCTGCTGAAAGCCTACCTGGCCAAGGCCGACGCCGCCGTCGACCTGGCCTCGGTCGACCCCAACACCGGCGTTGCCGCGATGCAGGACGCCGAGGCCCGCTACAAGGAAGTCGCGACGCTGATGGGCAAGATCGTGCAGAGCATGGGGGCCGATCAGCAAGCCGCGTCGGAATCCCAGCAGGCCACGGCCCGCCAGCGCGCCTGGGTCTTCGCCCTGATCTCTCTGCTGACCGCTGGCGCCGGCATGGGCCTGCTGCTCGCCAACCAGCGCAAGATCGCAGCCGACGTCAACGCCTCGCTGTCGCTGGCCGAATCAGTCGCCGCAGGTGATCTGACCCAGCGCGCCGCGCCTCAGGGCCACGACGAACTGGCCGGTCTGATGCGGGCGTTGAACCAGATGTGCGAGCAACTCGGCCAGACGGTGGGCGAAGTCATGACGGTGGCCGACTCCATCCGCACCGCGTCGGCCGAGATCGCCTCGGGCAACCAGGACCTGAGCCAGCGTACCGAGCAGACGGCCTCGAGCCTGGAGACCACCAGTTCGTCCATGGCACAGCTGACCGGCATCGTGCGTCAGAGCGCCGACAGCGCGCAGACGGCCAACCAGCTCGCCACCAGCGCCGCCACCGTGGCCCACCGCGGTGGCAGCGTCGTACAGCAGGTGGTGGACACGATGAATGACATCACCGCGTCCAGCAAGCGCATCGCCGACATCATCGGCGTCATCGATGACATCGCCTTCCAGACCAACATCCTGGCGTTGAACGCGGCGGTGGAAGCTGCCCGCGCCGGCGAGCAGGGCCGCGGCTTTGCCGTGGTGGCCAGTGAGGTGCGCAACCTTGCGGGGAGAAGCGCGGCGGCGGCCAAGGAGATCAAGGCGCTGATCGGCGCGAGCGTCGAGCGCGTGCAATCCGGCGCCCGCCTGGTGCAAGACGCCGGCTCGACGATGACCGATATCGTCGGCGCCGTGCAGCGCGTGACCGACATCATTGGCGAGATCAGCACCAGCGCCGCCGCCCAGAGCCGCGGCATCGACGATGTCACCAGCGCCGTCACCAAGGTCGACGACATGACGCAGCAGAACGCCGCCCTCGTCGAGGAAAGCGCTGCGGCGGCCGAGTCGCTGCGCGAGCAGGCGCAGCGACTGGCCCAGGTGGTCAGCCAGTTCCGCGTGCGATAGCGGCCCAGGCGGCCCAGGACTGGGCGGCCAGATTCAGCGTGTTGATCTGCACGGCGACCGTCGTTGCCAGGTCGTGACCGTAGCCGCCGGCCATGCTCAGCGCCACGGGGATGCGGCGTTCGCTTA
This sequence comes from Roseateles sp. P5_E1, assembly GCF_054049335.1. NCBI lineage: Bacteria > Pseudomonadati > Pseudomonadota > Betaproteobacteria > Burkholderiales > Sphaerotilaceae > Roseateles > Roseateles sp. P5_E1. The sequence goes on from NZ_JBFUMN010000027.1 coordinate 57,826, forward strand.
AGCCCGCCAGTACGCGCCGATCGCGTTCGGCCAGACCTTCATAGGTCAACTTCAACCGGCCCAGGCGGTCGCCTTCGTGGGGGTCGGCGCCGGCAAGATAGAACACCAGGCCCGGATCAATGCGACGCCAGACCTCGCCGAGTGCCGCGTCCAGCGCAGCCAGGTAGTCCGCATCGCCACAGCCGTCGACCAGATCCACGTCCAGATCGCTCGCCTCCTTGCGAAACGGGAAGTTGCGCGCGCCGTGCATGGAGAAGGTGAACACCGTGTCGTCGTCGCGGAAGATGGCCGCAGTGCCATTGCCCTGGTGCACGTCCAGGTCGATGACGAGGACGCGCAACAGGCTGCGGTGGCTTCTTGCCCACTCGGCCTGCATCAAGCGCGCAGCGACGGCGACGTCATTGAAGACGCAATAGCCGGAGCCCTTGTCGGCATAGGCATGGTGGGTGCCACCCGCCATATTCGCCGCCACACCCTCGGCCAGGGCCGCCCGGGCGGCCGCGATGCTGGCGCCCACCGAGCGCCGCGAACGCTCAGCCATGGACGGGCTCCACGGGAAGCCGATCTCGCGCTGCTGGGCGGCGCTGAGGTGACCGAGCAGGACCGCATCCACATAGTCCGGCGTATGGGCCAGGGCCAGTTCACCCTCGCTGGCGGCCGGCGCCGGCTGCATGCGCAGCAACCCCGGCTCGCGCTCGAAATGCTCCCGTAACAAGCGGTACTTAGATTGCGGGAAGCGGTGCCCCGGCGGCAGGGCCAGGCTGTGGGCATCGGAATGGAAGGCCTGCATGGCCGCCACGATAGCCGTGGACCTTTGTCACACCCCGACACCCCTAGTTTGCTGCACTGCACAAAATAGTTCTTGCAATCTGGCGCCCGGCCCCTATCATTCAGTTCATGTTGCAGTGCAGCAAAAGAAGCACAGCAAACGGTTCAACCACCTGAAATCGGAGTCTCACCATGCTGACCGCTGAACAAGTCCTCGCCGCCCACAAGGCCAATGTCGAAACCCTCTTCGGCCTGACGAACAAGGCGTTCGAAGGCGTCGAGAAGCTCGTCGAGCTGAACCTGCAAGTCGCTCGCACCGCGCTGAGCGAAGCCGCTGACACCACCGCCGCCGCCCTGTCCGTCAAGGACGCACAAGAGCTGCTGTCCCTGCAAGCCGCCCTGCTGCAGCCGACCGCCGAGAAGGCCGCCTCCTACAGCCGCCACATCTACGACATCGCCTCTGCCACTGGCGCCGAAGTCGCCAAGGCTGCAGAAGCCAAGTTCGCCGATGTGCAGAAGAGCTTCACCGCCGTTGTCGACAACGCCGCCAAGAACGCCCCGGCCGGCACCGAGAACGCCGTCGCCCTGGTGAAGTCGGCTGTCGCTGCCGCCAACAACGCTTTCGAGTCGGTCCAGAAGGCCACCAAGCAAGCCGTTGAAGTGGCCGAGTCCAACTTCCAGGCCGCGACCAGCCAAGCCGTCAAGGCCACGCAGACCGCGACCCGCGCCGCCAAGCGCGCCGCCTGATCCTCAGGCTCTCGCCTCCCGAAAGCCCGGTGCACCCGCACCGGGCTTTTTCTTTGCCCGGCGCAAGTGCACCGGGCTTTCTCCTTTCCGACATTCGCGAACCCGGCTGTTGATTCGTCGCCGGCTGGCGTCGATTCGCCGATTCGGCGGCTCGCCGGTTGCGACGGGCGTGTCTACTCATGCCATCGCAAGTCGAGAACCGCACCATGAGACCCAACCGCATCCGCCATCGCCCGCCGTACCACCCGGCACACCGCGTCGTCTTCGGGCTGGGCGTTATCGGCATCGGCACGCTGGCCCTGCTGGACAACCTCCATGTCTTCGGCATGCCGCTGCTGCGCACCTTCTGGCCGCTGGCCCTGGTGCTGTTCGGGCTGAGTCGCATCGTCTGGCCACGCCACGCGGGCAACTGGCTGTTCGGCATCGCCCTGGTCATCGTCGGCGCCGTGATGACCGCACAGAACCTGGACCTCGTCACCATCCGGCTGCGCGACTGGTGGCCCGTCTTCATCATCCTGGCTGGCCTGTCCATCCTGGCGCGTGGCATGTTCCCGCGCTACCGCGGAGCAGGGGCTTGCGCCGACACGCCGTCGACGCTCGAGCACGGCGACCGCATTGCCATCGACGCCAGCTTCAGCGCCATCCGCCAGCAAAACGATTCGCGCGCCTTCAAGGGCGGCCGCATCGACGTGACCTTCGGCGGCGTCGAGCTCGACCTGCGCCAGGCCGCGATCGAGGGCCCTGAGGCCGTGCTCGAGATCTCGGCCCGCTTCAGCGGTGTCGAGCTGCGCGTGCCGCGCGACTGGCAAGTCATTGTCGACATCGCGCCAACGCTGGGCGGCGTGGAGGACCGTACGGTGCCGCCCATGAACCCGACGCAACGCCTCGTGCTGCGGGGCGACGCGATGTTCGGCGGCGTCGAAGTCAAGAACTGAAGTGCACCCGCTGCTGGTGCACCGGCGCGGCCTGGCCGCCTGCCTGCTGGCCGCCGCGTTGGCCGGCACGGCGCTGGCCGCGCTGCTGGGCAGGCAAGGCCCGGTCGACTTCGCCTGGGCCTTGGCCTGGGCGCTGCCGCTGAGCACAGTGCTGAGCTTTGTCGCACTGTCGCTGTATCACCTCTGCCGCAGCCAGCCCTTCGGTGCCGGCCGCTGGCCGCGGGCACTGGCTGCACGGATTGCGGCCGTGCTGCTGCTCGGCGGCGCGGCGCTCGCACTCGCGGCAGGCTGGAATGCAGCGGGCCTCGCCCTCGGCCGCCCGGCCGGCCTGGTCACGATGACCCCGGCGACCTGGGGCTTCTTGCTGCTGGCCAATCTCATCCTGCTGACGCTGTCGGTGCTGGCCCACGACCTGCTGCTGGCCGTCGAATCCGCGCAAGCCTCCGCCACCCGCGAGGCCGAGGCGCGGCTGCTGGCCCGCGACATGGAGCTGCAGCTGCTGCGCCTGCAGATCGACCCGCATTTCCTCTTCAACAGCCTGAACTCCATCAGCGCGCTGACCAGCTTCGACCCCGCTGGCGCGCGGCAGATGAGCATCGACCTGGCCCAGTTCTTCCGGCAGACCCTGGCGCTGGCCGGCCGCGAGCGCATCCGCCTGGAGGACGAGCTCGACCTCATCGGCCATTACCTCGCCATCGAGCGCCAACGCCTGGGCGACAAGCTGCGCAGCGCCATTGATGCGCCGCCCGAGACCCTGGCCGCCCTGCTGCCGCCGCTGACGCTGCAGCCCCTGGTCGAGAACGCCCTCAAGCACGGCCTGCGCGCGTTGGACGGCGGCGGCCTGCTGCAGATCCAGGCCTTGGTGCGCGACGGCTGGTTGCACCTGGCCGTGCGCAATCCCGTGCCCGCAGAACCATCGCGAGAACCCGGCATGGGCCAAGGCCTGCGCCATCTGCGCGAGCGGCTGGCCGCGCAGTACCGCGACCGTGCCCGTGTGAGCTGGGGCGCGACGCGCGAGGGCTTCGCGGTTGAGATCAGCATTCCCTTCGAGAACGAGACTCCATGACGCTGCAAGCCCTCATTGCCGACGACGAACCCCTGGCCCGCCGCCTGCTGCGCGAGTTCCTGAAAGCCCACGCCGACATCACCGTCGCCGTCGAAGCCGAGAACGGCCTGGATGCCGCCCGCGCCATCACCGAGCTCAAGCCCGATCTCGTCTTTCTCGACATCCAGATGCCGCGCCTGACGGGCCTCGAAGTGCTGGAGCTGACCGGCCGGCGCGACGGTGTCATCTTCACGACGGCGCATGACCAGCACGCCATGCGCGCCTTCGAGCTGCATGCGGTGGACTATCTGCTCAAGCCCTTCAACCAGACGCGCTTCGACACCGCGCTGACACGCGCGCGCCGCCTGCTTGGTCAGGCTCAGCCCGGACTGGACAAACTCGTCTCGCCCCAGGCGCTGAGCCGTGTGCTCGTACGCGACGCCGAGCGCAGCGGGGGCATGCAGGTGCTGGCGGTCGACGCCATCGACTACATCGAGGCTCAGGCCGACAACGTCGCCTTCCACAGCGCCGGCCGTGACCACCTGAAAGCCCAGCGCATCTCGGACCTGGAAGCCCAGCTCGACCCCAGCCGCTTCGTGCGCGTGCACCGCTCCTTCATCATCAACCTCACGGCGCTGCAGGCTCTGGAGAAGACGGACAGCGACGCCCACGTCGCGCGCATGAGGAATGGCAAGCGCATTCCCGTCAGCCGCAGCGGCTACGACAGGCTGCGCGCGGTACTCTGACGCTCGGCGCGAAGGCTGCGGCGGGAAAACACGGAGCGTCATAGGCGGCATTGACATTAGGATAGCGCTATCCAAAGCCCTCAGATCCGCTCTCGCTCGCGCCCCATGACCCACCTTGCGCCCGAATCCCTCGTCTTCATGGGCGTCGCCGGCAGCGGTAAATCCGCGCTGGGCGCTGCCGTCGCCCAAAGAGCCGGCCGTGTCTGGCTGGAGGGCGACGACTTCCACAGCGAGGCCAACCGCCGCAAGATGGCCCAGGGCCAGCCGCTGACCGACGATGACCGCGCCGGGTGGCTCGCCGCGCTGTGCGAGCAACTGCGTTGTCACCCGCTAGGCGCCATGGCCGCATGCTCAGCGCTCAAGCGCCGCTACCGTGACCAGCTCCGCCAAGCCTCACCGGGCCTGCGCTTCGCCTTCCTGGATGTCGACCGGGCCGAGGCCCGCCGTCGCATCGAGGCACGCGGCGGCCATTTCTTCTCCGTCAGCCTGGTCGACAGCCAGTTCGAGACGCTGGAGTCGCCCGTCGGCGAGCCGGGCGTGCTGCACCTAGATGCACTCGCCCCGCTGGACCAGTTGCAGGCGCAGGTGTTCGCCTGGTTGCAGAGCACAGCATGAGCGCGCGCCCGCTCACTCGGCGCGAGATCGTCGGCTACGGCCTGGGCGACATGGGGTTCAACTTCTACTGGACCAACATCTCGACCTTCCTGCTGATCTTCTACACCGACGTGTTCGGCATCACCGCAGCCGCCGCCGCGACGATGTTGTTCGTCATCAAGATCTTCAACGCCTTCACCGACCCCATGATCGGCGCCTTCGCCGACCGCACGCAGACGCGCTGGGGCAAGTTCCGGCCCTATCTGCTCTTCATGCCGGTGCCGCTGGCGGTGATCGGTGTGCTGACCTATTCCACGCCCGACTTCGGCCCCACGGGCAAGCTGGTGTGGGCCTACGTGACCTACCTGCTCTTGATGACGGTCTACACCAGCGTCAACCTGCCCTACAGCGCCTTGTCGGGGGTGATCTCGGGCGACGCGCGGGAGCGCAATGCTGTCAACGCGTCCCGTTTCGTCTGCGGCTTCGCGGGCGGCACCCTCGTCACGGCCGTGTCGCCCCGGCTGGTGGGCTGGTTCGGTGGTGGCGACCCAGCCCTGGGCTGGACGCTGACCATGGTGTTCTGGGGCGTTGCCGCCGCGCTGATCTTCGCCTTCACCTTCAGCGCGACGACCGAGCGCGTCCAGCCGGTACAGGCCGAGCCCTCCAGCGTGCGCCAGGACCTGGCCGACCTGCGCAGCAACCTGCCCTGGATCCTGCTGTTCTTCCTGGCGCTGATCATCATGCTCAGCATCACGCTGCGCATGACCAGCGCGGCCTACTACTTCAAGTACGTGGTCAACCGGCCCGAGCTTCTGGCCACCTTCATGCCGGCCTACCTGCTGGCCGCGGCGGCCGGCACGGCGTGCACGCCCTTCCTCACTCGCTTCATCGACAAGCGCAAGCTGCTGATCGGGTTGATGCTCGCTTCCACCGTGCTGTCGATGGCCTTCCTGTTCGTCGACGCCGATCAGATCGCGCTGATGTATGCGCTGCAGATCGCGCTCGGTCTCGTCCTCGGCCCGAAATCGCCGCTGTCCTTTTCGATGCTGGCCGATTCGGCCGACTTCAACGAATGGCGCAACGGCCGCCGCGCGACGGGCATGACCTTCGCGGCCAGCTCGTTCGCGCAGAAGCTCGGCACGGCTGTCGCCGTCGGCGTCATCGGCACGCTGTTCACGGCGCTGGGCTATGTGCCCAACGCGGTGCAATCGGCCGACTCCCAGGCCGGCATCGTCTGGCTGATGTCCGTGATCCCGGCCGGCTTCACGCTGCTGGCCGCCGTCATCATGGTCTTCTACACGCTGGACAACCCCACCATGGCGCGCATCCAGGCCGACCTGGCCGCGCGCAAGTTCTCCACTTCACCGGTCTGACGCCCATGCTGCGACACCTCGATGACGGCGAGCGCTGCGAGCTCACCAGCCCCACCGCCCTGCCCCAGGCCGCCGGCTTCCTGTGGAACCGCCGCATGATGATCCAGGTGACCTGCCGCGGCTACGCCACCGCGCAGTTCATGCAGCCCGAGCCGGCCAAGTACGCCCATGCGCCCAACCTGGAGGCCAAGACCTTCATGCAGCCGGAGCAGGCCTACTACGCCCACCACCCCGGCCGCTTCGTCTACGTGAAGGACGAGGACACCGGCGAGCTGTTCTCGGCGCCGTATGAGCCGGTGCGCGCGCCGGTCGACAGCTTCAGCTTCGTCGTCGGCCGGCATGACCTGAGCTGGACGGTGGAGCACCTCGGCCTGCTCATTGAAATGACGCTAGGGCTGCCGACCGACGATGTCGTCGAGCTGTGGGAGGTTCGCGTCACCAATCTCTCGGGCCAACCGAGACGCATCAGCGTCGTGCCCTACTTTCCCATCGGCTACATGTCGTGGATGAACCAGTCGGCCGAGTGGCGCGCCGACCTGGGCGGCATCGTTGCCAGCAGCGTGACGCCCTACCAGAAGGTGGCGGACTACTTCAAGAACCTGCAGCTCAAGGACAAGACCTATTTCCTCTGCGAGCGCGCACCTGATGCCTGGGAGGCCAGCCAGAGCGCGTTTGAAGGCGAAGGCGGCCTGCACCGCCCGAGCGCGCTGCAGGTCGAGCAGCTCGCCGGTGGCGACGCCCGCTACGAAACGCCCGCCGCCTGCGTGCAGTACCGGCTGACGCTGCAGCCCAACGAGGGCCAGACCTGGCGCTTCCTCTTCGGCCCTGCGCTGGACGACGCCGAGATCGCCAGCGTGCGCGAGACCTACCTCAGCGAAGCCGGCTTCGCCCGCGCCCACGCTGCCTATGCCGACTACATCGACAGCGGCCGCGGCTGCCTGCGCATCAAGACACCCGATGCCGACTTCGACCGCTTCGTCAATCACTGGCTGCCGCGCCAGGTTTTCTATCACGGCGACGTGAACCGGCTCAGCACCGACCCGCAGACGCGCAACTACCTGCAGGACAACCTCGGCATGGCCTATATCGCGCCGAGCGTCACGCGCGGCGCACTGTTGCATGCGCTGAGCCAACAGGCCGCCAACGGCTCCATGCCGGACGGCATCCTGCTCATCGAAGGCGCCGAGCTGAAGTACATCAACCAGGTGCCGCACACCGACCACTGCGTTTGGCTGCCCGTGTGCCTGCAGGCCTACCTGGACGAGACGGGCGACTTCGCGCTGTTGGATGTAGTGGTGAACGACCTCACCGTCGCCGAACGGCTGGACGCCGCCATGGCCTGGCTGCAGCAGGACCGCGACGCCCGCGGCCTGAGTTTCATCGCCCAGGGCGACTGGTGCGACCCGATGAACATGGTGGGCTACAAGGGCCGCGGCGTGTCGGGCTGGCTCACTGTTGCGGCCGCCTATGCGATGCGGCTGTGGGGCGGTATCTGCGCCAGCGCCGGCCGCTCCGACCAAGCCGCGCGCTTGCAGGCTGCGGTCGAGAACCTGAATGCCGCCGCCAACCGTCATCTGTGGGATGGCGCCTGGTTCGCACGCGGCATTACTGATGACGATGTGATCTTCGGCGTCAGCGCCGACACCGAAGGCCGCATCTACCTGAACCCGCAGTCCTGGGCCATGCTCAGTGGCGCGGCGAGCAAGGAGCAGCGTGTGAAGATGCTGGCCGCCATCGAGGCCCAGCTCGACACGCCGCACGGTGTGGCCATGTTCAACCCGCCCTACTCCCACATGCGCGACGACGTAGGCCGCGTGACGCAAAAGCACCCGGGCTCGGCCGAGAACGGCGCCGTCTACAACCACGCGGCCAGCTTCTATGTGCATGCGCTGTACGACGCCGGCGAGGGCGACCGCGCCTACAGCGCGCTGCGCCGAATGGTTCCGGGCCCTGACGAGGCCGACTATTTGCAGCGCGGCCAGTTGCCCGTCTTCATCCCCAACTACTACCGCGGCGCCCACCAGCAATACCCGCGCACCGCAGGACGCTCCAGCCAGCTCTTCAACACCGGCACGGCGGCCTGGGCCTACCGCTGCGTCATCGAAGGCTTGTGCGGGCTGCGTGGCCACGCGCAGGGGCTGTCAGTGAGGCCGCAACTGCCCGACGGCTGGGACCATCTCAACGCCGAGCGCGAGTTCCGCGGTGCGCGCTTCAAGCTGCGGGTGCGCCGCACGGGCACGGCTTGCATCCATCTTGATGGTCAACCGTTGGCCGATGACTTGGTGCGCAATATCGAAGCCGGGCGCGAGTACCGGCTCGACGTTGAGCTGGGGAACCGCTCCAAGACGTGATTTCGCTGGAGGCGCATCAAGTCGCTGATGGTCGAGCAGGTTCCGTGATGCTCAGGGGGCGACGTGCGTGTGGTAGATCTTGCTGATCACGATCCACTTTCCATCGACCTTCAGCAGATGGAAGAAATCGGTGAAGCAAAAACCGGAGACGTCATTGGTGTCGACGCGGGCGCTGGCGGCGGTGCCGACGATGTCGACTCTGACGATCGCAGCTTGCGCTTCGGGCGAAGGACGAAAGGAACTGTCGATCCCGTCGAACAAATTCTGGATTGCACCACCCGACAGCTTGCCGTCCGCGCCGAGGCCAAAGATGGTTGCCTGGTCGCTGAAGGCGGGCTTCATGATGCTGCTCTTGGCCTGCTTGCAGCCATCGTTGTACTTGTTCAGCACCTCGACGATCGCGTGGTACTCCTGGACGTAAACAGGTTTGCTCATGATTTGATCCGGGTTGAGGTTGCTAATTCAGTGGGCTCCAGACACGGCGTTGGAACCCGGGGCAGCGACGCCGCCCGCGACTACAGCGGTTGAGCGTGCAGCACGCCGCCGGCATGCACGAAGTTGCCGCCACCGAGGTGGTGGATGGTCTGCAGCGCCACGTTGTCATCGCGAAACAACCAATGTCCGTTCGCGAAGATGCGTTCGTCGGCTGCGGCCGCAACCACCTCCGCGAAGCAGGTGTCGTAGGCATCCTCGGTATGCGGTTCGCGAATCAGTCGGCATTCAAGCCAGGCGGCGCAGCCCAACTCGATCAGCGGCACGCCGAATGCCGGACCTTTTCTTGCGGCGATTCCGTGGCGAGCGAACTTGTCGATATCGCGGCCGCTGGCACTGCCGACGGCGTAGGTCAGGTCAACCAGCGCCGCACCCGGAAGGCAGAGGCCGAACGCACCGCTGGCCGTGACGAGTTCGCGCGTATGAGTACGCCTGTCGATGACGACGGCAACGCGCGGCGGTGTGAATTCAACTGGCATTGACCAAGCGGCCGCCATCACATTGCGGCGCTCGCCGTCCGCACTGGTCACCAGCACGGTTGGGCCGTGGTTGATCAGGCGGCTGGCGTGCTCTAGCGCAACCGGTCGGAAATGCTCGTTCATGGTGCTTTTGGATGGAAGCAGGAAAAGTGAACCCCGACCCGGGAGCCGGGTAAGTCGAATCACCGACGCGCGTAGTCCTCAGCGGGCTTGTCGGTCGGACTCACCCAGGCGGCCTTTGTCTCTTCAGAGGCCGGCAGATTGACGGCGGTGTTGGTGGGCGGGATCGGCTTCATGAACCACTTGTCGTAGAGCTGCGCAATCTCGCCGCTCTTCATCAGGCCTCGCAGCGTGTTGTCGATGCTTTGCTTGAAAGCCGGATCGTCCTTGCGGATCATGATCGCGATCGGCTCCACGCCGAGCACCTCGCCGACGATTCTGAAATCGGCCGGATTGCGCGACTTGGCAATGTTGCCGGCCAGCACTTGAGCGTCCATCACGAAGGCATCGGCACGCCCGGAATCGAGATTGAGCATGCTGTCGGTGTGGTCCTTTCCGAAGATCTCCTGGAACTCGACGCCCGCGGCCTTTTGGTGCTTGCGTAGGAGCAGCACGCTGGTCGTGCCGGTGGTCGTCGCGACCTTGCGGCCGTTCAACTGACTGATCGACTGAATGCCTGAGTTCGCCTTCACGGCGATGCGGATTTCCTCAACATAAGTGGTGAGGGCAAACGCGACCTGTTGTTGGCGGGCGGCGTTGTTGGTCGTTGAGCCGCATTCGATGTCGACCGTACCGTTTTGCAGCAGCGGCGTCCGATTGGCCGACGACACGGGTTGGTACTTGATGTCCAGCTTTGCGAGTCCAAGCTGCTTCTGGATGTCGGCCAGCGCGCGATGGCACAAGTCGATGTGAAAACCGACGTACTTCCCGCCACCGATGGTGTACGACAAGGCGCCCGACGATTCGCGCACGCCCATCGTCACGGATCCCGTTGTCTTGATCTTCTGTAGCGTGTCCGCTTGAGCCGCACAAGCGCTGGCAACGGCGATGAGGGCAAGAACCAGAATCTTCAATTGATTGCTCCTGTCTGGCGATTGGCGACCGACTACTTCGCGAACAGCATCGCGATGTCGGCGAAGGCCTTGAACTCCAGCGCATTGCCTGACGGGTCGAGGAAGAACATCGTTGCCTGCTCGCCGGGTTCGCCCTTGAAGCGGATGTAGGGCTCGATCACGAACTCGACGCCGGCCGCCTTCAGGCGCGTGGCGGCCGCCTCCYAGTCGGCCATCGGCAGCACGATCCCGAAGTGGCGCACCGGCACGCCGTGGCCATCGACTGCATTGCGCTGTGCGATACCGGTTTCAGCGGGCGCGAGGTGGGCGACGATCTGGTGGCCGTAGAAATTGAAATCGACCCAATCGTCCGCGCTGCGGCCTTCGGGGCAGCCGAGCAGTTCTCCATAAAACTTTCTGGCCAGGGCGATGTCGTGCACCGCGAATGCGACGTGGAACGGGGAAAGGCTGTCGGGATTCTTGGTGGGGGCACGCATCGTCATGGTCTAGGCATTTGGTTGCTGATCGGGGGCGGTGGTGGTGTTCAGTGCTTGAATCCTAGGCAGTCCAGTGAAAAATAAAATCAATATATATTTGCACCAAGTACAAATATTGTTTGTCAATGATCCGCGAACTGAAGACCTTGATGGCCGTCGCACGCGAGGGCACGTTTGCCGCCGCCGGTGCGCAGATTGGCCTCACGCAGGCAGCCGTCAGCGCGCAGATGCAGCGGCTGGAGGCAGAGCTCGGCTTCCAGCTCTTCGACAGGACTGGACGATCGGCGCGTCTCAATGCCATGGGGCAGCAGATGCTGGCGCAAGCCCAGGAACTGCTTCTGCTCTATGGCAACCTGGGGGCCAGCAACACCGGGCCGCAATCGACCGTGCTGCTCAACATCGGCGCCATTGCATCGGTCCAACGCTCGCTGCTACCGGACGCACTCGGGAAGTTCCACAAGCAGCTTCCCAGCTCCCGCACGCGAGTCGTTCCGGGCTTGTCCATGGAACTGTTGAACCTCGTTGATGCCGGCGATATCGCCATGGCAGCGATCATTCGCCCACCGTTCTCGTTGCACAGTGACCTGCGCTGGAGCACGCTCGCGCACGAGCCGTTTCGCCTGCTGGTGCCGCGGCACGTGGCCGGCGACGACTGGGCCCAGCTGCTATCCAGCGAACCGTTCGTCCGATATGACYGCGCCTCGTTTGGCGGGAGGCAGGTCGACCGCTTCCTGCGCGCCGCGCACCTGAGCGTGCAGCAGGTTTGCGAGCTCGACGAACTGGATGCGATCGTGCGGCTGGTGGCCAACGGGGTGGGGGTCGCGCTGGTGCCGCAGACCGCCACGCATCGCAGGTGGCCCGCGGCGGTACGCGCGATCGACCTCGGGCATCACACCTTCCATCGCGACATCGGCCTCGTTCATCGAGCGAGCCGAAGCCTCAGCGAGCCAGCACGGCTGCTCGCGCAGCTCATTTGCGACGCGTACAGAGGTAGCGCAGCACTCCGCCAGGTCGAAGATCGCCAGTGACGGCGCCGCGCCACAGCGAGCCGTTCTTAGGTTGACGCCCGCCGCACGACCTGGAAGCCCAGGTCCACGTTCGGCTGCTCCACCGGCTGGCCGCGCATCAGCTTCATCAACATCTGCGCCGCCTGCTCGCCGATCTGACGGCGCGGCGTGGCCACGGTGGTGAGTGGCGGCACCATCTGGTCGCTGCCCGGCAGGTCGTTGAAGCCGGCCACCGCCACGCGGCCAGGCACGGCCACCCCCAGGCGCAAGGCCGCCAGCAGCGCGCCCTGCGCAAGGTCGTCGTTGCAGAAGAAGATGGCGTCGGTCTCAGGCGTCTCGCGCAGCACACGCTCCAGCATCGCGCCACCGAGCGCCATGGACGAGGGCTCGGCGATCAGCACCTTGTTCACGCTCTCGCCCAGGCCGGCTTGCACCAGCGCCTCCTTGTAGCCCTCACCGCGTTCCAAGGTGCGTGGGTCGAGCTGGGCGGCAACGTAGACGACGCGGCGCCGACCCGAATCGAGCAGATGCTGCGTGATGGCCCGCCCGGCATCGCGTTGCGAGAAGCCCACGCTGTGGCTGCCCGGCTCCACCTCCATCACATGCACGCAGGGAACGCCGCTGCCCTCGATCAGAGCGGCCGCCGCCGGGCTGCGATCGCGGCCGGTGACGATGAGACCGGCCGGCCGGTGTGCCAGAAAGCTGCGCAGCACGGCCTCCTCTTCGCTTGCGTCGTAATGGGTGACGCCGATCAGCGTCTGGTAGCCAGCCGGCACGAGGCTGTTCTGCACCGCGTCGAGCAGCTCTACGAACAGCGTGTTGCTCAGCTTGGGGATCAGCACCGCGACATGGGAGCTGCGGCTGGAGGCCAGCGCGCGGGCGGCCGGATCGGGCACGTAGCCCAGCGCAGTGGCGGCGGCCTGGACGCGCTCGCACAGCTCCTGCGCCACCGCCCGCTCGCCACGCAGGGCCCGCGACACGGTGATGGGGCTGACGCCGGCGGCCTGCGCCACGTCCGCCAGCGTCACCCGGCCGGTGGCCCTGGTGCGTCTGGGGGAGGCGGCTGATGTCGTCTTGCTGCTCGGCATTTCTACATGGTATCCCCCATATCGGAGGGGGAATTCGATGCCTAGGATAGCGCAATCCCGAAACGCGATAGCCCACGGCGCAGCTGTTCAAACCTTGGGGATCGCGTGTTCGGGCGAGTTTCAACCTAAGCC
>NZ_JBFUMN010000028.1:0-66015 GCF_054049335.1 Roseateles sp. P5_E1
GCCTGAGCGCGGTGCCGCCTCCAGCGCCAGCAACTGGCCCCGAGCGGGGGCATAACCCAGTGGCCGGTGGCAGGCCAGGCATTCGCTGTTGCGGAAGAACACCGGCCGGCCGCAGGCGCAGCTGAACGCCCGCGGCGTCGTCGGCGATGGCACGGCGTGCCGCGTGGCAGCAACGGAGCTCACCAGGCGCTCCAGCACAGCATCAGGCCAGCCGTTACGCGCAGGTCCAGCTCGGCGCTGCGCAGGCGATCGGCATCAAGCCAGGGCGGCATAGCGCGGCACGGTCCGGGCGGCCGCAGCCAGTTGCAGCAGCTGCTGCTCGAAGCGGCGCTGCACGCTGCCCCAGTCGGCCTGGAGGGCGTCCAGCCGCGCTTCCATGCGCAGCAGGCCGTCGGGCGCGGAGGCATCCAGGGCGCGGGTGGCCGCATCCAGGAAGGCATCGGCGGCGTCCAGGCCCTGGCAGACCGGTGCCAGGCAGCCACTGACACCGTCGCGCACATGCTGGGCGGCGGCGCCGGTGTCGAACGCGGCGACGGCCAGGCCGCTGGCCAGGGCTTCGAGCGTCACATTGCCGAAGGTCTCGGTCTGGCTGGGAAAGAGGAAGACGTCGGCGCTGGCGTAGTGGCGGGCCAGCGCGAGGCCCGTCTGCATGCCGACGAAGCGCGCCGTCGAGTGAGTGCGCTCAAGCTTCGCGCGCAGCGGGCCGTCGCCGACCACCACCATGCGCAGCCCCGGACGGCGGGCGCTCAGGCGCTCGAAGGTCTGCAACGCCAGGCTCGCGTTCTTCTCCGGCGCCAGCCGGCCGACATAGAGCATGACGCGGTGATCGTTGCCGATGCGCCATTCGCGGCGCAACCGCAGGTCGCGGCGATCAGGCGAGAACAGCTTGGCGTCGACGCCCCGGCCAAGCACCCGCAGGCGCTCGAAGCCATGGGCGGCGAGTTCACGCTGCAGCTCCGTGGTCGGCACGAAGTTGAGGTCGGCCATGCCGTGCAGGCGCTTCAGATAGCCCAGCACGACGGTCTCCAGCCAGCCCAGGCCGTAGTGGCCGCAATAGGCGTGGAAGTTGGTGCGGAAGTCGGCGCTGCGGGGAACGCCCTCGGCGTGCGCAGCGCGCAGCGCGGCCCAGCCCAGCGGGCCGGGGGTCGTCACATGCACGACATCGGGCGGACCGCCGCATTCGCGCCACAGCGCACGCAGCCCCGCCGACGTGGCCAAGCCGTAGCGCAGCTCGGGATACATCGGGATGGGACCGCCGCCGCAGCGCCATTCGCGCTCGTCACGGCGGCCCGCTTCACCCGGCTGGCGCGGCCGGATCAGCTGCACCTCGTGCCCGACGTCGCGCAGATGCCGCAGGGCGCGCTCGGCCGTCAGGGCCACGCCGTTGATCTCCGGCGGAAAGGTCTCGGTGACATAGGCGATGCGCACGACGCTTCACTCCGGCTGTTGCATTCCGCCGTCATGGCAAGTGGAATGCCCGCCCCTTCCTGGCCCTTGCTGCTCAGGTCGACCGAGCTGCCGCCCGGGAGCGCAGCAGGGCCATCAACTGGCGCTCGGCGGCGCTCAGGCCGGACCGGGCCGAAGGCGCCGCCGCCCACGGCTGAGCGCGCAGCGCGGCGCGGGCCGCCTCATCGCTCAGCGCGTCGCCCAGGGCCAGCACGCGGGGGTGGATGTAAGCCTTGCGGCAAACCGCTGGGGTGTTGCCCAGGCGCTTGGCCACGGCTGCCAGCAGTTGCTGCGGCCGGCAGGGCTCGGCGCCCTCGGCACAGGCCTGCAGCGTCAACTGCAGGGCCAGCACGCTGCCATGCCAGGTGCGAAAGTCCTTGGCCGTCACGCGCCGGCCGGCGGCCTCGGCGAGCCAGGCATTGACGTCCGCCGAGTCGACGGCATGGGTCTGGCCGCCCTCGTCGAGATAGCGGAACAGCTCCTGGCCGGGCAGCTCGCGGCAGCGGCGCACGATGCGGGCGACACGGCGGTCGCTCACGCTGACCGAGTGGCGCACGCCGCTCTTGCCGACAAAGGACAGCCGGATGGCGTCACCCTGCACGCCGGCATGGCGGTTGCGCAGCGTCGACAGGCCGTAGGAGCCGTTCTCGCGCGCATAGGCACTGTTGCCGATGCGCAGCCAGGTGGTGTCCAGCAGGCGCACCAAAGTGGCCAGCACGCGCTCGCGGGTGGGCTCGCCCTGCCCCGCCAGCGCGCGCTGCACGCGTCGGCGCAGCCGTGGCAGCACGGCGCCAAAGCGCAGCAGGCCGTCGAACTTGGTCTGGCCGCGGTCGGCCATCCAGTCGGCGTGATAACGATATTGCTTGCGCCCGCGCGCATCGCGGCCGGTGGCCTGCAGATGGCTGTCGGCATGCGGGCTGATCCAGACCTGCTGCCAGGCCGGTGGAATGGCCAGCTTGCGGATGCGCGCGAGCGTGGCGTCGTCACGGACACGCCGGCCGCGGGCGTCCCGGTATTGGAAGCCGCCGGAAGTCACCGGCTCGCGGCGGATGCCGGGACCCGTATCGCTGAGCCAGCGCAGGCCGGCCTGGCGCGCCTGGCGAACCTCCGGGGCCCGGGATGACGACGGGTTGGGCATGCCGTGCCCAGGCAGGCGACGTGCCAGGCATGCCGATTGCCTCCGCGCCGCAATGCATGCGAACCACGCCGCGCCCGAGCAGCAGGTCCAGGAGACGCGTCCTGGTGCGGGCCCCCATCTGCTGGATGTATCGATGTTCTGGGGCGCCACGGGCGGCGTGCGGCGCGTGTTGACGGCCAAGCATGAGCGGCTGCGCCCGCTGGGCTGGCGGCACACGGTCATCGCGCCCGGCGCCCAGGGTCCCGGCATGGTGGACTGTGGCGGCATGCCCCTGCCCCGCAGCGGCGGCTACCGCATGGTGCTGGGCCGGGGCCGTGCGCTGCGGCAGATCGAATTCGTCGCGCCCGACATCGTCGAATCCGCCGACCCCTATGTACTGGCCTGGGCGTCGCTGGCCGCGGCGGAGCAGTTGCGTATCCCGGCCGTGGCCTTCTGCCACAGCAACCTGCCCCAGCTGGCGGCGCGCCTGGCGGGCGGCCCCGAAGGCACGCGCCTGGGGCGCGGCGCCGAGCGCTGGGCCCGGCGCTATCTGGTCAACCTGTACCGCCATTTCGATCTCGTCATGGCCCCCAGCAGCGGCATGGTGCAGCTGCTGCAGTCCTGGGGCGTGCCGCGCGTGACGCTGCAGCCCCTGGGCGTGGACTGCTCGGCCTTCACGCCCTGCGCGCGCGACGCCGCCTGGCGGGTGCAGTTTTGCAGCGACCACGGCCTGGCGCCGGATACGCGCCTGTTCATCTACACCGGCCGCTTCGCATTGGAGAAGAACCTGCAGCTGCTGGCCGATGCGGTCGCCCTGCTGGGCCGCGGCCATGTGCTGCTGGCCGTGGGCGACGGGCCGGCGCCGCCGCTTGGCGAACAGGTGCTGGTGCTGCCGCCGGAACACGACAGCCGGCAACTGGCTCGTATGGTGGCCAGCTGCGATGCTTACGTGCACGCCGGCGACCAGGAGACCTTCGGCCTGGGTGTGCTCGAGGCCATGGCCTGCGGCACGCCGGTGGTGGTCGCCAGTGCCRGCGGCCTGGCCGAACTGGCGCGCGACGCGGGACTGCTGGTGGACCGGCCGCGGGCCGGCTCCTGGGCCGAAGCGATGGACGCCAGCCTGGACGGCAACCAGGCGGTTCAGCGCCGCAACGCCCTGGCGCGCGCCCAAGCGCAGGACTGGCCGCACGTGATGGCGCAGATGACGCGGCGCTACACCGCCCTGCTCGGCCGCCAGCCCACACTGGTTGCGCCGGCCCGCAACCCGGCTCTGCCGCTGGCCAATCGGCTGGCACGCCAGCGTTGACGGCGCCGACCCGAGCGGCCGGCGCCGTGTGCGTCGTGCTGCACGACGTGTCACCGGCGCGCTGGGACGGCTGCCTGCGCGTGCTGGCTGAACTACGCCGCTGTGCCAGCCATGCCGGCGTGCGGCTGCCGCTGTCCCTGCTCGTGGTGCCCCGCATGCACGGCGATGCGGAAGTGCCGCCGCGCTATCTGCGCTGGTTGCGCGGCATGGCCGGCGCCGGCCATGAACTGCTGCTTCACGGCCTCACCCACAGCGACGAAGGCCCGCCGCTGCGCGGCCTGGGCGACTATCTGCTGCGCCGCCACTACACGGCGGGCGAGGGCGAGTTTGCCGCCCTGTCCCACGCGCAGGCCATGCAACGGCTGCGCGAGGGCCGTACCTGGGCCGGCGACCACGGTCTGCCCATGGACGGCTTCGTCGCGCCGGCCTGGCTGCTCGCCCCACCGGCGCTGCAAGCCGTTGCCGACGCAGGCTTTCGCCACACCTGCACGCTGACCGAGGTCATCGCCCTGCCACACCGGCATGTGCTGCCGGCGCCCAGCCTGGTGTTCAGCACACGCACGGCCTGGCGCCGCGGGCTGTCATTGGCCTGGAACAGCCTGCAGGCGCGCCGCGCCCGCGAGGCGCCGCTGCTGCGCCTGGAGCTGCATCCGGGCGACGCGGATCACCGCGCCGTGGTGCGCTGCTGGACGCGGCTGCTCGACGAGGCCCTGCGCACGCGCACGCCGCTGCGCCTGGCCGAGGCGGCGCAGATGGCGCGGGTGCTAGCGGGGCATCAGCGGGGGCTGCTGCGCGAGCTCAATAGGTGCCACAGCGCAAACACCAGTGTGCCGACCGCCGCCGCAACGAGGGCGGAGCGCACCGGCTCGTCGCGCACATAGCCCACGGTCCGCTCGCGGACCTGCGAGACGCCGGAGCGCATGTTGCGCAGTACCGGCGCCATGGCGTCGCGCGCTTCGCTCACGCCGTCGGCCAGATGGTCCAGGCCGCGCCGCGCGGCGTTCTGCGCCTTCTGCAGGCCATGCCGCGAAGCATCGGCCGCATCGTCAACCCAATCTGCGTGACCCATGGTGCTTCCTTCATCAGAGTGTCGGAATGCAGTTGGGGCAATCCGCGCGCCGTGCCCGCGCTCAGTCGCGCTGCGGGGGGCCGCCGAGATCCGCAGCCGCGCTGCCTTCGGCTGCATATTCCTTCAGCCGGTTGTACAGCGTCTTCAGGCTGATCCCCAGCACCGCAGCTGTGCGTTCCTTGTGGTGGTTGAAGTGGCGCAGCGTGGCCAGCATCAGCGCGCGTTCGGCCTGCGCCACGCTGGAGCCGATGGGCAGGGTGATGAAGGGCATGTCGGCATCGGCGTTCAGCATCTCGGGCAGCCGCGCCGGCGACGGCGGGATACCGACCGGCGGCGCCGCTGGCAGGTCTTGCGGCCCCTGGCCTCCCCAAGTCGAAGTGACTCCCGTCTCTTCGCTGCCGGGCAGCCAGGTCTCATCGATCAGCTCGCCCTGGGCCATCACATAAGCGCGCTGCACGACATTGCGCAGCTCGCGCACATTGCCCGGCCAGGGGTAACCCACCAAGGTCGCCAGCGCCTCGGGCGAGAAGCGGCGCACGGTGCCCTCCTGCTCGCTGATGGCGGCCAGGAAATGGTTGGCCAGCAGCGGGATGTCGGCGATGCGGTCCCGCAGCGGCGGCAGCGCGATCGGGAAGATGTTCAGGCGATAGAGCAGGTCTTCGCGCAACTTGCCCGAGGCCACCGCCTGGTAGGGCAGGCGGTTGGTGGCCGCGACGATGCGCACGTCGGTCTCCTGGCTGGTGGTGCTGCCCACGCGCATGAAGCGCCCGGTCTCCAGCACGCGCAGCAGCTTGACCTGCAGCTCCAGCGGCATCTCGGTGATCTCGTCCAGGAAGAGAGTGCCACCGCTGGCGCGCTCGAAGAAGCCCTGGTGCTGGCGCTCGGCACCGGTGAAGCTGCCCTTCTYGTGGCCGAAGAWCTCGCTYTCSATCAGGTTGGGGCTGATGGCCCCGCAGTTCACGGCCAGGAAGGGGCGCTTGCGACGGCGGCTGAGGTCGTGCACGGTTTGCGCCACCACCTCCTTGCCGGTACCCGACTCGCCCGTGATGAAGACCGACACGCTGGTACCCGCCACGCGCGAGATCTGCTCGTAGATGCGCTTCATCGGCGCGCTGCGGCCCCAAAGATGGCCGAAATGACCGGACTCGTCCAGATTGGCAGTCAGATCCTCCACCTCGGCCTGCAGGGTCGCCGGCTTCATGATGCGCGACAGCACCCCTTGCAACTGCTTGAGGTTGACGGGCTTGACGAGATAGTCGGCCGCTCCCAGGCGCAGCGCCTGGATGGAGGTCTCCAGATTGGCGTGGCCAGTGCAAAGCACGACCTCCGAATTGGCCACCAGCTTGGGGTCGGCCAGCAGGTCCATGCCATTGCCGTCGGGCAGGCGCAGGTCCAGCAGCAGGATGTCGGGCTGCTGCAGCGAGAGCTGCTTGCGCGCATCGCGCAAGTTGTGAGCGACCGCCACGGTGAACTGCTCGCCCGCGATCAACTCGCGCAGGGAGGCGGCTGAATCGTGGTCATCGTCCACTACCAGGGCATGCGGCATCGTTTCCTTCCAGCTTTGTTACGGTGACCCAGGCGCTACGGGAGCAGTCATTTTCAACACATTCCACCCCCGTCAGAAAAACTTTGCCCGGCCGGGGCGTGTATCCACCAGTAATCCCCGTCAGGCATGCCAGCTGCCCTCAGCTGGCCGCCCACCGTAACGTTATGCCCGCCCATGAGCAACCCCTTGTTACAAGACGCTGATTGCCATGATCCCGCCGGTCTCTCGTTGACGCGGTTGCTGGACGCGCTGGCACTGGGTGCCGTGCTCGTGCTGGCCTGGCGAGCCTGCCATGGCCACCACCACCGCCGTCGCAGGGCCCATTCGGCGCGAGCACCGGTCGCCGTGCAAACCTGGGAAGGCGAAGGGGGTCGCCCGACGCCCACCGACGCCTGAGGTCGTGCCGCCAGCATTGCTGCAACTTCTACCGGTTGCTCCGCCCCCTGCAGCCGCTTGACCTCAACGGCCTCCGCAAGCTGGGCCTGGGCGGGCACACCGCCTGCCCTGCAAGCTCAACATTGGTGCATTGGCGGGCCTCATGAAGCAATCTCGCGGCTGGCACCTCGGCGGCTGGGCTTGGGCCCTCGCGGTGGTGTTCTCCCTGGCGGGCACGGTGGCCTGCGGCACCTTGCTGGAACAGGAGCCTCAGGTGCAGCCAGCGTCGGCGCGCCTGACCGCAGACCGCGTCACCCTGCAGGGCCGTGACGGCCCCGTCTCCGATGCCGTCGAGGCCAGGGACCTGGCCCGGGTGCGCGACGAGGGCAATGGCGCGCTGCTGGAACGCCATCTCGGCGCGCTGGCAGCCAGGGGCGACACCCAGCTGCTGCGCGGCAACACGGCCAGGCTGCTGGTCGACGGCCCCGCCACTTTTGCAGCGATGAAGGCGGCCATCGCCGCCGCCCGCCACCGCCTTCTCGTGGAGTTCTACATCATCGAGGACGAGGGCGTGGCCGCCGAGATCGGCGAGCTGCTGCTGCGCAAGGCCGCCGAGGGCGTCAGCGTGGCGCTGATGTACGACAGCCTGGGCTCGATGGGCACGGACGGCGCCTTCTTCGACCGCCTGCGCAAGGGCGGCGTCGCCGTGTGCGCCTTCAACCCGATCAATCCGCTGGAGCGACCGGGCCACTGGGGCGTGCTGCAGCGCAACCACCGCAAGATGCTGGCCGCCGACAGCGACGTGGCCTTCACCGGCGGCATCAACCTCAGCAACGTCTACGCCGAAGGCTCCTTCAGCAGCGCCCGGCGCAGGGGCCCCGCCCGGCCGCCCGAAGGGGCTCCGCTCCCGCCTGGCGGGACAGCGCGCAGCGCGAAGGGTGCGCCAATACAGCCGCCGGCCGACGCCGACAAGCAGGGCTGGCGCGACACCCAGGTGGAGCTGCGCGGCCCCGTGGTGTCGGCTCTGGCCGTGCTGTTCCGCGAATCCTGGGCCCTGCAGGGTTGCCCCGGCGAACTGGCGCCCGCCCCACCGCCCCGCGTGGCCACACCCGGGCAGCGCGTCGTCAAGCTGGTGGCGGGCGATCCAGCCAATGGCATCAACCCCAGCTACACGGCGCTGCTGCACGCCATCGATGCCTCGCAGCGCAGCGTGCAGCTGACCATGGCCTATTTCGCACCCGGGCCCGAGCTCATCCGGGCCCTGTGCGACGCGGCCCGCCGCGGCGTGGCCGTCTCGCTCGTGTTGCCGGGCCGCAGCGACGTCGCCATGGTGCTGCACGCCGCGCGTTCGCGCTATGCCCAGCTACTGGAAGCCGGCGTGCAGATCCACGAAATGACGGAGTCCGTCATGCACGCCAAGACGGCCGTCGTGGATGGCGTTTATTCCAGCGTCGGCTCGAGCAACCTCGACTGGCGCAGCATCGTCGGCAACAACGAGGTCGACGTCATCGTCCTCGGCGACGACTTCGGCCAGCAGATGCAGGCGCTGTTCGCCCGCGACCTGCAGGTATCTCAGCACATCGACGCGACGCAATGGGCCAAGCGCGGCCTGGGCCAGCGCCTGCTGCAGGGCTTTGCCCGCCTGGTGGAGCCATTGCTTTGAGCTGGCATCCCGTTTGCCACAGACCGGCGGGTTTATTCAGCAACTCGGAGTTCTGCGATGACGATTGACCTCATGGGCACTTCCTCCATGACCGAAGCCACCGCCATGGGCGCGGCCGGGCGCTTCCTGAACGACATGCGCCTGGAGCGCGCACGCCGGCCGGGCGGTAGCAGCACGGGCCGGCTGATGCGGCGCAGCCGCACACGCACCGCCGGCATACGCTTTGAATGGGTGACACGCACGATCGGACCGGTGCTGCGCGTCGTGGCCACCTGGACCGACCAGCATGGTCAGCCTCACCACACCTCGTTCTCGGTGCAATGCAATGGCCTGGAAGGGGCGTTGGATCGTGCCATCGCGGCACGCACGTCCTGCGGTGCGCCGCCGCCGGATCGTGAGGATCTGCTGCAGCGCCTGCAGCAGGAATTCGCCACTGCGCCGCTTGCCGCGGAGCAGCTGGCTGGCATGGCGCCAGGGCGGACCTTGCTGACCGCTCAGCTCAACTTGGCCAGCATGGAGGCCTCGGTGGCCTCGTCCCAAGCCAACGGATAAAGGCAACGGGCCTGGGTCAGCAGCTCAGGCCGGCCGCCCCACAGCGCGATCTGCTCGCGCACGGTCGCCAGATCGATGCTCATCAGCACAGCCGGCGCGTTCACGCGCGGGTTGTGCCGGGCCGCCGTGTAGGGCAGCAGGCCCAACCAGCGACGGTAGAAGGCGACGTGGCGCGGGTTGACCTCGATGATGAGGCGCTCGCAACGCGCGCGACGGTGGGCGTGCAGATAGCCGAGGTGAAACACCTGGGCCAGCACCCGCTTGGGCTCGAAGGCATGTTTGTCCACAGCCAGCCGGCCGAATTCGCAGAGCTTGATGCCGGCGGAACGCCATTCGGCCAGCTCGGATTCGAAGAGCAGGTCGGCGTGCAGGCCGCCGGCACCGTCAAAACGCACCGACAGCGTGCCGATGATGTTGTCGCCGTTGCGCGCCGTGCAGATGATGTCGCCATCTTCCTTGCGGCTGGTGTAGGTCTCCCGCTTCACCGCCAGGCCGCGATCGCCGTAACGGCGTTCGACGAGCTCGTAGGCGTCACCCTCCAGCGCTCCGAAATCGCTGTTGAGCTCCAGCGGCGGTCCGCCGAAGGGGTTCAGCGGCGTGCGGCGGCTTTCTTCGAATATGGGCGTCATCGACTACATCCTTGGTGCCCAACGCACCGAGCGGCGGAGTCTAGGGATTGAAATGACGCATTTCATTGAAGCTCACAGACCGATACATCTAAATCGGGGGCGCCAGGGATTTCCCTGTCGCCGAGATATGCGACAACGGCCCCTCGCTGGTAGCCAGGGAGCCGCGGCAAGAAAGAAGGCCACGCGCGGCGTGGCCTCGGGAGCGAAGGCGCTGCGGGATCAGACCACGTACTTGCCCACCAGGCGGTTCATGTTGGTCAACGACAGGCGGTGCATCTCGATCATCGCGATGAGGCCGTTGCGATGCAGCTGTAGCACCTTGTCGTCGGCCAGCTCGGCGTACTTCTTCTCGTCCAGGGCCATGAAACCCTCGACGTCGAGCTTTTCTTCGTTGGGCAAGGTCGCCTCGAAGCGCATGTCCTGCAGCAGGTCCATCTCGACGAGCAGGTTGCAGATCAGGCGGGTGCGCTCGGCTTCCTGCTCAAAGTTCTCCAGGAAGGCCTTGGCGTTCAGCAGGAACTCGGTCGGCTGGCCGTCCTTGAACAGGGCCTCGCCGGTCGTCTCGTTGAAGGCCGGCCACTTCATGTCGTAGCAGACGGCCATGCTGTTCGAGCTTTCGTCCATGCGGGCCATCACGAAGGGATAACGGCGTACATAGGCGGGCACGTAGCCACCGGTCCACTTGTCGCCCTCGACGAAGAGGTTGGAGCCCGCGCGCAGGCCCAGCACGGCCAGAGGCGCGACGGGCTGCTTGCCATCCGGGCCGGGGCTGCCGGCGCGCACGAAGACGATCGGGTATTCCTTGCAGGCGTCGGCAAACTCGACGGCGGCGAGGAAGACCGAGTTCTGATCGGCCACGCGGCTCACGACGGACTGGTCGGTGTCCAGCTTCAGGTTCTTGTGGACGTCACGATCCAGCGGCTGCATTTCGCCGTACATCGGGGGGTTGCTCATGTTTCTCTCTCTCCAGTTTCCTCGGCCAGACGACTGACCAGCACTTTGTCTACACGCTTGCCATCGAGGTCCACGACCTCGAATCTCCACGCGTCCCACTCCACGACATCGGTCGTGCGCGGCAAGCGCCCCAGCAACAGCATGATCATGCCGGCCAGGGTGTTGTAGCGCCCACGGTCCTCTTCGGGCAGTTCCTTCAGCTCCAGGCGGTCCTTCAGCTCGGGCACCGGGATCAGGCCGTCGATCAGCCAGCTCCCGTCCTCGCGCTGCACCGCCCAGGCGTCGCCATCGCTCGGGGCATTGAACTCCCCGGCAATGGCTTCCAGCACGTCACGCACGGCGATCACGCCCTGCACCTCGCCGTACTCATCGACGACGAAGACCAGGGGCGCGTCCGACACGCGGAAATGTTCCAGCAGCTCCATGCCCGACAACGTCTCGGGCACGAACAGCGGCGGCTCCAGGCCCGCCATCAGGTCCAGCGGCAAGCCCTCCAGCATGCCGGCCAGCAGCGCCGGCGCATTGGCCACGCCCAGCACCTCGCCCAGGCCACCGCGGCAGACCGGGTAGCGGTTGAAGCCATGCTCGCGCAAGACGGCCAGCACCTCGGCCGGCGTCGCATCAACCTCCAGCCAGGCAATCTCGGCCCGCGGAATCATCATGGAGCCGACCTGACGCTCGTCCAGGCGGAACACGTTGCGCACCATCTGGTGCTCATGCTCCTCGATGACACCGGCGTCGCGGCCTTCTTCCAGGCTGGCGGCGATCTCCTCTTCCGTCACACCGCGCTGGCCCTTGTTGCGCAAGCCCAGCAGGCCCAGCGTCGCCTCGGTCATGAAGCTCAGCGCCTTCACCAGCGGGCGCGCGGCCATGGAGATGAAGTTCATCGTCGGCGCGACGAGGCGGGCCACCGTCTCCGGGTAGATCTGGCCGATGCGCTTGGGCACCAGCTCGCCGAAGACGATGGTCAGCAGCGTGATGATGATGACGACCAGCGCCGTCGCGGCGATGTCGGTGGCATGCGGGTTCAAGCCGAAGCTCTCAGTCAGCCAGCGCGACAGCGGGCCGGAGAAGGCCGCATCGCCGACGATGCCGTTCAGCACGCCGATACCGGTGATGCCGATCTGCACCGTCGACAGGAATTTGGTCGGGTTGTCATGCAGGTCCATCGCGGCCTGCGCACCGCCCTCGCCACTCTCCACCATCACCTGCAACCGCGCCTTGCGGCTGGCGGTCAGCGCCATCTCCGACATCGCGAACAGGCCGTTGATCAGGATCAGAAAGAGAACGAGAGCGGTATCCATCGAAGGCGCCAGACCCCGGGGAAAACCCCAGGTGGCGCAAGGCAAAAACGAAGCCCGGGAGACTATCAGAAGGCCATGACCAAACCCACCGTGCGATCCCTCGCTTTGGGGTCTGCGCGGCAGAGGGCGTRGCYCGCGCCGGGGCGAGTTGCGGGGCCAGGCTAGGCGTCGGCGAGGCCGTGGGGCGAGCCCCACTACGAGCCGGCAACGATGCATGGCCCCGCAAATCGCCCCGGCGCGRGCYACGCCCTCTGCCGCGCAGAGCCCCAGGACCGGGACAATCCGCACATGAACTACCTGATCGGCGACCTCCAGGGCTGCTGCGACGCGCTGGAGCGCTTGCTGCGGCAGATCGATTTCTCCCCGTCACGCGACCGCCTCTGGCTGCTGGGTGACCTCGTCAACCGCGGCCCGGCCTCGCTGACGACGCTGCGCCGCCTGGCCGGCCTGGGCGAGACGGCGACCTGCCTGCTGGGCAACCATGACCTGCATCTGCTTGCCGCCCACCACGGCGTGCGCCGCCCGCACCGGGGCGATACGCTGGACGACATCCTGGCCGCGCCCGACCGCGAGGCGCTGATGGACTGGCTGCGCCAGCAGCGCATGGCCGTCTACGAGGCCGGCTGGCTGATGGTGCACGCCGGCGTTGTGCCGCAATGGAGCCGCGACGACACCCTGGCCCTGGCGGCCGACGTCGAGGCCGTGCTGCGCGGCCCTGCCCTGCCCGACTTCCTGCACGCCATGTACGGCAATGAGCCGGCGCGCTGGGACCCCGACCTCGCCGGCACCGCGCGGCTGCGCTTCACGGTCAACGCGCTGACAAGGCTGCGCTTTTGCAGCGCCGACGGCGAGATGGACTTCAAGACCAAGGACGGCGCCGGCGCGGCACCTGAAGGCTTCATGCCCTGGTTCGACGCGCCGGGCCGCAAGACCGCCGACACGCCCATCGCCTTCGGCCATTGGTCGACGCTGGGGCTGCTGGACCAGCCGCACCTGCTTGGCCTGGACACGGGCTGCGTCTGGGGTGGCAAGCTGACGGCGGCGCGGGTGGACGGCCTGCAGCGCGAGATCATCCAGGTGGACTGCGAACAGGCGCAGCAGCCGGGCGGCTGAGCCAAGGCACCGTAGAATGCGCGTCCCGCTGGAAGCGTGGGAGAGTGGTTTAATCCAACGGTCTTGAAAACCGTCGAAGGTGTGAGCCTTCCGTGAGTTCGAATCTCACCGCTTCCGCCAGGTTTTCGTGAGTTCGGCAAGGCCGCGCAGCGGCCTTGGACGCACCGCCAGGTGCGGCAATCTCACAGCGTCCGCCAGCTCGAGAAGCAAGAGCGCGATGCATGTTCCTTGCATCAATCGGCAGGACTCGCGTCCAATCCGCGATGCCAACTCACCGGATCTCGCCATGTCACGTTACGTCGATCAGGTTCTCGTGCCCGGCGAGCGAGTCGTCCATCTGGGGCGCACCAGCCTCTGGTCGGTTTGGCACTTGCTGTTGTTCGGCCTGCTCTTGCTGCCCGCCTTTGGCCTTGGGCTCATCCTTTGGGTGGCCGCCTACGTTCGCATCAGGTCAACCGAGCTGGCCGTGACCACCAAGAGAGTGATCGTCAAGCACGGATTCATCCGCCGCCACACGATCGAGATCAACATCAACAAGGTGGAGAGCATTCAGGTCAATCAGTCCCTCATGGGCCGAATGCTCAACTTTGGCACCCTCGTCATTGCAGGCACCGGTGCATCCCATGCGCCCATCGACGGCATCGCAGAGCCGCTTGTATTCCGCCGTGCCTTCGTCGAGGCCCAGGACTCGGCACAGAGCAGCCAGGCATAGCGTCAAGAGACGCTTCAGTCGAAGGTGCCCGCCACAAAGGATGCCTTGACCGTGATCAGCCAGCTGCCCTCCACCTTGTGCAGGACGAAGTGGTCGTTGAACAGCTTCTGGCCGATCCGCACCCTCACGTTCGCTGTTGAAAGGCTGTCCGAGATGTGCTCGACCGAGAGGATTGCTTCGTCCCTCGGCGCACCCGTCGACTGGGGGCTCGGCCTTCCATGGATGAGCGCCGCATAGTCCTGTGAGGACAGCATGTTCAACCGCCCCCCGTCAAGCCACTGCACAAAGCAGTTCGGGTGGAAGACCTTGTTGAAGTCACGACTCTTCGGCTCATAGGCCAGGTTGAAATAGTCCTCGATCAGAGTGGCTACGGCTTGGGTCTGGGTCATCGCTGGCTTTCATCAATGGGCGAACGATTCGTATAGTGAGGAATCCTTCCGCGCCCGGCTACAGCGAACTGGTTATCGCTGCCATTACCAGAACACATCGACCATGGATGACCTTGATGGCGCGCTTGTCATCGGCCTGCTGGCGCTGAATGCGGTCGCCGAATCGAAGAGCTTCGGTCGTGCGGCTTCTCGGCTGGGCAAGACACAGCCTGCGGTGAGCCGCTCGATCCAGCGCTTGGAAGACCGCCTCAGCGCCAAGCTCGTGCATCGCACAAGCCGACACGTCGAAGTGACGGATGCGGGGCATGCATTGCTCTCCAAGGTGCTGCCCCTGCTGCAGGGAATAGAGGATGCGACGGCCGCCGCCTCTGGCCAGGCCTCGGCCGTCAACGGCACGCTGCGCGTCGCCTGCGATGCCCGGTTTGCCGGCCTCGTGTTGGCGCCGGAGCTGGCGCAGTTTCTGAAGGCCCACCCGTCTCTTCAACTGAGGCTGGAGACCAAGAACGGTCTCTCGGACCTGGTGAGCGACGGATTTGATCTCGCCGTCAGGTTTGGGCCTCCATCCATCTCGACCCTGGTCTGCCGCAGGCTCTACAGCCCGCGCGTTCTGACCGTTGCCGCGCCGTCCTATCTGGCGCGCCGCGGTCGACCCAGGTCGCCGCAGGATCTGGTGGGCGACGATCATGAGTGCATCGTCGCCATCGATCCCGCCACCGGCAGGCCCTTCGAGTGGGAGTTCTGGCGTGGCGATGAGAAAGTGAAGGTGGCCGTTCGCGGCAACCTGACGGTCACGGACGCCGGAATCAAGATTGGGGCCTGCCTCGCAGGCCACGGGATCGCCCAGGTGATCGACCTCGGGGTCGACTCGCATCTGCGAGCGGGCACGCTGGAGCCCGTCTTGCCGGACTGGGCTGACGAGACATTTCCCCTCTACGTCTACTACCCCAGCCGGACCCACGTCCCGGCCAAGGTCAGAGCCTTCATCGACTTTGTTGTGGGCATGATGCCGGTGCTTCAGCCGGCCGGCCAGGTCGACCTTCGGCCATGAATGGGCTGATCAGCGCCATCAGCTCCTACCGCGGCACCACGCAGTCAATCTCTTCGAGCCCCGCGCCGATTCGTGCGCTTGTTCGACTGTCCTGGGCCTAGCTCTCCAGGCCAAACAGGCGCTCGGCGTTGCCATGGGCGATCAGGGCCTTGTCCGCGTCGCTGACTGACAGGCCCTCGATGAAGGCGCGCGCGCCGTCCAGGCTTTGGTAGGGGTAGTCGATGGAGTACAGGATGCGCTCCGCACCCATCAGCGCATGGATGAACTGGAAGTGCGGCAATGTGAGCATGCCGCTGGGCGACACGTAGACGTGCTCGCGGTAGGTCCGCGCGATGGGGCGCTTCAGGCCGGAGGCTTCCTGAGGGATGGCGTCCTCCAGCCTTTGCAGGAAGAAGGGCACCATCTCGCCCCAGTGGCCGCTGATGACCTGCAAGCGGGGGTAGCGGTCGAACACCCCGGCGAGCAGCATGCGCACGACCTGGATGCCGGCCTCGTTGTGCCAACCCCAGGCGAACATCGACAGGCGTGCGCTGAGTTCGCGCTCGAAGCCGCCGTAGTACGGCGCCTGCACGGCCGGCAGCGGCAGGCCGGGGTGAACGTACAGCGGCACGTTCAGCTCGTCGAACGCAGCCAGCACGGGGGCGTAGCGCGGGTCGTCCAGGAAGGTCTCGCCGGGGCGCCCGCTGATGAGCGCACCCTTGAGGCCCAGCTCCTTCACGGCCCGCTCCAGTTCACGCGCGGCGGCCTCGGGCGCCTGCCAGGGCAGCGTGGCGAACCCGGCGAATCGCGAAGGGTGGGCCTGAGCGGCTGTGGCCAGCTTGTCGTTGGCGGCGCGGTTCAGGGCTATGGCCTGGGCGGCCGGCAGCAGCTGCGGGAAGCCGCCGTAGGAGAGGACTTGCATGGCTATGCCTACCGCGTCCATGTCGGCCAGGCGGGCCGCGCCCATGTCCAGCGCCTTGCGCGCCGACTCGCCGGGTGCGACGACATGCGGGCGGCTGAGATCGGCGACGTGTTGGCCGTCAATGACGCGGCTGCCCCAGTCAGCGAGATAGGGCGCCTCGGCACGCACGAGGCTTTGCGACGCCGCACCGATGGCAGCATCCAGCACATGCTCTTCGACGCAGATCAGCTTCATGTCGCGCCCCGGCCGCCGATCACGCCAGCAGCGCGTCGCGCAGCGCTTCGCCGAGGCTGGCGGCGGACTGCGGGTTCTGGCCCGTGATCAACCGGCCATCAACCTCCACCTTGTTGGACCAATTGGGCGAGTCCTGATGCAACGCGCCGCGCTCGTTGAGCGTGGAAGCCAGCAGGAAGGGCACGACGTGGGTGGACTGGACTTCCTCTTCCTCGCTATCGGTGAAGGCCGCCACGCGCTTGCCCGCCACCAGCAGGCTGCCGTCGGCACGGCGTGCATTGACCAGGGCCGCCGGGCCGTGGCACACGGCGCTGACGATGCCGCCAGCCGCGTCGATCTCGCGGATGAGCTTCTGCGCGCCGGCGCTGTCGGGGAAGTCCCACATCGTGCCGTGGCCGCCCGCGAACATGACCGCCGAGTAGCGTGCAGGGTCGGCGTCATCGATGCGCAGCGTGTTGGCAATGGCGTGGCGGAAATCGGCATCCGCCCAATAGCGGGCGACCACCGGGTCCTTCATGTCCTCCAGCCCGTCGAGCGGCGCGGCGCCGCCCTGGATGGAGGCGATCTCGACGCGGATGCCGGCTTGCTGCAGCTTCTCCAGCGGGTGGGTGACCTCCGCCAGGTTGAAGCCGGTGGGGATGCCTGTCGCCCCCTTGACCGGGTTGCTGGTGACGACGAAGAGGATGGGCTTGAGTTCAGAAGCTTGTCGGGTCATGGGCGATGGCTGTAATCACAGGTTGCTGAAGAAGGGGACGAGCTTGGCAATCGCCTGATCGACGTATTCAGGCCGGTCGTAGAGCGCGACGTGGGTGGCGCCTTCGATGACGAACAGCTCTTTCGGGCCTTTCGACAGCGCGAACGCCTGCTCGCTGTAGACCTTGGTGTCGGCGATGCTCCCGGCGATCAGCAGCAGCGGCTGGGTCAGTAGGTCCGGAATCAGGTGGAAGACCGTGAAGGCCAGCATCTTGTCGAGGCTGGTCATCAGGAAGCGGCCCTTGGAGTTGGGGTGCTGGCCCCGCGGTGTGCGGTAGTAGTCGTAGGCTTCGCGAAGAAAGGTCGGCGTGTTGTCGTCGATGTCTTCCAGCCGCTCGGGAACGAACGGGGCGTAGAGGGGCTCTGCACCCCTGGCTTCGGCCGTGCGCTGCTGCGCCGCCGCTTGCAGGGTTCCGATCAAGGCAGCAACGGGGATGGGGTTGCCAACAATGGTCCTGGCTGCCTCGCCCATCGGCGTGGCGCTGACGACGCCCACCGCCTTGAAGCGGCGCTCCGACTGGGCAACGGCGAGCGCGTATCCGCCTCCGGCGCAAACACCGAAGACCCCCATGCGCTCCACGTCGACGTAGGGAAGCGTCGAGAGAAAGTCCGCGGCAGCGCGGGCATCTTCCACGCGCGCCGACGGGTCCTCCAGCAGGCGGGGTTCGCCGCCGCTCGCACCCTGGTAGGACGCGTCGAAGACGACAACGACGAAGCCATGCGCCGCCAGCCTCCTGGCATACAGGCCTATCGTCTGTTCCTTCACGCCACCGGCGGGGTGAATGCCGACGAGGGCGGGGTATTGCCTGTCTTCCCGGAAGTCGTCCGGCAGGTGAAGGTGACCTGAGAGCTGGATCGCTCGATTCGGAAACGAGACGGCTTGGAGCATGAGGAATCAGGCGTTGCCGGCGGCGAAAAGCATTTCCCAGTTCAGGAAGGGGCCCAGCGGAATGACGTCCCAGCCGATGAGGCCGGCCTTGGCCAGCGGGAACTCGGCCAGGGCCTTCCTGGCGGCTTCCACGGACTCGGCCTCGGCGAGGATGGCGACGCCCGGCCGGTCCTGGCGGAAATAGATGTCACGGACGATGCCGCTCTTGTAGAGCTGCCAGCCGTGGCGGGCTTCGCCGTGCAGGTGCGGTTGGTACTGTTCCAGCGTGGCGCCGGGCTGGGGGATGTCGAGGCAAAGCAGTTTCATGAGTGGTCTTTTGTAGAAGAACGGATCAGGCCGGTCCCCGTGGCGGGGCGCTCGCGGCATGCTACGGTTTCCATTAATTCGCCAGTGGCGCATTAACGTCTTGGTTATGATTCCGAAAATTCGACAATAGAACGATGCTGGACAGACTCGACGGCGTGGCGGTTTTTGTGGAAACGGTGGATGCCGGTGGCTTTGCGCGCGCCGCAGAGCGGCTGGCGTTGACGCGTTCCGCTGTCGCCAAGGCCATTGCACGGCTCGAAACCCGGCTGGGCGTGCGGCTCTTTCACCGCACGACGCGGGCGCTGAGCCTGACCGAAGACGGCCAGATCTATTACGAGCGCTGCGTTCGCGCCATGGATGAGCTCCGCGAAGCGGAGGCGCTGCTTGAATCCGGCCGGCACGAGGTCAGCGGGCGGCTGCGCGTCGCGATGCCCGTGCTGTTCGGTCGGCTTTGCGTGGCACCCATCCTGCTGGAACTCGCGCGCGAACACCCGAAGCTGGAACTCGACCTGTGCTTCAGTGACCGCCCGACGGACATCGTTGCCGAGCGCATCGACCTCGCGATCCGCAACGGCAAGTTGGGGCCGGCGACGGGGCAGCTTCGCAGCCGCCGGCTGAGTAGCCAGAGAAAGGTGTTGTGCGCCTCGCCGCACTACCTCGCGGCGCGCGGCCATCCCGCCGACACCCAGTCGTTCGAAGGGCATGACGCCCTGCTGTACTGGCGGGCCGACTATGTGCAGCCCTGGACCCTGCCGGACGTCGAAGGCAAGCTGATTGAGGTCACCTTGAGTTCCCGTTTCCGTTTTGATGACCTTGCCGTCGTTGCCGACGCGGCTGCCGCCGGGCTCGGGATCGCATGGCTGCCGCATTGGCTCGTTCGGGACAGTCTGCAAGGCGGTAGCCTCGTCGCGCTCTTCGAGGAGCGCCCGCATGCGTCGGTTGAATGCCATGCGCTTTGGCCGGTCAGCCAGCACATGCCCTTGCGTCTGCGCCTGGCGATCGACACGCTGGTGTCCAAGCTTCCGGGCGCCGTCGAAGGCTAGCGCCTCTTGAGCGTTTGAAGACCCAGACCTTGTAGAAGTGGCGGCGCATCAGCCGCGACTTTCCTTCTCCAATGGCTTCGCGGGTGGCCACCTACGATTTCAGTCCGCTGAGGTCGCCCGTTGACATGAGTTCCGAGCGCTGAACGCGCAGGCAGAACGCCAACAGAAGGGATGAACTCCGTGTGGACTCGCATGTCATCACTCACGAGCACGCGCGCCGCCGCGATTGCCGTCGCATCGACACTTTCCATGCTGATCCTTTCGAGCGTCGCAAACGCCGTGGAGTCGAAGATGCCCTTCATCAGAATCGCCGAGCTTGAGATTGATCCGGCGCAACTCGAGGCTTTCAAGGCAGCCATCGCGGAGGGCGTCGAAGCCGCTGTGCGGACCGAGCCCAAAGTCCTGGCCCTCTACGCCGTGGCCGAACGGGACCGGCCGAACCACATACGCGTCTTCGAGATCTATGCAGACGAAGAAGCTTACGCACAGCACATCCAGACCGCGCACTTCAGAAAGTTCTTTGAATCGACCTCGCCCATGGTGGTGTCTCGCCGCCTGATCGACACGGTGCCGGTTGTGCTCGGAGCCAAGCCATAGCGCGAAGCGCGTTGGTGGCGCTGCCGAACGGATGGAGCGTTGCACGGCACGTTTCGTCGTGCCCCATCGACGGCCTGTCGGCGCCCTGCCACCGACTGTCGCAGCATGATGGCGGAGCCGGCAGGCCATCGCGAGGATGCGGCCTTCTTCACGCGTCCCAAGGCAGACCGATGAACTCTCTACGCCACCGCTTTCTCGCTTGCGCGCTCGCTGGCGTCGCCATGGCCGCCCACGCGGCGGAGCCCTCGCCGGCCGAGGCCGATCTCAGCGCCACGATCGCCGTGCTCGACACCGCGGCCTTTGAGGCCTTCAACCATTGCGAGGCACCCGGCCAGCTCGACAAATACGCGAGCTTCTTCGACCCTGCCGTCGAGTTCTATCACGACCTCGGCGGCGTCACGTGGACGCGCGACGTGATGATCGCGCAGACCCGGGCCCATGTCTGCGGCAAGTTCCAGCGCGAACTGGTGCCGGGCACGCTGAAGGTGTGGCCGATCAAGGGCTTCGGTGCGCTGGCCCGCGGCGAGCATCGCTTCTGCCACTACAAGCCGGGCGGCACGACGCATCCCTGCGAGGGCCGCGCCGAGTTCACCATGCTGTGGCGCCAGCAGGGCAATGCCTGGACGATCACGCGCGCCTTCAGCTACGGGCACGGGTCGAACTGACGCGACGCCCGCGACCGCCTCGCGTCACGCTAAATGTTGGTGCTCGACGGGATGCGGCTCGGCAGCAGGTGTTCATACGGCCGCGTGCGCGCCAGGTTGCGCTGCCGGATGGTGTTCTCGACGCCGGCCAGCGCGCTGCGAAAGCGCTCCAGCGGGCCGCCGGGCCGGGTGATGGCGGGGTCGAGCAGCACTGGCGGATACGGGGGTGCGTTGTCGCGGTATTCGCCCAGCATGCGGTAGTACACGCCGCCGAGGATGTGGAACAGCAGGATCTGCTCCTGCGCCGCGAGCCGGCTGGGCAGCATCTGCGACCAGGTGGCCTCGCTCTGCCCCACCGCGCCGGCAGGCGCCCACGCGCCGCCCATGCCGGCGTAGAACGGGGCGTAGGTCATCAACGAGGACTGCGGGAAGTTGACGGCCGCGTGCTGGGCGCTGGCATTGAAGATGATGGCCGTCACCACCAAGGCAAGCTGGCTGCGCGTGGTGATGGGCCGGAAGCCCTTGACCTTGCCACTCACGGCCAGCTCGCTGGCCCAGGCCTTGAGTTCGTAGTCGCTCGTCACGTCGGCGTCGCTGGCGTAGTACACGGCGAGGTATTCGCTCACCCATTGCTGGATGGCATTCCAGACCAGCAGCGCGTCGTCGCGGTAGGGGTAGTCTGGCAGCCGGCCGGCGTCATCCACGCCGCGTGCGCGCAGATCGTTCGGCAGCATGTTGTCGTAGAAGTCGAAGGCCAGCCGGTCCCGCCCGCATTCGCGCTGCAGCGTCTCGATGGACGCGGCCAGGATGGTGTCGCCCGTGGTGAGCGGCCCCATGATGACCAGCGCGGCCGCATCGTTGATGAACAGCGTGCCCTCGAGGTGGGGCGCGAGCAGCCGGTTCAGCGGGTGCACGACCGCGAGCTGGCGCTGCGTGGCCATCGCGAAGGCCTCGGACATCAGGTGCGTTCGGCCCAGGTGCACGAACATCTCGTGCACCACGGCCGCCATCGGCACGCCGGCGAGGTTGAGGTGGGATTCTGTCCAGAGATACAGCGCCTGCTGGCTGACGAGCTGGAGCCGGCGGGCCGCCGCGCTGAGCAGGTCCGCCTTCTGCGGCAGCGTGGGCTTGGGAACGGGCAGCGCCGCCGATGCTGGTGAAGGCGTGCCGCCAATCAGGCTCAGGCCGCCCGCCGAGGCGGACCATTGGAGGATGTCTCTGCGTTTCATTGGATTTATCCGGAAGCCGGTGCGCCCATGAGCCTAGCCAGGAAACGGGCCGCACGAGGGGCCGTACACATCATTTCGTGCAACCGGGCGTCACGCACAGCGTTTCGCAGCGGCCTCCTACATACGCCGCCCAACCACGGAACCAAACTTGCCGCATAGCAACTGCCGGTGCGGTGCCCCATGAGATTCGTCTTCGACTCCCTCCTCGGCGGCATCCTGGCAACGGTCGTCGCGGGTGCCGCATGCGCTCAACCCGCCGCGCCACTGCCGGCGTCTGCACCGGCTTCGGCGCCCATGACCGCAGCCTCAAGACAGGTTCCGACCCGCAACGCGGCCATCACGGCGTCCGAGAACGCCAAGGAGCCCGGCAACCAGCGCCCCGAGGAACGGGTGATTCCGCAGATCTCCATCCCGCTCAGGAACAAGAACGTCATGCCCCTCGCTGCCATTCCCGCATCGGCGCCTATCGGCAGCGTGCCCGGTCGTGTGAACGAGGGCGCTGCTCGATGCCTGGCAATCAGCAGTGCAACGGAGAAGGCTGCGTGTGAGGGGGGGTTGGCGGCATCGGGGCCGGTGAAATCCGAGCGCTGACGCTCAAGCCGCCACCGCGGACGGCCTGCGCGCCATGCCCTTCCACCGGCACAGCAACAGCACCGCGGCCAGGTCAACCACCACGGCGAAGACGCTCGCCTCCGGTCCGAAGGTGCCACCGCTGAGCCATTGCGGCCGGTCGAGCAGTTGGGGGTGCAGCCATCCGGCCTGGGCCAGGCCACTCACGTCCAAGCCCAGCACCGAGCCTTGCATCCAGTTCCAGCCGAAGTGGATGCCGATGGGCAGGGCGAGGCTGCGGGTGCGCAGCCAGGCCAGGCCGAGCAGCAGGGCGCCCAGCGCGTTGTCCAGCGTCGCCGTCGCGACCGTGATGCCGTCCATGCCTGGGTTGCCCAGGTGGGCGACGGCGAAGAGCGCGGCCATCAGCGCCAGCGCCCAGCGCGCCCCCAGGCCCTCCACCAGGCGCTGCAGCACGAAGCCGCGGAACAGCAGCTCCTCCAGCACGGCCACACACAGGAATACCCAGGCGCCATAAGCCAGCGCCGCGAGGCTGCGCGCCGGGTCCAGCTCGAAGCGCACGCCGCCCGCGAGCAAGATCAACGCCGTGACCGCCGCCATCTGCGCGGCCCCGAAAGCCACGCCCAACAGCAACTGCCGCCCCCACGACCCATCCAGCGCCAGCCCCACGCCCGCCAGACGCTGCCGGCGCAGCCGCATGCAGATCCACGTCACCCCCAGCAGAAACACGACCGGCAGCGGCGACAGCCACGCCTTGGCGACGCCGATCTGCTGCAAGCCGTGAGACACCGGCCGGTACACCCACTGGCTGGCCATGAACACGGCCACGAAGACGAGGATCCACCAGCCACTGCGAATCTGGCCGTGGTCATTGCGTAGCAGCTTGTTCAAGTGCGCGCCCCTTCTTGTTGATTGGCCGGCATTCTCTGGAGGAGGGCTGTGCGGCCACAACGGCCACGCGACGAGCCGCAGATCGCCGGGGACAGGCGACATGCGCAAGGGTGGAGGCAGCGGTGAGAGGCCGCTCAGGGGAGCGGCGCTCCAGGCCATGAGTCCGCTACCTCGGCGTGGATGACGCTGAGCACCCGCAACAGCTTCTCCCTCTTCGCGGCGACTTGATCTCCGCGGGCAAGCGGCGGCTCAGCCAATGGCCGTCGGAGCCGACCGGCAAGGATTTCGTGGCCGTGGTGCGACTTGGCTATGGCTGCTTCATCTACGACGAGCGACTTCGCTGGTGGGATTGAGTTCTGCTCCGACGTGGTCGTTGGTGGCTGGATGACCTGGGACTGGGGAAAAAATGCCACTGCTCAAGCAAACCTCACCAGATAGCCAGCCGTGGCGTGAACTTGAAGGCGCTTGGCCAGGCAGTTGGTTCGCGCCACCTGAGATTTCGGGTTTGTCGGGGTGGGAGTGTGCTGCCCATGCATGGCAGCATGCGCAAGAGGTGTTGCCGGCCATGCATGGCGAACGATGCACCGTACTGTCGGGCTTACCGAATTTTGCGGTTGCGATAGGTGACACCGAACTTAACGAAGCTGCGCCATGTCAAACGCTTGGATTCGTGCTGGCGCTGGAGCGGGAGCAATAACAGGGGCGCTTGGACGCAGTGGCTCGCCGTAAATAGAAACGTTGTCTAGGACACCTGATGAAGCACCGAACATGAACGAGCAGTTCCCATTCGATGTGTTCCTTAGCCACAGTTCGAAGGATAAAACTGTCGTGCGGGCGGCCGCTGAGCAGTTACAGCAGGACGGGCTCAAGGTGTGGTTCGATGAATGGGTATTGAAACCAGGCGACAGCATTCCCGCCAAGATCGAGGAAGGGCTGGAGTATTCGCGCGTGCTGGTGCTCTTTCTATCAGCCCATGCATTCGGGTCAGACTGGGCGCAATTGGAGGCTGGCACGTTCCGCTTTCGCGACCCGTTGAACCGAGAGCGCCGCTTCATTCCTGTGCGTCTCGACGACGCCCCTATCAGGGGCTCCTTGGCCCAGTTCCTTTACGTCGATTGGTGCCTGGCGGACCATGCTCAAGAGTACGCAAAACTCCTTGAAGCCTGCCGGCCACCGGCAAAGCCGATCGTTTCGAAACCGCTGGTCGCGTCGGATGGGATCGCCAAAAAACACGGCCGACTGTATGAGGCGGTCACACGGGCCTGGGCGCCTAGCCTCGATGGAACTTTCTTCATCACTGGGGCTGATGACGCTACCGTGCGGACATGGGATGCGGCAACTGGGCGGTGCCTGCACGTCCTCGAAGGACACACCGAAATAGTCTGGGCCGTGGCGTTGAGCGCAGATCAACGCCGCGTTTTATCAGCCGCGGATTTGGCCTTACGGCTTTGGGATGTAGAGACTGGGCGTTGCTTGCGAGCTTTCCAAGGACACACCGCAGCGCTCAAAGCTGTGGCATGGAGCCCCGATCAACGTCACGCTCTATCGGGTGCGGACGACAAAACCGTGAGGCTTTGGGATGTAGAGACGGGACGGTGCCTGCGCGTGCTCGAAGGTCACACTGGAAGCGTCTGGGGCGTAACGTGGAGCCCAGATCAACGGTGCGCCTTATCAGGAGCGGCGGACAAGACTGTGCGAGTTTGGGATGTAGAGACCGGACGGTGCCTGCGTGTGCTCGAAGGTCACACAGATTTGGTAAGGGCCGTGGCATGGAGCCCAAGTCAGAGCCGCATTCTGACCGCCTCCGACGATAGAACTGTCCGGCTCTGGAATGCGGAAACAGGGCGTTGCTTGATGGTGTTGAACCATCACTCGGATTGGGTCCGGTGTGTAGCTTGGAGCGCCAACGAACGCCTTGCGTTGAGTGGCACTGACGGCACGCCAAATGTGTATCTATGGGATGTAGAGACAGGACGCCTCCTTCAAACGTTTGCTGGCCCGGCAAACGGGGTGTACTCCGTCGGGTTTAGCGACGATCAAAGAAACGCGATAGCAGGCGATGGCAGGTCCGGATTCTGGGTTTGGGACGTAGCAGCATTCCTTGAGGAAGTGCAGGCACCGAAGGACACGTTGCTAGCTCCGCCGCCCCCACCGGACCAAGTTCAATACACGAATGCCAAGGTCCTGCTCGTCGGCGAGAGCGGTGCGGGCAAAACGGGGCTTTCCAAGCGGCTAGCTTTGGATGCCTGGGAACCAACCGACTCAACGGTTGGCGCTTGGGCAACCCGGTGGAAGTTGCCCGTCGCGTCCGGCAAGGGCGTCGAGAGAGAAATCTGGCTCTGGGACTTTGGCGGTCAGGCAGACCAGCGGTTGATCCATCAGCTTTACATGGACGAGACCGCACTGGTCGTGCTGGTATTCGACGGCCAGAAGGACGATCTGTTCGAGACGCTCGGTCAGTGGGATCGCGATCTCGCCCGCGCCTCGCGCAAGGAATTCGCCAAGCTGCTAGTCGCCGGACGAGTGGATGCAGGTGGACTACGCGTCAGCCGGGGCGAGATCGAGAAATTTGCGGCAGAACGCAAGTTTCTGGGGGTTCTGGAGACAAGCGCGAAGCGGAACCTGGGCTGTGAGGAACTCAAGCAGGCCATTCTCGCCAGCATCGATTGGGACGAGATTCCTTGGCGCACCACGGAAGCACTGTTCAAGCGGCTCAAGGAAGAGATCATCCGCCTCAAGGATGAAGGCCGCGCGTTGATGCGGTTTAACGAACTGCGCGAGACGCTTCAACTGCGGTTATCCGGCGACTTCAGGCGATTCGTCGACGAGGAACTGCGCGCGGTGCTGACGCTGCTGGCTGGTCCGGGCGTGGTGTGGGAACTAGCGTTCGGCAGTTGGGTGCTGCTCCAACCTGAGCGCATCAACGCTTATGCGCAGGCTGTGATTCAGACGTTGCAGGCAGACGAACATCAGCGCGGCTGCCTGATAGAGGAGCGGGTCTTGAAGGGAGACCTTGCGTATGAATCCTCGATGTCGCGGCTGGTTGGCGACGACGAACGATTCGTTCTGCTAGCCATGCATCAAACGCTAGTTGAGCGCGGGTTATGCCTGCGCCAGCCGACTGCCAAGGGAACCCTCCTGGTCTTTCCCAGCTACTACCGCCGCGAGCGGCCGGACATGTTGAAGTACCCGGCGGTGCTGGTGAACTATCGGTTCACGGGGTTTCTGGATGAGATCTACGCCACGCTGGTGGTGCGGTTACATCACACTGAGCCGTTCCAGCAGGATCAGCTCTGGCGCTACGCCGCCGATTTCAGGACGAACACCGGGAAGCAACTTGGCGTGAAGCTGACTCGACGCGCGCTGGGCGTTGCTGACCTAGAGGTGTACTTCGATCCGGCAGTGGCCATCGAGGAGAAGATCACCTTCAGCAAGTACGTCCATGAGCATCTGCTGCAGCATGCGAGGGACGTGGAGCGGTTGCGGCACTACATCTGTCCGCATTGCGGTACGTCGGTGGGCAATCGCGAAGTGGCGATGAATCGGCTCAACGACTGGCTACAAGGTCGACCTCCCAAGCCCGAGCCGACGCGCGGCTTCAAAATCCTCAAGGGGAAAGACGAGTCGCCCAGCATCATCTGCGTGGGCTGTGAGCGGCGAGTGCCGCTTTGGGATGAAATGGAGCGGTGCTTCGCGAGCCCTGAGATTCAGCAACGCGTGCGGGACATGCAGGAAGAGTCCAACTTCGTTCTGGACAACGAAAGCAAGGAGCGAGCACTCGTCGGAGAAGTGATTTCCACCGTTGCGTTGGCTGGACAGATCGGCCGCGAGTTCAATGTGAGTGATCACGGCATCGACATGGAGATCGAGTTCAAGGACGACGCCTATGAGGCCACAGGCGCGAAGCTCTACCTCCAGCTCAAATCAGGCGATTCCTATCTGCGCACACGTAG
Organism: Roseateles sp. P5_E1; assembly: GCF_054049335.1. Classification (NCBI taxonomy): domain Bacteria; kingdom Pseudomonadati; phylum Pseudomonadota; class Betaproteobacteria; order Burkholderiales; family Sphaerotilaceae; genus Roseateles; species Roseateles sp. P5_E1. Next base: position 27,231 of record NZ_JBFUMN010000028.1, read on the forward strand.
GGCCGACGACGCAGAGATCTTCACAATTAAAGACGAACGCCACGCACGCTACTGGATGGCCCAGATGTGCCCAGTGCTGCTTGTGGTAAGGAACGCTGAAGGCGAGGTTCGCTGGATGGAAGTGCGAGATTGGCTGAAACGGGCCAGTGAAGGCGGTAAGAAGCCTGTGAAGCGAATTGTTTTTGAGGGCGAACGCTTTGATGTGATGAGCGTGCGACGCTGGCGTGAGAGGGTCATGTCCGGCCATTCGTTTCAAGCAAGCGCTGAGGGCGCGGATGACGTGTGATGCAGCGGACCAGCGGCATAGCAACTAGGCGCAGCAGCCAATTCGCTATGCGGCCTGTCGCTGAACTGGAGCGTTGGGTGCCGCAGCAGCAGCTGGCGGGTGATCGGCTGGAAGCGATTCGATCACACCACGGCGGGTTCGCCATCCGACTGGCATCGCCGCGCGGCGATCTGCGGCCACCTGACGCAAATAGGCAGCGCGACGGAACGCTGACGGTCGCGCGGATCAGTCGACCGACAGCAATCCTGGCATCTCGTCCGGCGGCACCGGCCTGCAGAAGCCAAACCCCTGCATCAGGTCGCAGCCCATTGCGATCAGAGCCGCCTCGTCCGCCGGCAATTCCACGCCTTCGGCCACGACGACCATGCGCATGGCGTGCGCGACACGCACCATGGATTCGACCAGCATGTGGGAGTCGGCATTGCCAGACAGCCCGTGCACGAAGAGGCGGTCGATCTTGAGCTTGCGGCAGCGGATGCGGCGCAGATAGGCCAGCGAGCTGTAGCCCGTGCCGAAGTCGTCGATGGCCAGGTTGTAGCCCAGGCCCTGCAAGGTGAAGACGAAGGAATCCGGCTTGTCGATGTCCTCGAAGCCGGCGCTTTCCGTCAGCTCGAATTCGATCTCGTCCGGCCCCAGCTGCAGCGTCTTGAGCTGCTGCAGGAAGCGCTCGCGGTGCTGGGGCTTGCGGCATTGCTCCCAGGACAGGTTGACGGCCACCGGCGGGCAGGCCAGGCCTCGGGCGCGCAGGCCGTCGAGGTCGCGGCGCAACACGGCCAGCAGCGCCAGGCTGAGCTCGACGATCAGGCCCGAGTTCTCTGCCACCGGGATGAATTCGGCCGGCGGCACCCAGCCCCGCTGCGGGTGGTGCCAGCGCGCCAGCGCCTCGAAGCCGTGGATGCGGCGCGCGGCGTCATATTGCGGTTGGTAGGCCAGGCAGAACTGCCCCTGCGCCAGGCCTTCGCGTATATCGTGCTCCAGCGCCAGCCGCAGGCGCAGGGCCTCGCCGATCTGCGGCGTGAAGAGCTGGAAGCTGTCCTTGCCGATCTGCTTGGCATGCCGCAGCGCGGCATCGGCACTGCGCAAGGCCTCGCTCGCATCACGCGCGTGCTCGGGCAATGAGACGCCGCCACTGGAGACATGCAGGCGCAGCCAATGGCCGTCGTGCAGCACCGGCTGCGTGAGTTCGGCCTGCAACTGGGCGACATGGCTGCGCAGCGCCTCGTCTTCCAGGCCCGGCACCAGCAGCAGTGCGAATTCGTCGGCGGACAGGCGGGCAATCTGGTCGCCGGGCCGGCGCAGCAGCCTGAGCCGCTGGCCAATGGCCTGCAGCACGGCGTCGCCGGCGGCGTGGCGATGCTGGTCGTTGATCCGCTTGAAATCGTCGAGATCCAGGATCAGCAGGGTGGTGCGGCCGTGGTGGTGCAGCACACGCTCCAGCAGCCCGCGCATGTGCTCACGGTTGGGCAGGTCGGTCAGTGCGTCGAAGCGCGCGAGATAGCGAGTGCGGCGCTCGACCTCCTTGATCTGCACCCGCAGCCGCTTGGACAGCCACCAGGCCAACCCGGCGGTGGCCAGCAGGGTGCCCATGGTGGCGGCGAGGAACTGGGCCACGTCCATCCACATCGGCAGGCGGCTGGCCTCCACGACCAGCATGCCGACTCGCCGGCCGTCGGCCATGACCGGCACCTGCACGCTCGCCGTGCCGGCGGCCTCGTGCAACCAGGTGACCTCGGCCGCGGTGCGCGAGAACTGCGTGAAGACGGCGCCGTCGCCCTTCAGCAGCCGGGCATGCACGATGGACGGGCTCTGCTGAAGGGCAGCCAGGCTTTCGCCGGCATCGCTGCGGCTGTCGAAGACCAGCGCCGCCGAGACCGTCTGCGCGACGATGTCGGCCTGGGTGCGCAGGTCCTCGAGCTGGCGGTCATGCAATCGCCAGTACTGCAGCACGCTGAGCAGCAGTGCGAAGACCAGTAAGGCGGCCAGCGCGACCACGAGTTCGCGCAGGCGATCGAAGGCATCGGCAAATTGCGGCTTCACGGCGATGTCGTCTGGTGGCGAACGTAGCGGGCCAGGCGCAGCAGCTTGGTGCTGATGGCCAGGCCGACGCGGCGCGCGGCGTCGAGATCCACGTCGAAGACGATACGGCCGTCTTCAATCTGCAGGTTGATCATGGCACCCTGCTCCAGCATCACCGCCACATCCGATATGACGAGCACCGGCAGGTCGGCCAACACCGGGCGCAGCGCCGGCTGCGGCGTGGGCAGGTAGAGCAGATGGCAGCCGGCAAGCTGGTCGGCGCGGGCCTGATGGCGCACATCGACGGTGAGGTGCCGGATCGGTCGACCCGCCAGGGACTGAAGCGCGCTGTCCATGCGGCCCTCGCCGACGGTGCACAGCTGCAGCGGCCGCCCCGCCAGCTCGCGGTCGGCGGGCCAGGTGACGAACATCAGCAGGCGGTAGACAACCTCGGCTTTCAAGGCTTCCGGGCTGGCGCTCTGCGCCGCGGCCGGCTGGGCCGACAGCAGGCCGAGCAGGATCGCGCAGCCGGCACGCCAGCCCGCCCATCCCTTCCCCGCTGCTCGACTGCCGCGCATGGCCAGGCTCAGAGCGTGAAGCGCCAGTCCAGGCGCCAGGCACGCCGGGGCTGAGGGATGGCGCTCAGCGACGTGTCGGGGGTCGACGGGTCGAAAATGCGGCGGTCCAGCGCGTTGCTCAGGTGCAGGGCCAGGCTCTGGCGCGGATCGACGTGATAGCGCAGATGGGCGTTGACGAGGGCGCTGGTCGGCACCTCGACGCGGCCGCTGCGGCGGCCGAGCAGGTTCCACTCCGTGCCAAGCTGCCAGCGCTGCCACACCGGTGAGACGAGGTCGCCCTTGAACATCCACGAGGGCGAATTGCTCAGGCGCTGGCCGGCGTCGTCGCGGCCGTCCATCCAGGACGCACTGATGTGCCAGAGCCAGCCGTCCGTCGCGCGCCTTTCGACGCCAACGTCCACGCCCCGCAACCTGACGCTGCCGACATTGCGGTACTGCACCACCGCCTCGCTCTCGCTGCCGACGGGCTGCTGCTCGATCAAGCGGTTCATGCGCGTGTAGTACGCGTTGGCGCTGAGCGCATGTCCGCTGTGGAGCACGTACTCCCAGGCAGCTTCGACGGAGTTGAGGCGCTCGGGCTTCAGGTCGTTGCTGCGCAGCTGGGAAACCCCGCCGTCGTCGTAGAAGCGCTCGTACAGATTGGGCGTGCGAAAGGACTGCGCCCACATCAGCTTGAAGGACTCCCGCTCGTCGGGCCGCAGCGCCAGCACGGCGCGCGGCGACATGGCTGGCGCGAAACCGCGCACATGGTCCAGGCGCAGGCCGGTGGTCAGCTGCAGCACCGATGAAAGCCGCCACTGGTCTTGCGCGTAGACGCCCGCGGCGTCCTGGGTGACGTGCGAATCCAGGCGCAGCGCATAGGGGTCGACGTCGTAGTTGCGCTGCAGGCCCTGGGGCGAGGTGCGCAGCTCGGCGCCGAACATCAGCTGATGGTTGAGCAGCCCTCGCCAAAGCACGCGCGCCTCCAGCGTCGTCCATTGGGCGCGAGCCTCGTCCTTGTTGACGAGTTGAGGCGCCGGCCCGAAGACATAGCGGCCACGGAATTCATAGCCCGCCACACTGAGCCGCGCCGAGCGGCGTACATCGCCCTGCCAGCCTTCGTCGTAGCTGAGCTCGCCCAGCACCAGGCTGTCGGTGTAGTGGGTGCCGGGCACACCGGGCTCGGTGCCGTAGGGTGCGGTCGGGGCATCCTTGTCGCGGCGCACCGCGTTCAACGCGACCCGCCAAGGGCCGTTGCGGTATTTGGCCAGCAGCGCCACCTGCCGCTCGCCATCAAGACCACGCACCCAGCCATCGGCCGTTCCGAGTTCGGGCAGGAAGAGGTCCTCGCCGGCGGTGCGCTGCAGGTTGAGGCCGATGAACAAATCACTGTCCGCGGCGGCGGCACCGTAATGCATCTCGGCGCGGCGCGTGCCGTTCTCGCCCACACTGCCCTGGGCCGTCAGGCCCGGCGCGTCAGCGCCGTTCAGCGTCACGACGTTGACGACGCCCAGCAGCGCATTGCTGCCGTAGATCGAGGAGCCCGGGCCGTGGACGAGTTCCACCCGCTTGACCCATTCGGCGACGATGGGCAGCTCCAGCTGCGGCAGCCCCTGGTCAAAGATGGCGTCATTGACGCGCTGGCCATCGATGGCCATCAGCAGGCGGGCGCTGTAGTCGCCCGGCCGGTTGAAGCCGCGCAGGCCCAGGGCGCTGTAGGTGCGCGAGTTGCTGAGGTAGACGCCCGGCAGGCGGGCCAGCTGGTCACCCACGGTCTGGTGGCCAAGGGCATCGGACACACCCCGCTCCAGCACGCTGACCGATGCCGGCGCGTCCATCAGGCTCTGGGCATAGCGAGACGGACCCTGCACTTCCCGTTTCAGAAGCGCTTCGAGCGCCTGGTCGTCCGAGGCGTCGGCGGCGGCAGCTTGAGCGGCTTGAGCCGCTGGAGTCAGGGCCAGCGTGGACAACCACGCCAGCGCAATTAGGCGGCTTTTCACGGGAGCGGTCGCCGGCAGACACCGGCGGCGATGGGAAACGGTGCCGAAAGCTTAGCTTTGGCCCCGTCCGCAGTCGCTGTCACATTTCACAACAACGCCGGTTGCGAGCCGGTCCGCGACTCAATTCACGGTTTGCCGGTGTAACGGGTATGGAAACGTCGCCCCTGCGCGTCCATGGCCTGCAGCCACAGCTCCGACGTGACGCTGCCCACCGGCGTGTACGCCGTGCTCAGCGTCGCCGCCGTCTTGGGCGGCAGCGGCACGCTCGTGTCCAGCACCGTGGGCGCTCCGCCGGCGGTCGGCGTGAAGACGCGCTTGATCTCGATGAGGCGCAGGTCGGGGTTGGCAGCGGCCCAGGCGCCCCAGTTGATCACCAGGCTGCCGCTCTGCAGCGAGGCGGCGGACACCGGGCTGGCTGCAGACACGCTGTCAACACTCGGGAAGCGCGTGGCAGCCGGCTCGCCGAGCACGTCGGCGCGCAGCCAGGCGTTGCGCGTCTCGGCCACGCCGGAAATCGTGTAGCTGGCGATGAACTTGGCACCACGCACGCTGTCCGCGCTGCCGATCCAGCCGACCGCCGAGCGTTGGATGGCGATGTCGCCCACGCCGCCCGTCGGGATCAGGTTGGTGGCGCCCGGCGTGGACGACACGCACAGCAGGAGCCGGTTGCAATAGCCGAAGGGAATGCTGAAGCCGCCGGGCAACTGCACCGTGGCCGAGCTGAGCAGCTGCGTCGCCGGAATGCCGGGCACGGGATCGGCCGTCTGCGCCTGGACCTCGACCTGCAGGCCGATGCCCGGGTTGGGCACCACGGCACTGCTGGCCGTGCCATCGGCATTCAGCGCCAGGAAGCCCAGCGGATACACACCGACGGCCAGCTTCTTGCCGTTGCCGATCAGGTTCCATTTGTTGGTCGTCGTGGCCGACTTGTTGTAGCTGACCGCGTCACTGAAAAGGTCGACGACTGCACCGGTGGAATCGCTGATGACGGCGCCCACCAGCACCTTGGCGCAGTTGCCGGCGGTCGGTGCATCGTCGGCGCAGCCCAGCAGCTGGAAGCGGCCAAACTGGCGGTTGCCCGTCGTGTAGGTCGACAGGATGCCGGCGATGTCGGCCTTGCTGCGGCCGTTGTGCTTGTCGTAACCGGTGACGAGGACGGAGTTCAACAGCGTGCTGACGTCGCGCCCCTGGGCGATGAGCTGGTTCAGCGCCGCGCCGAGGTCATCCAGACCTGACAAGGTGCCGAGCAGCGTCGTCGCGCTGGTCGCGGCCTTCAGCGTGGAGGTGATGGCGGTGGCCGGCGTACCGCTGGCCTTGAGCAGCTCGGTCTGCGCCGTGGGCAGCTCGACGACGACTTCGGCCGTCGGTGCGGCGAGGAATTTGTTGCCGATCTGCAGCACCGGCACGTTGAGCTTGGAGCGTGCGAGGTCGATGCGCACGCTCTCGATGAGCAGGTCGTGGGCGCCCTTGTTGGCGGCAAAGGTCGAATCCGCCAGCAGGTCCAGGGCCGTGGCGTCGGTGATCTTCAGGTCGCTGACCTGGGTCTTGACCAGGGTTTTCAGGAAGGTGCCTGCAGCGGCCGCGGCGCTGGCCATCTGGGTCAACTGGCTGGTGCTGGTGGCGGCGGCCGTGAATACCGGCGCCGGCTCGGTACCCAAGGACAGCGCGACGACGGCGTTGGTCAGTGGCGTCACGTGGCCGACCATGGCGGCGCTGATGGTCGGCACGGTGGAATGCAGCACCTGCATGGTGCCGGCGGCATCCATGCCGCGCGCCTGGATGAACAAGGGCGCGGCGGGGCTGCTGGTGCTCAGCGTCAGGCTGTAGCTGCCGTCTGCGCCATGGGTGGTGGCCGTGCCGACGGCCTTGCCCTGGCCATCGACGACGCTGATCTGCGCATTGACCAGAGGCGCGCCCGTGGCGGCAACGCCGCGCAACGTGGGCGGCTTGTCCAGCACAGGCGTGTCCGAACCGCCACCGCCGCCTCCGCAGGAGGCGAGCAGCAGGGTCAGGGCAAAAGCAGCAAGGCGGTACAGCATGGTGCGGGCAGGAATCTGGCTTGAGCCAGTTTGCCGCGCCAGCCCACCGGGTGGTGGGCCGTTAAAGGGCCGAAATCAGCGGCTGATCTGCACCCAGGCGAGTTCCAGCCAGTTGTCGGGCCGGTGGATGGCCGTGACATTCGCACGCGCGGCCCACGGCACCACCTGGCGGTGCAGCGGGATGATGTTGACCTGCTCACGCAGTTCGGCCAGCGCGCCGCGGATCTGCTGCTCGCGCTTTTTCGGATCGGGCTCGACGCTGGACTGCGCCGCCAGCGCGTCCGCCTTGTCGTTGCGGAAGCCGCCGAAGTTGTAGTTGCCCACACCCTTGTCGCCGCGCGTGCGGTACAGCGGCGTCAGGATGCTCTCGGCATCCGTCACCGAGCCGCCCCAGCCGTACATATAGAGGCTGGTGTCGTACTTCTCCAGCTTGGGGAAGTAGATGACGCGGGGCATGGCGTTGACCTTGACCTTGATCTTCAGCTGGGCCCACATCGAGGCCAGGGCCGTGCAGATTTCCTCGTCGTTGATGTAGCGGTTGTTGGGGCAGTCCAGCGTCACCTCGAAGCCATCGGCATAGCCCGCGTCGGCCATCAGCTTCTTCGCGCCGGCCAGGTCGTGCGGCAGGCGGGCCTGCAGGGCCGGGTCGTCGAAGGAGGCGATGCCGGACGGCGTCAGCGCGCCGGTGGGCACCGACAGGCCGCTCATCAGCTTGGTCCTGAGCGCGTCGATGTCGATGGCCTGGTACAGCGCCCGGCGCACGCGCACGTCCTTGAAGGGGTTCTTGTCACCGGGGACGTTGCCGTAGAGCAGCTTGTCGCGCGACTGGTCCATGCCGATGAAGACGAGGCGGTTCTCCGGGCCTTCGATGACCTTGACGCCAGCGGTGTTGCGCAAGCGCGCAATGTCGCGCGGCGCGGGGTCGAGCACGAAATCGACCTCGCCCGACACCAGCGCGGCCAGGCGCGTCGCGTCGGTCGCGATGGGCGTGTAGACGACCTCCTGCACATTGCCCTCGAACTTGTTCCACCAGTTCGGGTTGCGCTTGAGCACGGTCTTGATGCCGGGCTGGCGGCTGGCCAGCATGAAGGGGCCGGTGCCGTTGGTGTTCAGCGCCGTGAAGCTCTCTTCCTTGTTCTTGAAGTCCAGCGGCTTGGTGGCCTTGTGTGCCTCGCACCACTTGCGGCTCATGATCCACAGCTGGTCGATGTGCTGCAGGAAGATGGGGTTGAAGGTGGTCAGCTGGAAGTCCACCGTCAGCTCGTCGACCTTTTTGGCCGTGCCGACRGCATTGGCCCAGACGGCGATCTGCGAGGTGGGCTCCTTGGCGCGCTGTACCGAGAAGACGACGTCATCCGCCGTCAGCGGCGTGCCGTCATGGAACTTGACGCCGGGGCGCAGCTTGAAGCGCCAGGCGAGCGGCCCGGTCTGCTTCCATTCCGTGGCCAGGCCCGGCACCAGGCTCAGCTTGGCATCGCGATTCGTCAGCCTCTCGTAGATCTGGCCGTTGACCATATTGGTCAGGCTCTCGTTCTGAGAGTCCGGGTCCATGGTCTGCGGGTCGCCCTGGCTGGCCCAGCGCAGTGTCTGCGCGGGCACACCACAGGCCCATGCCAAAAGAGCTACACCCAGCCATCGCTTCATTGCCATCTCCCAACTGCAGGGCTGGCAGTTTAGGAGGCCGTCAAAGCCCCTTCGTTACCGTTTGGCGTTCGGGTTCCAGAGCTCGTCGAGATGGGTGAAATTCCAGTCCTCGGGCGGCTCGCGGCCGGCGATGCGGTCGGTGGACGTGGCCAGGTCGATGACTTGCAACGGGATGGGCATGCTCGACTTGGTCGAGTAGAAGACCTTGACGCGCGGCGCGACCAGTGAAGTGGCGTTCTGCTCGACAACCACCGCCAGGCGACCCGACTGCAGGCGCACCAGGGTGCCGGTCGGGTAGATGCCGACGCTCTTGACGAAGGCCTGGAAGACGGCCGGGTCGAATTGCCCCTTCCACTGTGACATGCGCTGCAGCGAGCCGGCCGGGTCCCAGGCGTTCTTGTAGGGCCGCGTCGAAGTGATGGCGTCGTAGACATCGCAGACCGCGCCCATGCGCGCCAGTAGGCTGATCTGGTCGCCGGCCAGCTTGTGCGGGTAACCGCTGCCGTCCATCTTCTCGTGGTGGTGCAGGCAGACGTCCAGGGCGGAAGCCGGCACCTTGGCGCCGTCCTTGAGCAGGTCGAAGCCGCGCTCGGGGTGGCCGCGCATGACGTCGAATTCGGCGTCGGTCAGCGCACCGGGCTTGTTCAGCACCTCCATGGGCATCTGCATCTTGCCGACGTCGTGCAGCAGCCCGGCCAGGCCAGCTTCACGCACTTCGGCATCGGACAGCCCCATCTGCCGGCCCAGAGACACCATCAGGCCGCAGACGGCGACCGAGTGCATATAGGTGTAGGTGTCCTTGTCCTTGAGCCGCGCGAGGCTGAGGAAGGCCGACGGGTTGCGCGCCAGCGAGGACGTGACCTCGTCGACGATGGGCAGGCAGACCTCGGTGTCGATGGCCTTGCCCAGCCGCGCCTCGTTGAACAGCGCCATGACGGCCACCTTGGCCCGGCCCAGCACCTGGGTGGCGCGGTCGAGCTCGGACTCCATGCTGACGCGCGGCTGAGGGGCGGCTGTGGCGGGCGGCGTGGGCGGGGAAGCGACGGTCACGGCGGCGATTGGCGCAGGCGCAGCCACATCCCCGCCCTTGCTGACGTCGATCCAGACGGCCGACACGCCGCTGGCCTGCAGGGCGGCAAGGTCGGCGGCATCGGCCAGCACGAACTTGGTCTTCCAGAACGGATGAGAGAGCCAGGCCCCCTCCATCGCCTGGAGATACATGCCCAGCCTCACGTCGGAGGTCGAGATCTTCTTCAACATGACAGCGTCGTCTATGCGCACCAGTATCCGTGCGTGACGCAGGCAAGGCCGTGCAACGATCGTGCAGCCCTGCACGCTTTTGCCGCGGGCAACAAAAAGCCGCCTTGAAGGCGGCTCGGTCGGGCGGCGGTCGCGCCGGGTCAGCGGAACTTGCCCTGCGGCACGGTGGCCAGTTCGGTCGGCAGCGTGCTGATGTAGCTGGCGATGGCCTTCAGTTCGGCGTTGCTGAACTGCTTGACCTGGCCGGCCATGACGCCGTTGCTGCGGCCCACCCCGGGGTTCTTCTCGGTCTTGTAGGACTTCAGCGCGACGGTCAGGTAGTCGGCGTGCTGGCCAGCCAGCTTGGGGTAGCTCGGGTCGATGGGCTTGCTGAAGTTGGCGCCGTGGCAGGACACGCAAGCGCCCTTGGTCAGCAGCTCGGCCACATTGGCCGGCGCGGCCGGAATGCTGTCGGCCACCGCCGGCAGCTTGGCCTGCTGCTCGTAGAAAGCGGCCACGTCGTTCATGTCCTGCTCGCTCAGCGAACCGGCAATGCCGCGCATCGTCGGGTGCTTGCGGTCGCCCTTGGCATAGGCCTGCAGGGCCGAGACGATGTACTTGGCGTTCTGGCCCGCGATCATCGGCACCTTGTGGATCTCGGGGAAGCTGGCCTGGTAGCCGACGATGCCATGGCAGCCAATGCACATCGCGACCTTGGTCTCACCGGCCTTCACGTCCTGGGCCTGGGCTGCGAGGGCAGCAAAGGCGGTGGCCAGGGCGAGCGAGATCTGCAGCAGTTTTTTCATGGTCCCAAGAGGTTCGGGTTGGTGTCGTGTTCCGGAGCRGCGGCGATTATAGGAGGCCTCCTATACTGGTCCGGCCCCTCTTCAGTTCGGGTTTTGCCCCGGTTTTCCCAATGAAATTCCAAGGTTCCGACCAGTACGTCGCCACGGCCGACCTGATGCTCGCGGTCAATGCCGCGGCCACGCTGCAGCGGCCGCTGCTCATCAAGGGCGAGCCCGGCACCGGCAAGACCATGCTGGCCGAGGAAGTGGCCGGCGCTTTAGGCATGCCGCTGCTGCAGTGGCATATCAAGAGCACCACCAAGGCCCAGCAGGGCCTGTACGAGTACGACGCCGTCAGCCGGTTGCGCGACAGCCAGCTCGCCGGCATCGAGGGCAGCGAGCGCGTTCGCAACATCGAGAACTACATCGTCAAGGGCGTGCTGTGGCAGGCCTTCGAGGCCGACGAGCCGGTCGTGCTGCTCATCGACGAGATCGACAAGGCGGACATCGAGTTCCCCAACGATCTGTTGCGCGAAATCGACCGCATGGAGTTCTATGTCTATGAGACGCGCCAGCTGATCAAGGCCAAGCACCGGCCGCTGGTCTTCATCACGTCCAACAACGAGAAGGAACTGCCCGACGCCTTCCTGCGCCGCTGCTTCTTCCACTACATCAAGTTCCCCGACGCCGAGACGATGAAGAAGATCGTCGATGTGCACTTCCCGACCTTGAAGAAGGACCTGCTGGCCGCCGCGCTGAAGAACTTCTACGACGTGCGCAACCTGCCCGGCCTGAAGAAGAAGCCCAGCACATCGGAGCTGATCGACTGGCTCAAGCTGCTGCTGGCCGAAGACATCCCGGTGGACGCGCTGCAAGCCAAGGACGAGAAGGTCAGCATCCCGCCGCTGGTGGGGGCGCTCCTGAAGAACGAGCAGGATCTGACGCTGTTCGAGAAGCTCGTCTTCATGCAGCGCAACAACAGATGATGCAGCCCCCACGCGTGCTTACGCCCGCTGCCCCCCGAGGGGGCGCCCAGCGGCTCCGGACGGCCGAGCGCCGCTGATGGCTCAAGACTTCGACCGCGCGATGCGCGAAGGGCTGGCGGACGCCGTCGGCTTCGTCCTGGGTGCGCTGGTCGGCTGGTGGCTGGGCCGGCAGTTCGGCATCGACTTCATCGCCAGCACCGACTGGAATGCGCAGCAACTCATCGGCCTGCTGCTCATCGTCGCCGGCTGCGGCGGCGGCCGCTTACTGGCGCGGCGGCTGATGCTGAAGGACAAGCCATGAAACCCGTCCTGCCCGTGACGCTGGCCGCCGGCCCCATCCACCTCGTGCCGCTGACGCTGGGCCATGTGCCCGGCCTGCAGGCCGCGGCCGCGGACGGCGAACTGTGGAACTTGCGCTTCACCAGCGTGCCTGCGCCCGACGAGGCCGTCACTTACGTCGAAGCGGCCATGGCCGGGCAGGCCGCCGGCCACCGCCTGCCCTTCGCCGTGCTGGATGCCGCCACCGGCGAGGTGCTGGGGTCAACGAGCTACCACGACATCGTGCCGGCCATCGAGCGCGTCGAGATCGGCTACACCTGGTATGCCCAGCGCGTGCAGCGCAGCGCCGTCAACACGACCGCCAAGCTGCTGCTGTTGACCCACGCCTTCGAAACCCTGGGCGCCAAGCTGGTGGGCTGGCGCACCGACAACTTCAACCACGCCTCGCAGCGCGCCATCGAGCGCCTGGGCGCCAGGCGCGACGGCGTGATCCGCCACCATGCGCTGCGCCGCGACGGCACGGTGCGCGACACCGTCATGTACAGCCTGACCGTGGGCGAATGGCCCGAGGTCAAGGCGCACCTGAACTGGCAACTGACTCGACAGCGAACATGAAAAGACAATCCAAGGCCTTTGACGTCGATGCACTCTGGGCCCTGGATCGCATCGGCGAGCCCAGCCTCAGCCCCGATGGCGCCCAGGCCGCCGCCGGCGTCACGCGCTACTCGATGGAGGCCAATCGCGCGCAGAGCAGCCTATGGTTGTTCTCGACACTGGGCGGCGAGCCGCGCCGCCTGACCGAAGCGGGCGAGAAGGACGGCAACCCGCAATGGAGCCCGCGTGGCGACCTGATCGCCTTCACCGCCAAGCGCGAACAGGCCGGCGTGAGAGACGAGGAGACGCAGCTTTATGTGATCCCGCCGGACGGCGGCGAGGCGCGCCGCGTCGGCCAAGTGCCCACGGGCGTCGAGTCCTTCAAGTGGTTCCCCGACGGCCGGCGCATCGCCTTCGTGTCCTGGGTCTGGCCCGATCTGAAGGGCGCAGCCCAGGCTGCGCGGCTGCGCGACTTCAAGAGCCGCAAGGAAAGCGCCTACGTCACCGACGAGGCCTTCTACCGCTTCTGGGACCACCACCTGCCGATGGACCGTGTGCCGCATCTGCATGTGATGGACGTCGAGACGGGCAAGGTGCGCGACCTGTTCGAGGGCACGGCCTGGGAGCTGAGCCGCGCCGAGCCGGATGTGAATTGCTTCGACGTGTCGCCCGATGGCCGGCGCATCGCCTTCGCGTTCGACCCCACCGCCGAGAAGAAGCTGGACGGCCGCTTTGCGCTGGCCGAGATCGACGTGAGAACGCGCCAGGGCCAGACGCTGCTGCAGGACGGCGACTGGGACTTCGCCGCGCCGCGCTACAGCCATGGCGGCGCTCACCTCGCCTTCCTGGCCAGCCACCAGGCCCTGGGCCACAACCATCCGAACCAGCTCGCCGTGCTGGACCAGCAGGGCCGCTGGGCCGTCTTCAGCGAGGATTGGGACCATGAGGTCAGCGCACCGCTGCGCTGGGCCGAGGACGACCAGGCGGTGTACTTCGCCGCCGAGGAGCGTGGCCGTCGCCACCTCTGGCAGTTCGCGCTGGGCGACCGCACCGCCGAACGGGTTTTCGAGGGAGGCCATGTCGGCAGCTTCGCGCTGTCGGCCGGCTTCCTGGTCATCAACCACGACGGCATGGCATTCCCGCCGCGGCTGTCGGTGCTGGGCGACGATGGCCTGCGCCGCATCGAGTCGCTGAACGACGAGCGCCTCGCGGCCCACAGCTTCGGCCGCCACGAGGAGGTCACGATCCAGGGTGCGCGCGACGACGACGTGCAGATGTGGCTGACCTACCCGCCGGGCTTCGATCCGAAGAAGAAGTGGCCGGTCATGCACGTCATCCACGGCGGCCCGCACACTGCTTTCGGTGACAGCTGGCACTGGCGCTGGAACCATCAGGTGTTCGCCAGCCAGGGCTATGTCGTCGCCTGCGTGAATTACCACGGCTCATCCAGCTTCGGCCACGAGTTCCTGGACAGCATCACTGGCCACTGGGGCGAGTACGAGTTGCAGGATGTCGAGGCCGGCACTGACTGGCTGCTGAAGAAGTCATGGGTCGACCGCAAGCGCGTCGTCGCCGCTGGCGGCAGCTATGGCGGCTACATGGTGGCCTGGATGAACGGCCACGTGAAGGCCGGGCGATACCAGGCCTACGTCTGCCACGCCGGCTGCTACGACTGGCAGGCCATGTACGCCGACGACGCCTACAGCTGGCATCGCAAGGAGCTGGGTGCGGCCTATTGGGATGACCCGGCCCGCGTCGCGGCACAAAGCCCGCATGCCTTTGCCAAGCATTTCAAGACGCCGACCCTCGTCATGCACGGCCAGTTGGACTACCGCGTGCCCGATGCCCAGGGCCTGGCCTACTACAACACACTGAAATCGCTGGGAGTGCCTTCGAGGCTGGTCTGGTTCCCGGACGAGAACCACTGGGTGCTCAAACCGCGCAACAGCCGGCTCTGGTACGGCGAGTTCTTCAACTGGCTGGCCCGCTACACCGCCTAGGACAAGCCCGACGTCCAGCAGGCGGGCGAGACGGTGTCGGCTCTGCATAATCCGCAGAACTTCGATCCCGGCCCTGCTCCATGCTGTGCTCCATGCTGATCCAGTTCTGCTGCACGCTGCCTGCCTTGCATGAAGCGCCGCCGTCCGGTCGCCCGCAGCAATGAGCGAAGCGGCTGGCGGTCCACCCGGGCGCAAAACCCCAGAAGACCCGGTAGAGCCCACCATCGCCGTGGAGGTCCAGCTGACGCCGGGCCACACCCTGCCGCCCGGCACGCGCATCCACGACTACCGCATTGACCGGGTGCTGGGAGAAGGCGGTTTCGGCATCGTCTATCTCGCCACCGACGTCGCCCTGGAGCGGCAGGTCGCCATCAAGGAATACCTGCCCTCGTCGATGGCAGCACGCGCCGGCAATTCGCTGACAGTGCTGGTCAAGTCGCCCAACCATGCAGAGACCTTTGCAATCGGGCTGAGGAGTTTTGTCAACGAGGCCAAGCTGCTGGCCCGCTTCGACCACCCGGCGCTGCTCAAGGTGCATCAGTTCTGGGAGGGCAACGGCACCGCCTACATGGCCATGCCCTACTACCAGGGGCAGACGCTGAAAGAGGCGTTGACAAGGCTCGGCCGGCCGTCGACCGAAACCGAGGTGCGCGCCTGGCTGATGCCGCTGCTGGATGCGCTGGAAGTGCTGCACAACGAGCACTGCTACCACCGCGACATCGCGCCGGACAACATCCTGCTCACCGACCACGGGCCGCTGCTGCTGGACTTCGGCGCCGCACGCCGCGTCATCGGCGATCTCACGCATGCGCTGACCGCCATGCTCAAGCCGGGCTTTGCGCCCATCGAGCAATACGGTGACATGCCCGGCGTCACCCAGGGCCCCTGGACCGACATCTTCGCGCTGGCCAGCGTGCTCTACGCCGCCATCAGCGGCCGCCGCACGGTGGCTTCCGTCGAGCGGCTGCTCAATGACCAGTTGCAACCGCTGGCCACCGTGGCGGCTGGTCGCTGCGGCAACGCCTTCCTCGCGGCCGTCGACCGTGCGCTGGCCATCCACCCGAAGGACCGCCCGCAATCCATTGCCGAGTTCCGGACCCTGCTCACTGCCGGCGACACGCAGGTCATCGATCTGCTTGAGCTGCAGGCCTTGGGCCTTCCGACTGGCGACGAAACGGTGCTGCTGCCGGATTTCGACCCGACCCAGGTGGCACCCAACAACCCGCTGCTCGCGCCGCGGGAGCCGACACGCCCCGAACCACCGCCGCCGCCCGCCGTGGCTCGCACGCCGCCGCCTGCGGCGCCGCCGCCCCCGGTGCTGCCCGCTCCGCCCCCATCGACAGCTCTTCCAGCGTCCAGCGCCGTGCCTGCACAGGCGTCCGTGCCGGCCCCGCCGCGCCGCGCTCTCCTCCTGAGCGCGGCGGGCGTGGTGGGCCTGGCCGCGGCCGCCTGGGGCGGATATGCCCTGCTCTGGGCACCGGCGCCCGCCGAGCTGGCGCCGCCACCCGCGCCGGCGTCGGCCGCCGCTGCGGCTCCAGCTCCAGCGCCGATCGCTTCCAGCCCAGTCCAGGCTGCCTCGGCGGCCTCTGCACCGGACACGCCCGCCTCCACCGCCCCCGTGCCACCTGCTCCCGCGCCGGCACCCACAGCCTCGGCGCCGACGCCCATCGCCGTGGCGCCGGCCGCACCCAAGCCGCGCCCTGCCGTGACCGCTCCTGCGCCCTCCGAGGCGAAGGGCGCAAAGTGCAGTGATATTCTGCAAAAAGCCTCACTGGAACCGCTGACGGCGAGTGAGACCGCTTACCTGAAAAAGGAATGTCGATGAGTAGCGCTGGCCACACGAATCGCATCAATTTTTCAGTGCAACTGGGGCGTGCCGCGATGCTGGGCTGCATGGCCCTGCTGGCCGGCTGCCTGGAGACGGCGCCGAAACAGCCGACCGTCTCGACCAACGAGTTGTCCTTCAGCGAAGCTGTCGTCGTCGCCACCGATGGCCTGGTGGGCCAGACTCAGAAGCTGCCCGCCTTCCTGGCAAAGGTGGAGTCCAAGATTGCCAAGAAAAGCGTCGTCGTCGATCCCATGATCGACGCGACAAGCGGCCAGCAGACCCAGACCACGCAGTTGCTCGAACGCCGCATCGCCGAGCGCCTGGCGGCGCGCAAGGAAGGCAGCTTCGACCTGCTGCCCTTCAGGACCGAGAACCTGTCCAAGGTCCAGTATCTGCTGACCGGCACGCTGACGCGCCTGCTGGGGGTGCCGGGCAAGAAATCCTTGCAAATCAACCTGGCCCTGGTGGACATCAAGACGGGCCAGGTGATGGCCCAGGCCTCGGCGCTGGCCCGCGACGACGGCCTCAACCACACACCGCTGGCGATCTACCAGGACAGCCCGGTGCTGGTGAAGGACAAGGTGGTGGACGGCTACATCAGCACGGCGCTGACAGCGCCTGGCAGCTCGGCCAACAGCGTCTACATGGAACGCGTCGCGGTGGCCAGCGTCATCAACGAGGCCGGCTCCCTCTACAACGCCGAGCGCTACCCGGAATCGTTGACCAAGTACCAGGAGGCCCGCAATCAGACGGGCGGCGAGCAGCTGCGCACACTCAACGGCATCTACCTCAACAACGTCCGGCTCGGGCGCACCGCCGAGGCAGAGGCCGCCTTTGGCCAGATCGTGGCCTACGGGCTGCGCGCCAACAAGCTGGACGTGAAGTTCCTCTTCAACCCCGGCAGCACGGAGTTCTGGTCCGACCCCAAGGTCAGCGGCGCCTATCCGATGTGGCTGAGGCAGATCGCCAAGGAAGGCGCCGGCGCCCGCGTCTGCATGGTCATCGTCGGCCACACCAGCCACACCGGCTCGGAGCAGACCAATGACGCGCTCTCGCTGCAACGCGCCACTTTCATCCAGCAGCGCCTGGCGGCCGAAGCCTCGCCCCTGGCCCAGCGCGTCAAGGCCAGCGGCATGGGCTGGCGCGAGAACCTGGTCGGCAGCGGCAGCGACAACGCGGTGGACGCCCTGGACCGGCGTGTCGAGTTCCGCGTGGTGCCCTGCAACTGATACCCCTCGTCCAGCCGCACCCCGCTGAACGCGGTGCGTCTGACCGGTCCCCCGAGGGGACGGCGATGCTTGCGGCATTGAGCCGCAAGCACATCGCCAGCGCGGGCCGGCTAGGGAGCGGCCCGGCGCTCGGCCCGAAAGACGGCATCCCTAACTCCGGCGAGACTCGCGCTGCATAATCGTTTTCGACCTGCAGTCCCCGAGTCCGCACCGATGCTGATCCAGTTCTTCTACACGCTGCGCGCCGCCAAGCTCAAGGTGACGGTGCCCGAGTACCTGACGCTGCTGGAAGCCTTGGAGGCGGGCGTCATCGGCGGCCCCGACAACGGCGGCACGGCCAGCATCGACGACTTCTACCACCTGGCCCGCACGTCCCTGGTCAAGGACGAGACCCAGTTCGACAAGTTCGACCGCGCCTTCGCCGCCTACTTCAAGGGCGTGGAGATGCTGACCGACTTCACGGCCGACGTGCCGCTGGAGTGGTTGCGCAAACAGCTTGAGATCCAACTCTCGCCCGAGCAGAAGGCTGCCATCGAGAAGATGGGCTGGAACGAGCTGATGGAAACGCTCAAGAAACGCTTCGAGGAGCAGAAGGAGCGCCACGAGGGCGGCAACCGCTGGATCGGCACCGGCGGCACCAGTCCCTTTGGCAACAGCGGCTACAACCCGCAAGGCATCCGGATCGGCGGCTCTGGGGGCAACAAGAGCGCCGTCAAGGTCTGGGAGCAGCGCGCCTACCGCGACTACGACGACACGCTGGAACTCGGCACCCGCAACATCAAGGTGGCCCTGCGCCGCCTGCGCCGCTTTGCGCGCGAGGGGTCGGAGCTGGAGCTGGACCTGGACGGCACCATCCACGGCACCGCCGCCAACGCCGGCATGCTGGACATCCGCATGCAGCCCGAGCGCCACAACAAGGTCAAGGTGCTGCTGCTGATGGACGTGGGCGGCACGATGGACGAGCACGTGAGCCGCGTGGAAGAACTCTTCAGCGCCGCCAAGACCGAGTTCAAGCACCTGGAGTTCTATTACTTCCACAACTGCGTCTACGACTTCGTCTGGAAGAACAACCGGCGGCGCTTCGCCGAGAAGCTCAACACCTTCGACCTGATCCGCAAATACAACCGCGACTACAAGCTCATCTTCGTCGGCGACGCGACCATGAGCCCCTACGAGATCCTGCAGGCCGGCGGCAGCGTCGAATACAACAACGACGAGCCCGGCGCCGAATGGATCCAGCGGCTCACCCACGCCTTCCCCAAGTACGCGTGGATCAACCCCGAGCCGCAAGGCGTCTGGCAGTACCGGCAGAGCATCGCGCTGATCCAGCAGCTGATGCAGCAGCGCATGTTCCCGCTGACCCTTTCCGGACTCGAAGGCGCGATGCGGCTGCTCAGCAAATGAAGCGTCTCTTTGCACTGCTCGTCGCAGTGCTGCTGAATGCCTGTGCCACGCAGGCTCCCCCGCAGGCACCCGCCCCACCGGCGCCGGACATCCCCGCCGACGCACCCGCCGTCTACAGCGTCGACATCCGCATCGACAGTGAAAGCCGCGAGGCCACGCGCCTGCGCACGCTGCTGGCCCAGAACCTCGACCTTGCCCGCTACCGCGCCAGCGAGGCGGCGCTGAGCCGGGTGGAGCTGGCCCGCCTGGCTGCTGCCGCGCCCGCCCAGGCCGAGACGCTGCTGGAAACCGAGGGCTACTTCAACGCCAAGGCCGACGTGGACCGCGACCCGGCAGACGAAACGCGGCTGTTGCTCACCGTCAAGCCGGGGCCGGTGACAAGGGTCGACAAGCTCGAGCTCGAGTTCACCGAAGGCCTGGCCGACGCGCAAGCCCAAGCCCTGCGCGAGGTCCTGCGCAGCGCCTGGACGCTGAAGAACGGCGCCGCCTTCACGCAGTCGCAATGGGCCTCGGCCAAGAGCGATCTGCTGCTGCGCGCGCGCAATGGCGGCTATCCGCTGGCGCGCTGGGCCGAGACAGCCGCCCGCGTCGATCCCGACACGCAGACCGCCGAGCTCCACCTCGTGCTGGCCAGCGGCAACCGTGCGAAGCTCGGTGCGCTGCGCATCGAAGGGCTCAAGCGCCAGAGCCGCAATGCCGTCGAGCGCCTGGCCGGCTTCGACACCGGTGATGACTACACCGAGCAGAAGCTGGCCGAGTTCCAGGAGCGCCTGGCCAAGACCCAGCTCTTCGACGCCGTGCGCGTGCAACTGCTGCCCGAGGCCCCGAACGCCGACGGCACCACGCCCGTGCAAGTCACGCTGACCGAGTCGGCCCTGCAACAGGCCACGGTGGCGGTGGGCTATCACAGCAACACCGGCCAGAGCATCAGCGTCGAGCATCTGCACCGCCGCCCCTTCGATCTGCCCGTGCGCGCCCGCACCAAGCTGCAATTCAGCCGCGACCTGCGCGGCGCCGAGCTGGAACTGAGCTCCCACCCCCAACCCGACCTGAAACGCAACCTCGCCTCGCTGCAGTACGAGCAGGACCGCACCGGCGACACCATCGCCACCAACCTGGGCGTGCGCCTGGGCCGCCTCTACGAGTCGACGCGCGACGAGCGCCTGAGCTATGTCGAGCTGCTGCGTGCCCGCGAGACCGCCGGCAGCGAGGTCAACACCAACCTGGCCCTTTCCATCAACCAGCAGTGGATACGCCGCCGCCTGGACAGCACCCTGCTGCCCACCGACGGCCACCAGGCCCTGGCCCTTGTCGGCTTCGGCTATGCGAAGGGCGGCGGCACCGACGACAGCGGTCCCTTCGGCCGCATGCAGTTCAAGCTGGGCGTCTACAAGCCCTTCGGTGGCTGGTTCGCGTCGGCGCGCGCCGAGGTGGCGCAGGTGGTATCGAAGGAACAGGTCGGCGTGCCGGAGAAGCTGCTCTTCCTGGCGGGCGGCGACGAGTCGGTGCGCGGCTATGCCTACCGCAGCCTGGGCCCGCAGAAGAACGGTCTGACCGTCGGCGGCCGCGTGCTGGCCACCGGCAGCCTGGAAATCGCGCACCCCATCATGCCGAGCTTCCCCAGCCTGTGGGGCGCCGTCTTCGTCGATGCCGGCAATGCTGCCTCGCGCTGGCAGGACTACCGCGCCGCCATCGGCTATGGCGCCGGCGTGCGCTGGCGCAGCCCCGTCGGCCCGCTGCGCGTGGACCTGGCGCGTGCGCAGGAGACGGGCAAATGGCGGCTGCACTTTAGTGTGGGGATCACGCTGTGAGGCGATCCTTGCGCATCCTGCGCGCCGGCTTGATCGCGCTGGCGCTGGTGCTGCTGCTGGTCGCGGGCTTCATCGCCTGGCTGCTGCAGCGCCCTTCCGGTGGTGCCTGGCTGCTGGCCCATCTGCCCGGTGTGCAGATCGAGGCCCCCGAGGGCTCCCTGATGGGCGAGTTCAGCGCGCGCCGCCTCATCCTCACCTGGGCCGGTGGCTCGGCCGAATTGCGCGGACTGCGCTGGAAGGGCCTGGGCGTCAGCCCCAGCGCCGGCCTGCTGCTGGCGCGCGAGCTGGCCGTGGACGAGGTCGTCATCCGCAGCCAGGCCAGCGACAAGCCCATCGTCCTTCCGCCGGACCTCACACTGCCACTGGGCGTGCAGATCGCCAGTCTGCGCATCGCCAAGCTGAGCTGGGCGCCCGATCAGGCACCGTTGCTCGGCCTGGACGCCCAGCTGGACCTGCCCCGCCGCGGCACCCATCGCATCGAGCTCAAGGCTGCTCGCTGGCAACACCTGACGCTGGCCGGCAAGGCCCGCATCGAGAGTGCCGCGCCGCTGCAGACCGACGCGACGCTGCGCGTGCAGCAGGCCGAAGCGACCGACCTGCCGTGGTCAGCCGTCGCTGCAGTCACCGGCCCATTGGCCAGGCTCAAGGCCAAAGCCGAACTGGAAGCCGCCCACCAGACGCTGAAGGCCGACGGCGAGGTCCAGCCCTTTGCGCCCTGGCCCGTCAACGCGCTGCAACTGAAGGCCGACAAGCTCGACCTGGCGGCCCTCATGCCTGGCCTGCCACGCACGGCGCTGAGCGGCGACGCCCAGCTGAAGGCGCCCGTCCGCGACGCCGAAGCCACGCTGCAGGCCGACCTGCACAACGCCGCTGCCGGCCGATGGGACCAGGGCGCCCTGCCCGTCAACCGCCTGGTCATCGCGCTCGCCGGTCGGCCTGACCAGCCCACCAGCCTGCGCCTGACCGCGCTGGACGCCGAACTGCCCGGCGGTGGTCGAGTGCAAGGCAAGGGAGCGCGTGAGGCCGATGGCCGATGGCAGCTCGACGCCCGCGTGCAGGGCCTGCGCCCCGAAGCGCTGGACGCGCGAGCCACGCCGGCGCGCCTGGATGGGCCGCTCACGCTCGCGGGCGGCAAGGCCGGCCCCTTGAGCGCCAGGCTTGACCTCGCCGGCACGGTGCAGAACCGCCCGCTGCGCGTGAAGGCCAAAGCCCGGGGCGAGGGCACGAAGTGGCAGATCGAGGACGCCCAACTGGCCAGCGGCGACGCCACGCTGCAGGCCAGCGGTCGCGTCGACACCGCCGGTGCCGCGCAACTCAAGGTTCAGCTACGCCAGTTCGACCCGCATCTGCTGTGGCGCGGCGCACCCGGTTCGGCCTGGGCTCGCCTGCCCGGCCCGACACGACTCAGTGCCGAGGCCGATGTGGACGTGCGCGGCAAGACCCTCGCCACGCTCAGTGGCAACGTCTACGCCCGCTTGCTGCCCAGCCAGTTCGCCGGCCTGCCCCTCGAAGGCCGGATCAAGCTGCAGCGCGAACGCGCCGCCGACCCGGCGGCCTTCGACATCGATGGGCGCCTGGGCAACAACCGCGTGCAGACCAGCGGCCAGGCTCGGGCCGAAGCCATCACCGGCACTGCCGCACTGAAGGCCGGCGCGCTGGCCGAGCTGAACCCGCTGCTGGCGCTGTTTGACCAGCAGCCGATCGCCGGCCAGGGCGAGGGTGATGGCAGCTTCCAACTGGTGCGCGGCATCAAAGGCTGGCAGGTCGGCGGCAGCGGCAAGCTGTCGCTGGCCTCCGCCAAGGCATTGGGCACCAGCATCGCCGCCCTGAAGGCGCGCTGGGAATTGCCCCTGCCCGGCACCGATGGCGATGGCCCGGTCGCGCTGAACCTGGACATCAGCCAGCTGCGCGACCCGCTCGCCCAGCTCACCAGCGCCAAGCTCGACTTGCAAGGCCGGCGCAGCGCCCACGATGTGAAGGCCGAGGTCAGCGGCAAGATCATTCGAGATGCATCGGCGCGCGACTCGCAAGACCTGACGCTGAACGCCCAGCTCCAGGCCCGTGGCCGCTGGGATGGGCAGGCCTGGAGCGGCCGCGTTGCGCGCATAGCCATCGGCCCGCTGCGCCCCAACACGCCGCCACTGCTGGCGGCCAAGGACATCGGCCTGCGCTGGGCCAGCGACGGCCCACGCCTGCAGGCCGAGCCCGGCCGCGCCGAGGTGGGCGGCGCCTTCGTGCGCTGGCAGGCCCTGAGCTGGACCGGCGGCGAACGCCCCGAGGCCCGCGCCGAACTGCAGCTCGAGGACGTGGCCGCCGCGCCATTGATGGCGCGCTGGCAACCCGACTTCGGCTGGGGCGGCGACCTGCGCGTGACGGGCCATGCCTCGCTGCTGCTGAATGATCGGCTCACCGCCGAACTGCTCATCGAACGCCAGAGCGGCGACCTGCGCGTGACCGACGAGTTTGGCCAGCGTGCGCTGGGACTGACCGACCTGCGCCTGGCGGTGAATGTGCGCGACGGCCTGTGGCAGTTCGCGCAGGGTGTGGCCGGCAGCGAACTTGGCAGCCTGGGCGGCGCGGTGACGCTGCGTCCGGCCAAGCTGTGGCCTGACGCGCAGACGCCCGTGCAAGGCGTGCTGCAGGCCAATATCGCCAACCTCGCCACCTGGGGCAGCTGGGTGCCGGCCGGCTGGCGCCTGGGCGGCCGCGCGGCGGCCACCGTGCAGCTTTCCGGCCGTCTGGGCGCCCCCGACCTCAATGGCCGCGCCGAAGGCGAGAACCTGGCGCTGCGCCATCTGCTGTTCGGCGTGGATGTGACCGAGGGCCGCTTCACGCTCGACTTGAAGGGCCAGCATGCCGAGCTCTCCAAGCTCGAAGCGCGCGGCGGCGATGGCTGGCTGCGCGCCAGCGGCACGGCCGAGTTGGGCGCCCAGCCCAAGGCCCACATCGAGATGACGGCCGACAAGCTGCGCGTGCTGTCGCGCGTGGACCGCCGCCTCGTCGCCAGCGGCCAGGCGACGCTGGACCTCGACGCCAAGGGGCTCAAGCTGGAAGGCAAGCTGCGCGCCGACGAAGGCCTGTTCGACTTCAGCCGCGGCGACGCGCCCGCGCTGGCCGACGATGTGACCGTGCTGCGCGGCCCGCGCGACGCAGCACCCACCGCGCCGCCCGCACCCAAGGCCGCGCGCAACAGCGTCGTCAACGTCGCACTGGACTTCGGCCGCGACTTCAAGGTACGCGGCCGGGGCCTGGCGACGACGTTGCGCGGCCAGTTGCAGGTCAGCCAGAACAACGGCCCGCTGCGAGTGACGGGCAAGCTCGACGCCGACGGCGGCCAGTACGCCGCCTATGGCCAGAAGCTGGACATCGAGCGCGGCGACATCAGCTTCACCGGCGCCTACGACAACCCGTCGCTGGACCTGCTGGCCGTGCGGCCCAACCTCGATGTGCGCGTCGGCGTTTACGTGGGCGGCACGGCGCTGGCGCCGCGCGTGAGCCTGTACTCCTCGCCCGAGATGAGCGACACGGACAAGCTCTCCTGGCTGCTGCTGGGCCGCGGCCCCGATGGCCTGGGCCGCACCGACACGGCCCTGCTGCAGCGCGCCGCCCTGGCCCTGCTCAGCGGCGAAGGCGAAGGCCCGACAGGCAAGGTGCTGCGCAACCTGGGCCTGGATGAGCTCTCGCTGTCGCAGAGCGACGATGACACCAAGGCCACCATCGTGCGCCTGGGCAAGCAGATCTCGCGGCGCTGGTATGTCGGCTATGAGCGCGGCCTGAACGCAACGACAGGGTCCTGGCAGCTCATCTATCGCATCGCCCAGCGCTTCACGCTGCGGGCCCAGGGCGGGGACGACAACGCGCTCGATCTCATCTGGCAGTGGAAATGGGATTGATTTGGAGCCCCTCGTCCAGTCTTGCCGCTGAACGCGTGCAAGCCTGACCGGTCCCCCTAGGGGACGGCGATGCTTGCGGCATTGAGCCGCAAGCACATCGCCCGCGGGCCGGCTTGGGAGCGGCCCGGCGCTCGGCCCGCAGCCCATGCGCCACGAGCTCCAGCCTGTCAGACAAAGCCGCATCCGGGCCGGCTTTGTATCTGCTGAGAGCCAGCGGCCTCCTACAAGGCGACGCGATGGCGCACCCCTACGCCATCCCGGCCTGCCTACACATCTGAAACCCCGTTGAGACCAAAGTTGTTTCATCAACCCCTGTTGATTCCGATGGAGGTTCACCATGACCCAGGTTCAGCTCACCACGCCAACAGCACCCGCTTCGCTGCCGCTTCCTCAGTCCGCGCACAAGGCGACCATCGCCGAAACCCTGCGGGCTGAGCCAGAGCTCACCCATCTGCTGCACTTCGAGCCGCTGACCTACCAGGGCGCCGGCCTGGACATCCCCTGCGACCGCCAGGGCCGCGTCGGCCTTGATGCCCTCGGCGACAAGCTGCGCAACGACTACTTCTTTGCGCGGGCACTGATCGGCCGCCTGTTCGACAAACCGACCGTCAAGCAGGCCCTGCCGGTGATGCATTCCTGAGCAATCAGGCGCCGTCCTACAGCCCCACCCTGGTCTGCCCGACAGCGGGCGCCAAGACCCTCCGCGAGGATTCAGGCCATGTTCACAGACTCACTCTCTGCGCAGACCGTGCCCCATCTGCCGGTCGCCGCCGATCTTGTCGATGCCGATCTCGACGTCTCCCTCAGTACCCCGTCCACGCTGGTCGTTCACGCCAGCCTGGAACTGCAAGGCAGCGAGGCCATGGACCTCGCCCTGGTCATTCCCCGCTCGCGTTGCAATGGCGAGCGCCCGCTTCTCACCGCCCTGCTGGACGCCGTCCAGGCCGCCGTGGCCCGCGCGACGCGTGGCGGCACCCTGCACCAGCCCCGCCGCGTGCTGACACGGGTGGCCGGCCAGCCCCATCTGGTCGCGCAGTTCTAAAGGCCTATTTCGAGCGCCCGTCAAACTCCGTGACGGGCACGGCCTTCAGGTCGATGTCCTCCAGGCAGCGGATGTTGATGGCTGCCATCGCCGAGCCGTCCGGCCCCTTGCCTTCGCCATAGGGATGCATGCCACAGGTCGGGCAGAAGCGATGCTGGATGACATGCTTGTTGAAGGTGTAGCTGCTGGCGTTCTGCTCCGGCGTCAGCAGTTTCAATGCGCTGCGCGGCACGAACCACAGCAGCGATCCCTTGCGCTGGCAGATCGAACAGTTGCAGGACAAGGCGGAGCCGATCTCGCCCTCGACCTCGAACTTGATGTGGCCGCAGTGGCAACTTCCTTGGTGCGTCATGTCGCGTGTCTCCTTGAGTAGGCGGATGCTGCCAGAAAGCCCGCGAGACCCCATGCGAGAATGCGCGCCGCCTGCCCGGCGTCCTCACGGCGCCAACGGTGCTCTCCGTAGTTCAATGGATAGAACGGCCGCCTCCTAAGCGGCAGATACAGGTTCGATTCCTGTCGGAGGGACCACGAAGGCTCGACCTGGCAATGCGACCTCACAAAACGCCAGGCAGCGGGCCAAAGCGCTCTGAGCGGCCCTGTTCCAGGCGTCGCAGCCGTCTTTCCAGATCGGCGAGATCCCGGGCTTCGCTAAGAAAGCGCTCGTCGTCATCCCGTGTGAACGCGTCCCTCAGGTTCAGCAGCCATGCGCCCAAGCGCGACGTCGAGCCGGTGACGACAGATTTTGAAAACAAGGTGGCGGTACGTTGCATGGGTGCTCCTTCGTGAGGCTCGAATGCGATGAATCACGATAGGTACCGCCCACGCTGTTGCAAAGGCACAGAAGGGGCGTGAGTTCACTCGGCTGTATCAACGCAGCTGCAGACACAGCTGGCTGCCCGGGCCGCCGGGCATCGATGACAGGCGGCTCAATGCGAAATCCGCCGCTTGATGGGTGGGCAACTGATCCTCGTCAACGTGGGTGTTGAGATCGTCCGGCATTCTTGAGGTCCAGGCGCTCGATCAGAGCTGCCGCCAGTGCGCAAGAATCGCGTCTCGCCTTCTACGAGGAACCGCAATGCCTAAACCCGTCATCCGTGCACTGAGTGCTGCCCTGCTGCTGGGCGCAGCCACCAGCTGGGCAGCCGACGAAGTCACCCTGCCCCTGAAGGAAGCGTGGTTCGAGGGCGAGATCGTGCATTACGTCAGCACGGACATCTCCGACCCGGGCATCGCCAAGAAGCAGGGCATCAACTACGTGCCCGCCCTGGCCCAGACGCTCAAGCCCGGCATGCCCGTCGAGAAGGCCTACAAGTTCCCGGGCGACGAGCAGGCCACCGTGCTGCCCTCCATCCCGAGGCCCGTGGGCGGCGCCAATGCCGACGCGACCTACAGCCCGCTGTGGGTGCTGGTCATGGTGCGCTGGAAGCCCGGCGTCACACCGCACACACTCAAATCCGAGGAGGCCGTGCTGGCGGCCGAGGAAAAGGGCGAGGTCCAGCTGACTCCCACCAAGATCGTCGCGAACTGGCCCGTCGTGCGGGCACGTGGCGCCGCGCTACAAGGCGTGCGCTGAGCCAGCAAGGCATCATCCCTTCGGCCGGTCGCCCCCGCCACTGAGAGTGCCGCGCAGTTGGGAGGGCGCCAGCCCGGTCATGCGGCGGATGGCACGGCTCATGTGCGCCTGGTCGGCGAAGCGGCACTGGGCGGCCACGGCGGCCAGGCCGGCGTCGCCCCGGGCGATGTGGCCGAGCGCGCGATGGGTGCGCTGGAACAGGCGGTAAGCTGCCGGCGTCACACCGAAGACCTGGCGGAAGCCGCGCGCAAGGCTGCCCGGGTGCAGGCCGAGTTCGCGCGCCCACGAAGCCACCGGTGCATCAGGATCCTGGCGCAGCCGTGCCGCCAGCAGGTCGGGCCAGTCCGGAGCGGGAATCGGCAACTCCGTCAGGCTGGCGGTCAGCAGGTCCAGCGCCGCATCCAGGTCCCGTTCCGCCAGCCGGACCACCGCGTCCGGGTCGCTGGCGGCGGCATGGGTGGCACCTTGCCAGGCGGTGGGCAAAGGCAGGATCAGCACCTGGGCGCCACTGCCGGCCACTTCGTCCAGGTGGTACTCCCAGCGGCAGTGGGCGAGTACATCCCCCGCCCGCAGGTGGTGCCGCCCCGTGTCGCCCGCCTCGACATAGCCGCCGGCGAGCACCAGCGCGACGAAGGCTTCGTCATGCCGGTGCCGGCCCAGCCGCTCGCGCGGCGGATGGCGCATCGGCCCGGCGGTCAGCGGGCGGCAGGCGCCGGGTGCGCCGGGTGCGCCTTTTGGCAGGTGAATTCGGTTCAAGACAGGCTGTGCAATCGGCCACAAACTGGCCTCATTCTGAGGGATGCCTGCATGACCATGTTTTCGAGTTTGCGCGCCTGGTGGACAGCCGCCGCCCTGCTGGCCCTGCCATGCGTGTCGGCTGCAGCCACCGCACAGCACGTGCTGGCCGCGCACCGGGCGGCGACAGGTGAACCCGCCAAGGCAGGCAGCCTGGCATTGCGCTACGCCTATTCGGGCCAGGGGCTGGTTGGCACCGTCGTCACGCGGTTCGACACCGCCAGCGGCGCCTTCGTCACGGACAGTGAACTCGGCCCGATCACGGTGGCGAACGGCTTTGACGGCCGCCTGCCGTGGATGCGCGACATCTCGGGCGCCTGCACGCCCCAGCAGGGCGGTGACCGGGTGCGCCTGGCGATCAACGAAGCCTACCGGCTGGCCAACCTGTGGTGGCGCCGGGATCGCGGCGGCGCCCGCATCGAGGCACTGGGCCGCGAGACGCTGGACGGCCGCGCCCTGGAGCATCTCGCCGTGACGCCTCGCGGCGGCTCGCGTTTTGACGCCTGGTTCGACGCCGGCAGCGGGCTGCTCGCCCGCATCGCCGAGCGCCAGATGTTCTTCGACACCCGCACGACCTACGAGGACTACGTCCGCCAGGGCGGCGCGCAGTTGGCTGGCCGCGTCATCGTCGACGGCGGCACCGGCGAGTCCGGCCTGGCGACGATGCGGCTGCTCGACGTCAGCTCGCCACCGCGGCGGCCCCGCACCGCCTACGCCATGCCGGCCGATCCGCCACAGGGGGTCACCCTGGCCGACGGCGCCCGCCGGGCCAGCATCCCGTTCCGGCTGCTGAACAACCACATCTACGTCGAGGCGCACGTCAACGGCCACGGCCCCTACACCTTCATCGTCGACACGGGCGGCCACACCATCCTTTCGTCCCGCGTGGTGGCCGAGGCGGGCCTTGACGCCCAGGGCGCCTCACCGTCGGCGGGCGCCGGCGAGAAGACGACGACCAGCGGCTATGCGAAGGTGCGCGAGATCGCGCTCGGCCCGGTCCGCATGCAAGACCAGACGGCGATCACCATGGACATCTACGACCCGGCTGTCGAAGGCATCCGGGTCGACGGCATGGTCGGCTTCGAGCTGCTGCGCCGCCTGGCGCTGCGCATCGACTACCAGCACAGCACGTTGACGTTCAGCCGCTTTGACGCCTTCGATGCCGGCGACGCGGGCACGGCCATCCCCTTCAAGTTCTACGACCACCTGCCGCAGGTCGAAGGCCGCGTGGGCGACATCCCGGCGCTGTTCGACATCGACACCGGCTCGCGCAGCGAGGTAGACCTCACGAGCCCCTTCGTCGCCGCTCGCCGCCTGCGCGAACGCTTCCCCGGCGCCGTCACCGCCATGACCGGCTGGGGCGTCGGCGGCCCCTCGATGTCGGAGGTCGTGCGGCTGCCGTCGCTGTCGATCGGGCCGGTCTCCATCACCGCACCGGTGGCGGCGCTGTCGGGCGCCAGGGCCGGCTCCTTCAGCGATGCCAACTTCGACGGCAACATCGGCAGCGGGCTGCTCAAGCGCTTCGTGACCAGCTTCGACTACTCGCGCCAGCGCATGTACCTCAAGCCCATCGTCCCGCCGCCTGTCGACGCGGGCCGCTTCGATCGCTCGGGCATGTGGCTCAACGCGGCCGACGAGGGCTTCGTCGTGGCCCACGTCTCTCCCGGCGGCCCGGCGGAGGCAGCAGGGGTTGCCGTCGGTGACCGGCTCCTCACCCTCGATGGCCGGGCGGCGCGGGCCGATGAGCTGTCCGCGACACGGGCGCTGCTGCGCACCCGGGCGGATGGCGATCGCATCACGCTGGGCATGCGGCGCGGCACCGAGCCATGCAGCGTCGTGCTGGTGCTGCGGGAGCGGCTGTGAGCAGCCACGACGAACGCCGGCGAACACGCGCCGTCCTGCTGCTGCTGTCGCTGGCCATGTTCATCGTCTCGCTCGACCAGTACATCGTGGTGGTTGCGCTGCCGGACATCGGCCGGGACCTGGGCTACTCGTCCCAGACACTGCAATCGGTCATCAGTGCCTACGCGATTGCGTCGAGCGGTTTCCTGCTGCTCGGCGGCCGCGCGTCGGACCTGCTGGGCCGGCGCAGGGTTCTGGCCGTGGGCCTGTTGCTGTACTGCCTGGCGTCCCTGGCCGGAGGCCTGGCGACCGGCACGGCGCAACAACTGGTGGCCCGTGCCTTCCAGGGCCTCGGCGGCGCCCTCGTGTTCCCCAGTACCCTGGCGCTGATCAACGTGCTGTTCAAACAAGGCCCGGCCCGCAACCAGGCACTCGGCTTCTGGGCCGGCGCGGGCGCGGCTGGGCTGGTGGTCGGCGTGCTGGCGGGCGGGGCGCTGACCAGCGGCTTCGGGTGGCGGGCCGTCTTCCTCGTCAACGTGCCCCTCGCCGGCGCGGCGCTGGCGGCCACCTTCGCGCTGATCGCGCACGACGGGCCGCTCGACCTGTCGCGGCCGTTCGACCTTCCCGGCGCAATCAGCGCCACGGCCTGCGTCACGCTCATCGTCCTGGCCCTGGTCCAGGGGCCCGAGCTGGGCTGGACATCGCCATGGATCCTCGCAGCCCTGCTCGCCGGGCTCGCGCTGGCCGGGGCCTTCGTCGCCGTCGAGCGGCGCAGCGCCGACCCGATCCTGCCGCTGGCCCTGTTGCGAAACGGCTGGCTTGCACTCGCCGCGGTCGTCGCCGCACTGTTCATGGCCACCTTCGGCACGCTGCTCTACTTCCTGTCCCTCTTCTTTCAGGATGTGCTCGGCTACGACGCCCTGCACGCCGGCCTGGCCTTCCTGGTGCCCACGGCCGTCGTGACCGGGGCGTCGGCGGCAGCCGGCCGGCTGGCCACCCGCTTCGGCCTGCGCCGCACGATGGCAGGCGCGCTGCTCGTGGGCGCCGCCGGCGCGCTCATGATCGGCCTGGCCGCCCGGCCCGACGCCGGCTACCTGGACCTGCTGCCTGGCATGGTGGTCGTCAGCCTCGGCGATGGCGCCATGTTCACGGCCATGTTCATCGCGGCTGCCCAGGGTGTCCCAGACGACCGGCAAGGCGTGGCCGCGGGCATCGTCTCCACCGCCTCGGGCATCGGTGCGGCCGTCGGCCTCGCGGTGCTGGTGTTGATTGCCAACCACGCCAGCGGCGGGGTGGCCGCGCAGGCGCTGCGCGCGGCGCGTGCCCAGGGGATCGCCCATGCCGCCTGCACGATTGCGGCAGGCATTGCGTTCACCCTGCTCATCGTGCTCGCCTGGCGGCAGGCGCCGGACGACGGCCATGGCTGAAGCACCGGTGATCGCTTTTCGCGACGCCGCCGAATTCGAGGCCTGGCTGGAGGCGCATGTCGATCTCCAGGGTGGCGTCTGGCTCAAGATTGCCAGGAAGGGGTCGGGCCTGCCCTCGCTGACGAGCGACGAGGCGGTCGACGTGGGCCTTTGCTTCGGCTGGATCTCCGGCCAACGCAGGGCGCTGGACGAGCGCCACTACCTGCAGAAGTACGTGCCTCGCCGCCCAGGCAGCCGCTGGTCGCAGATCAATGTGGACAAGGTGGCGGTGCTGGCTGCCGCGGGCCGCATGCGGGCCACGGGCCAGGCCGAGATCGATGCAGCCCGGGCCGACGGCCGCTGGGCCGCCGCCTATGCGCCGCAGCGCACCGCCGGCATTCCGCACGACCTGGCCGTCGCGCTGGCGAGCCACCCGCTCGCCAGCGCGGCGTTCGAGTCGCTCGGCCGCACGCGCCAGTACGCATGGATCCTGAAGCTGCTGACGGCGCGCGATGAACGGGCCAGACAGGTGCAGCTCGCGAAGCTGATCGACACCCTCGAGGGGGCTTGCGCGCCTGTTGAACGCGGCGGCGGCTAGGCCCGCGGTGCTGTGGCGCAACCGTCGTGCACGGGCCGCCAGCCAAACACGCGCCAACGCTCTGCGAATAAGCATCCCCGCTTTCCTTCGTTCCGCGAGGAAGGCGGTTTCCCTATCGTGCAAGGCATCAACCGACACCGGCCGCCATGCACGTCACCAGCCTCTCAGCCAGCCCCAGCGAACGCTCGCGCTCCGCCTGGCTCACGCAGTTCGCGCTGACGCGCCTGGAAGGCCGCGCCACGCATCACGACGACATCCTCGTGCGCGAGCTGCCCGCCGCAGCGCTGCTGACGGCGGACGTGCAGGACCGGGCGATAGCCGCCGCCGTGCAGGCCGTCGAGCAGGCCGACCTGGTCGTCGTCGGCACACCCATCTACAAGGCGGCCTACAGCGGCCTGCTCAAGGTCTTCCTCGATCTGCTCCCGCCCGATGCGCTGCGAGGCAAGGTCGTGCTGCCGCTGGCCACGGGGGGCAGCGCGGCTCATTTCCTGGCACTGGACTATGCCCTCAAGCCCGTGCTGTCGGCCCTGGGCGCCCGCCATGTGCTCGACGGCGTATTCGCCACTGACGCTCAATTGCGCCGTCATGAGGCCGGCGGCTTCGTGCCGGAGCCCGATCTGATTGCACGGCTGGACCGTGCCCTCGCTCCGCTGACGCCACGAATGCGGAACTCGTCAGAACCCACTCAGCTGTCGACGCCGCAAGGCCAGCTTCACCACCGCTTGTCTCCTCGCCTCCCGCACGGGACCGGCGACTTCATCCCGGCGCTCGGGCGCTGATCGGGTGCGCCCGAGCGCCGGGATCTTTTTGCACAGGACGCTCTTCATGCTTTTCCGCTCTCTTCGACATGTCTTCCGCTGGACCGCGCCGCTGCTGATCGCGGCCACCAGCCTGCACGCTTCTGCCCAGACAACGCTGCGCATCGGCTTCCAGAAATCCGCCAGCCTGTTGACGCTGCAGAAGTCCTCGGGCTCGCTCGAGAAGAAGCTCAGCTCCCTCGGCGTCGCCGTGAAGTGGGTGGAGTTCCCGGCCGGCCCGCAGCTGCTCGAGGGCCTGAACGTCGGTGCCGTCGACGTGGGCTTTGTCGGCGAGGCGCCGCCCATCTTTGCGCAGGCGGCTGGCGCGCGCTTCGTCTACATCGGCTTCGACCCGGCAGCGCCCGAGGCCGAAGCCATCGTCGTGCCCAAGGATTCCGCCATCAAGACGCTGGCCGACCTGAAGGGCAAGAAGATCGCGCTGAACAAGGGCAGCAACGTGCACTACCTGCTCGTGAAGGCGCTGGAGAAGCAGGGCCTGAAGTACAGCGACGTGCAGCCCGTCTACCTGCCGCCGGCCGATGCACGCGCCGCCTTCGAGCGCGGCGCGGTGGATGCCTGGGTGATCTGGGACCCCTTCCTCGCCGCCGTCGAGA
The DNA here is from genome assembly GCF_054049335.1 of Roseateles sp. P5_E1. NCBI lineage: Bacteria > Pseudomonadati > Pseudomonadota > Betaproteobacteria > Burkholderiales > Sphaerotilaceae > Roseateles > Roseateles sp. P5_E1. Next base: position 60,488 of record NZ_JBFUMN010000028.1, read on the forward strand.
AGCAGAGCGGTGCGCGCCTGCTGCAGGACGGCCGCGGCCTGGTCAACAACTACGCCTACTACCTGGCCGAGCGTGGCTTCGCGCAGCAGCACCCGCAGGTCATCCAGGCGCTGTTTGACGACAACCAGGCCCAGGCCGCCCATGTGAAGGCCAACGTCAAGGCCGCGGCGGCCGTCATCGCGCCGCTGCAGGGGCTGGAGCCCGAGGTCGTCGAGAAGAGCCTGACGCGCTACCAGTTCGGCGTGAAGCCGCTGACAGCGGCCGTCGCCGCCGAGCAGCAGAAGATCGCCGACGCCTTCCACGCCCTCGGCCTGATTCCCAAGCCCATCCGCGTCGCCGATGCGCTGCCCGCCACCACCGTTGCGGAGGCCGCGCGATGAGCGCCAACGCCACGCGCCGTGCGGCCATCGCCATCCTGGCCACGACGGCCGCGGTCTGGACGCGCGCCAAGGCCGATGCACCCACGCAACTTCGGATTGGCTTCCAGAAGGGCTCGCTCAACCTCGCCCTGCTGAAGAGCTACGGCCTGCTGGAGCAGCGCTTGCCTGGCACCCGCATCCAGTGGACCGAGTTCCCCGCCGGCCCGCAGTTGCTGGAGGCCCTGGCACTGGGCAGCGTCGACCTCGGCGCCACCGGCGACGCGCCACCGGTGTTCGCGCAGGCCGCGGGCAAAGACGTTGTCTACGTGGGCGCCGAGCCGCCCAAGCCGGACAGCTCGGCCGTGCTCGTCAAGCCCGATTCCCCGCTGAAGACGCTGGCCGACCTGAAGGGCCGACGCGTGGCGCTGCAGAAGGGCAGCAGCGCACACTTCCTGACCGTGCAGGCTGTGAAGAAGGCGGGCCTGGCCTGGGCCGACATCCAGCCTGTCTACCTGCCACCCGCCGACGCCCGCGCCGCCTTCGAGCGCGGCTCGGTCGACGCCTGGGCCGTGTGGGACCCCTACTACGCCGCCGCCGAGATCAGCGGCGAGCTGCGCGCGCTGGCCACCAGCCGCGGCCTGACGAGCAACAACACCTTCTATCTGGCGTCGCGCGCGCTGAGCCAGCAGCCGGCCCTGGTGAAGACACTGTTCCAGGCCCTGACCGACACCGACACGCGCGTGCGCACCGATCGCAAGGACGCGGTGCAGCGCTATGCCGAATTCGCCGGCCTGCCCGCGGCGATCGTGCAACGCATGGTCGAGCGCCGCGGTGCCGCGCCCGTCGGACCGCTGACGCCCGACCTGGTCCGCGAGCAGCAGCAGGTGGCCGACGCCTTCGCCGAGCTCGCGCTGATCCCCCGCCCCATCCGCGTTGCCGATGCCATTGCACAGGTGAAAGCATGAAGATCTTCTGGTTCATCCCCACCCACGGCGACAGCCGCTATCTCGGCAGCTCGCGCGGCGCCCGCGTGGCCGACCATGCCTACTTCAAGCAGATCGCCATTGCCGCCGACAGCCTCGGCTACGAGGGTGTGCTGCTGCCCACCGGCCGCAGCTGCGAAGACTCGTGGATCGTCGCGGCCAGCCTCATCGACGCCACCAAGAACCTGAAGTTCCTTGTCGCGCTGCGGCCCGGCCTCGTCGCGCCGTCGCAGAGCGCCCGCATGGCCGCCACGCTGGACCGCCTCTCGGGCGGCCGCCTGCTCGTCAACCTCGTCACCGGCGGCGACCCCGACGAGCTGGCCGGCGACGGGCAGTTCCTCGATCACGCGGCGCGCTACGAGCAGAGCGCCGAGTTCATCCGCATCTGGCGCGAACTGCTGGCCCGCTCGCACACCGGCGAGCCGCTGGACCTGGATGGTGAGCATCTCAGCGTCAAGGGCGGCAAGGTGCTCTACCCGCCCATCAACAAGCCCTACCCGCCGGTGTTCTTCGGCGGCTCCTCAGGCCCGGCGCACGACCTGGCTGCGGAGCAGGTCGACACGTACCTGACCTGGGGCGAACCGCCGGCCGAGGTCGAGAAAAAACTCGCCGATGTGCGCGAACGCGCCGCGGCACGAGGCCGCCGCCTGCACTACGGCATCCGCCTGCATGTCATCGTGCGCGAGACCGAAGATGAAGCCTGGCGCGCCGCCGGCGAGCTGCTGTCCGAGCTAGACGAAGCCACCGTGGCCGCGGCCCAGGCGCGCTTCAAGAGCATGGACTCGGTCGGCCAGCGCCGCATGGCCGAACTGCACGGCGGCCAGTTCAACAAGGCCGATGTGCGCCAGGGGCTGGAGATCGCGCCGAATCTGTGGGCCGGCGTGGGCCTGGTGCGCGGTGGCGCGGGCACGGCCCTGGTGGGCAGCCCGCAGCAGGTGGCGGACCGCATCAAGGAATACTCGGACATCGGTCTGGAGTACTTCATCCTCAGCGGCTATCCGCATCTGGACGAGGCCCACCGCTTTGCGGAACTGGTGTTCCCGCTGCTGCCGCTGGGCGTGCGCGAGAAGCTCACCGCGCCCGTGCTGACCGGCCCGTTCGGCGAAGTCGTGGCCAACAGCTACGTGCCCAAGGCCGTTTCCGCGAGCTGAACCGATGTTGCGCCGCCTCATCCCCTGGCTGCTGCCCGCAGCTCTCCTCGTCGCCTGGGAGATCGCCTCGCGCAGCGGGGTGCTGTCTGCGCGCATCCTGCCCGAGCCCGCCGCGGTGCTGGCCGCCTTCTGGCAGCTGCTGCGCTCGGGCGAATTGGCGCATCACGTCGCCGTCAGCGCGGCGCGGGCCTTCTCGGCGCTGGCCATCGGCGGCGGCCTCGGCCTGTTGCTGGGCCTGCTGACCGGCACCTGGCGCGCGGCCGAGACGCTGCTGGACACGACGCTGCAGATGGTGCGCAATATCCCCGCGCTGGCGCTGATCCCGCTGGTCATCCTGTGGTTCGGCATCGACGAGGCCGCCAAGCTGGTGCTGGTCGCCGTGGGTGTGTTCTTCCCGGTCTACCTCAACACCTTCCACGGCATCCGCAACGTCGACCGCGACCTCATCGAGATGGCGCGCAGCTACGGCCTGTCGGGCTTCCAGCTGTACCGGCAGGTCATCCTGCCCGGCGCCTTGCCGTCCATCCTCGTCGGCCTGCGCTTCTCGCTCGGGCTGATGTGGGTGCTGCTGATCGTCGCCGAGACGCTGTCGGCCCAGGCCGGCATCGGCTACCTGACGATGAATGCGCGCGAATTCCTGCAGACCGACATCGTGCTGGTCGGCATCCTGCTCTACGCCGTGCTCGGCAAGCTGGCCGACGTCGTCGCGCGCGGGCTGGAGAAGGCCTGGCTGCCCTGGCACCGCGGCTATGCCGCCGAGGGGAACTGACCATGTGGCTCACTGAATTCGACACGCCCGTGCTGCCGCGTGAGCCCGTGGTTGCCGATACGCCGGCGCGCAGCACCTCGCAGGGCCTGGCGCTGCAACTGCGCGGCGTTGCCAAATCCTTCGGCACACGCCATGTGCTGCAGGACCTGGACCTGACCGTCGCGCCGGGCGAGTTCGTCGCGCTGGTGGGCCGCAGCGGCTGCGGCAAGAGCACGCTGCTGCGGCTCATCGCCGGGCTGGACTCGCCGAGCGCCGGCCTTGTCGAAGCGGGGACGGCGGGCGAGCGCCGGCTGATGTTCCAGGACGCCCGCCTGCTGCCCTGGAAGCGCGTTGTCGACAACGTCGCGCTCGGCCTCGCCGGCCCCGATGCCAGGGACCGCGCGATGGAGGCACTGTCCCAGGTTGGCCTCGCCGGCCGCGGCAGCGACTGGCCGGCGACGCTGTCAGGCGGCCAGCGCCAGCGCGTGGCACTCGCCCGCGCTCTCGTGCACCGCCCTCGCCTGCTGCTGCTCGACGAGCCGTTGGGCGCGCTGGATGCGCTGACCCGGCTGGAGATGCACCGCCTCATCGAGCAGCTCTGGCGCCATCACGGCTTCACGGCCCTGCTCGTCACCCATGACGTCGCCGAGGCCGTTGCCCTGGCCGACCGCGTGCTGCTGATCGACCGCGGCGGCATCGCGCTGGATGCGACGGTCTCGCTGCCTCGCCCACGCTCGCGCACGGCGGCGGGGTTTGCGGAGCTGGAGGAGCGAGTGCTGCGGCAGATCGTCGGCAACCCGGCTTTGGCTTAGCGCCGGAAATGGCCGGCGGCCGGCAGGAAGTCCGTGTCGGTTGACTTGCTAGCCCTCACTTGCCATGCCTCTGAGCACATTAACCAGCTCGGGCAGGCGTACCCAAACCTCACCAGAGAATACGTTTGTCTCCGTGACCTTCGCTGGAATTGTGGAGACGGCGCTTGGCAAAACAACATAGCGCGTGGGCACCGCGACGCCGTCCTTGTATTGGAAGTCAGCAACCCAATGAACTCTCAATGCACCGTTTCCGCTGTGCATCACGGTGTTCCTGCGAAGGCGGGAGGCACACCGCTTCTCGTGCTCGGCCTCAGCGTCGCGATGCATGGAATTGGCACTCATCACTGGCTCGTGCCTGCTCCCAGGCCCCACAAGGAACAGGACGTAGCGATTTCCAATTTCGTAGCCGTAGTAGTTCCCAAACTCAATAGTTGCCCCGGCTGAAGCGCCTTTGAATCCGTCGACTATCAAGGCCGAGTACTTGGCGCCGCAGGACTTCTCGCCCGTGCCAATCGTCTCACCAGACGTCACCTCCACCAAAGCGACGATGTCCGCATCTTGAAAGAGCTGAGAGACTTCAATCGGCGGCAGCGTCGTTCCCTGAACCATACAGTGGAGGCCGACTACGCAGACTAAGACCAATCGCTTCATGGTGATGGCCAGCGTGGGAGCTAAGCGGACAGCGAATCCGTCCGCTGCAGCGAATGATTAATTGAAGCTCTCATTGCATGTGGGGTGAATTGGTGACGGGAACAACGCCGACGATGAGCATAGCCGCTGCAAAGTAGAACTCGAAGAACCACCAGCCTGACAAAAGTAGTAGCCACGCCGCAGATGGCTCACGGGAAGGATTGCCGAGGGCAAACAACCCGGCGGCGAAGAGGCCGAAGAGCAAGAAGAGAGAAAGCCAGAAGCCGAGATAGGCACGGCGGGGGAGGTAAAGCCGAACGTGAGCGGGGCTGAGAAGACCAGGAACGGTCTTGTGTTCTGGAAGAAGTGCGTGCCGCGACGCTCCGGACGCAATTGCGGCGCCGACACTCAAGGCGACGAGTGTGAATGGCGCAAAAGGAACTGAGTTCTGGAAGAGCCAAACATACAGCAATAGTGCGGCTACGCTGAATGCAGCGAGGGCGTAGATTCGGCCTGCTGATATGGGCATAAGACGGCTAACGAATAGCGTTTATCCGCCGACCAGGCGAGGTTGGAAGAAGTGTCGGCATAGCGGCGGCGGATAAACCTGTTGGACTGAACCGCCCACCGTACGGCGGCGTCAGGCGGCGATATGGGGAATGTAAGTTTCAAATCCCCCGCCGGACCAGAGCGGATTCACCCGGGTGAACGAGCCGCCCCTGCTCGGCCCGCCGCATGGCTCGCACGAAGCGATGGCGGTTCGCTCGGCCCGCAGTGAGCAGGGCCGTCTTCGCCGCTGGGCGCGCTGGATGCGCTGACCCGGCTGGAGATGCACCGCCTCATCG
>NZ_JBFUMN010000029.1:0-65708 GCF_054049335.1 Roseateles sp. P5_E1
ACGGCATCCTGCACGTCGGCGCCAAGGACAAGGGCACCGGCAAGGAAAACAAGATCACCATCAAGGCGAACTCGGGCCTGAGCGAGGCCGAGATCGAGAAGATGGTGAAGGATGCCGAAGCCAACGCGGCCGAGGACAAGAAGAAGGTCGAACTCGTGCAGGCCCGCAACCAGGCCGACGGCATGGTGCACAGCGTGCGCAAGTCGGTCACCGAGCATGGCGACAAGCTCGAAGCGGCCGAGAAGGAAGCGATCGAAGCCGCGGCGAAGGACCTGGAAGAAGCCATCAAGGGCGACGACCAGGCCGACATCGAGGCCAAGACCGAGAAGCTGATGACGGCCAGCCAGAAGCTGGGCGAAAAGATCTACGCTGACCAACAAGGCGCGCAGGCCGCTGCGGCAGCGGCCACAGGCGCCGGTGGTGCTGAACAGCCCCAGGCCGCACCGCAAGGTGAAGCCAAGCGCCCGGCCGACGACAACGTCGTGGACGCCGAGTTCAAGGAAGTCAAGGACAGCAAGTAAGTCCCGCATGACCCCTGGCCCGGGACCGCGACAAGCGTGCCCGGGCCTTTGCCCTTGAAAGAAGACGATGGCGTCCAAGCGCGATTACTACGAAATCCTCGGCGTCGCCAAAAACGCGACCGAGGAAGACATCAAGAAGGCCTACCGCAAGCTGGCCATGAAGCACCACCCCGACCGCAACCAGGGCGACGGGGCGAAGAAGTCCGAGGAAAGCTTCAAGGAGGCCAAGGAGGCCTACGAGATGCTGTCCGACGCGCAAAAGCGCGCGGCCTATGACCAGTACGGCCATGCCGGCGTCGACCCCAACATGGGCGCCGGCCGCGGCGGCCCGGGCGCGGAAGGCTTTGGCGGCTTTGCCGAGGCCTTCGGCGACATCTTTGGCGACATCTTTGGCGGCCAAGGCGGCCAGCGCCGTGGTGCGGGCGGCGGCCAGCAGGTCTACCGCGGCAGTGACCTCAGCTACGCGATGGAGATCACGCTCGAGGAAGCCGCCCGCGGCAAGGAAACGCAGATCCGCATTCCCAGTTGGGAAGGCTGCGAGACCTGTGGCGGCACCGGCGCCAAGCCTGGCACCAGCGCCAAGACCTGCGGGTCATGTCAGGGCTCGGGCACGGTGCACATGCGCCAAGGCTTCTTCAGCATCCAGCAGACCTGCCCGCACTGCCACGGCAGCGGCAAGATCATTCCCGACCCCTGCACCACCTGCAACGGCCAGGGCAAGGTCAAGAAGCAGAAGACGCTGGAAGTGAAGATCCCAGCCGGCATCAACGAGGGCATGCGCATCCGCTCGGCGGGCAATGGCGAGCCGGGCGTGAATGGCGGCCCCAGCGGCGACCTCTACATCGAGATCCGCATCAAGCAGCACGAGATCTTCGAGCGCGATGGCGATGACCTGCATTGCACGATGCCGGTGTCCATGATCACCGCCGCCCTGGGCGGCAACATCGAAGTCCCCACGCTCGGCGGCAAGGCGGAAATCGAACTGCCCGAAGGCACCCAGCACGGCAAGACCTTCCGGCTGCGCGGCAAGGGCATCAAGGGCGTGCGTTCGAGCTATCCGGGCGACCTGTACTGCCACATCGCCATCGAGACGCCGGTCAAGCTGACCGAGCATCAGAAGAAGCTGCTCAAGGAGCTCGATGAGTCGCTGAAGAAAGGGGGCGAGCGCCACTCGCCCAACGCCAAGAGCTGGACGGATCGGGTCAAGGACCTGTTCAAGTAAGCGAGCACCAAACCGGTCAGAGCCGCGGCTTCCGCAAGGAGCCGCGGCTTTTTTACGCCTGTCACGCGCAGCCCGCCTGCGTCGTAAATCACGCCGCGCACCAAAAGAGCGAGTAAACGAGATCTCCCGACTTGACTCATAAACCCTAAAGTCCGTCGACTGTCACCCCAATGACTCATAAGTGACTTCTTCTGCGCGTCTCCCGATCAAAATCCACGGCCCGGCGCCGGGGCGGGAGGCCGCTTGTTCCTGATGGACCAGACCATCCAGACGGCGTCGGCGTTGATCATCGACAGCAACGCCAACTCACGCAGCCTGATGTCGGCGCAGTTGCGCGACCTGGGTGTCGGCACCGTGCGCCAGACGCCACGCGTGAAGGATGCGCGGGTGATGCTGGAGCATCAGACGTTTGACATCGTGCTGTGCGACTACCACTTCGACAGCAGCGACACCTCGGGCCAGGACCTGCTCGACGAACTCCGCCGTGAAGGCCTGCTGCCCTATTCCACGGTCTTCGTCATGGTGACGAGCGAGGCCACGTACGCCAAGGTGGCCGAGGCCGCCGAAGCCGCGCTCGACGCCTACCTCATCAAGCCCTACACCAGCGCCAACCTCGCCGAGCGCCTGGCCAGTGCGCGCCACCGCAAGCGCGTGCTCAAGGGCATCTTCGAGGCCATCGAGAACCAGGACTTCGAGACGGCCGCCGATCTCTGCCTGGCGCGCTTCGATGCCAAGGACAAGTACTGGCTCTATGCCGCGCGCATCGGTGCCGAGTTGCTGCTGCGGCTGAAGCGCTTCGACGACGCGCGCACGCTGTACGAGGCCATCATCGCTGCCAAGACCGTGCCCTGGGCGCGACTGGGCGTGGCGCGTACCGAGGTGGCCAGCGGCAATTTGCAGGCCGCACGCCGCACGCTGGAAAACCTCACCGGCGACCTGCCCGACTACGCCGACTCGCATGACCTGATGGGCCATGTGCAGATGGAACAGGGCGACCTCGCCCAGGCACTCAAGACCTATCAGACCGCCGCGACGCTGACGCCCGGCTGCCTGCTGCGCCTGCAGCGCTGCGGCTCACTGGGTTTTTACGCCGGCCAGCGCGCCGAGGCGCTGAAGATGCTGGAGCGCGCCATGTCCCAGGGCCTGCGCTCCAAGCTCTTCGACATGCTCAGCCTCGTGCTGATCGGCCTGATGCGCTTTGACGCGAAGGACCACAAGGGCTTCAAGTACACCCACGACGCGCTGGCCGCCGCGCTGGAACGCGCGCCGGGCTCCATCCGGCTGCAGCGCTTTGACCTGGTCTTGCGCGGCCTGGCCTTCCTGCTGGAGCGCCGTGTCGGCCAGGCCCTGGTCATGGCACGCGAGGTCACCGAGCACGCCCAGAGCGGCAACTTCGACCTCGAGGCGGCCTCGCTGCTGACGGCGCTGTGGATACGCTTGTCCAGCCAGGAGGTCGAGCTTGAAGAGATGATGCCCATTCTGCGCGGCCTGGGCACGCGCTACTGCTCGGCCAAGGCCAGCACCGAGATCCTCGTGTCCATGTCCGAAGGCCACCAGGGCGCGGCCGAGCAGTTCCGCGATTGTCACCAGCAGATCTTCAATGTCGCCGAGACGGCCATGCGCCACTCGCTGCGCGGCAGTGCCAAGGTGGCCGTCGAGCTGCTGATCCAGCAGGGCGAGGCCACGCGCAACGCCAAGCTCATCGACATGGCCGGCCTGGTGCTGAAACGCCATGCCGAGAAGATCGAAGGCGCTTCAAGCCTTGCCGAACAGATCGACGACCTGCACGGGCGCTATGTGAAGCCCATGGGCGGCGGGCCAGGCAAGGCGCGGGCCGCGGGCGGCGTCACGCTGCGCGCGGCGACGGCCGAAATCGCCGCTTGAGCTGACCCGGCGCTGTCGGCCACGTATCACCCGAGACGCCAGCCCGCGCGGGGCCGCGAGAATGCGTCGCCGCCTCTTTCCGCCTCCTGATGCCTTTGCTCAAGCGCCTGCTGGCCTGGTTCCAGCCCGACACCTCGCGTCCCCTCACCCAGGCCTGGCTGGCCGCCCTGTGGATGGGGTTGCTGGCCAATTGGCCGCTGTGGCAGCAGCTGCACGGCATGGCCGATGTGCGCCCCTTCTTCATCCTTGCCTTTGCCGGCATGGTCACCGCCGCGACCGGCGCGCTGCTGAGCCTGCTGGCCTGGCCGCGCTTCATCAAGGGCCTGCTCGTCGTGCTGCTGCTGAGCGCCGGCGCCCTGGCCCACTTCATCGGCAGCTACGGCATCGTCTTCGACCCCACCATGGTCACGAACATGGTGCAGACCGACGTGCGCGAAACGCGCGACCTGCTGAGCTGGCGGCTGCTCGTCAGCATCGCACTGCTGGGCGCCTTGCCCGCCTGGTGGTTGCTGCGCCGGCCCACCGCGCCGCGGCAGGCCCTGCCGAAGCGCCTGGGCGGCAACGTCGTCGCCTTTGGCCTCGGCCTCGTCGCGATGGTGCTGCTGGCGTTGAGCGTGTTTGCCGACCTGTCATCGACGATGCGCAACTACAAGACCATCCGCTACATGGTCACGCCGCTGAACGCGGTCTATTCGATCAGCAGTGCCGCGCTGCGCCGCCAGGCCGCACCCAGCGGCCCGCCCGCCGTCATCGGCGTCGACGCCCGGCTGCTGCCGCGCGCGGAAGGGGCCAGGCCGCCGTTGCTGCTGTTCGTCGTCGGCGAGACGGCGCGCTCCATGAACTTCAGCCTGAACGGCTACGCACGGCAAACGAACCCGGAGCTGGCCAAGCTGCCAAGCTCGAATCTGATCAGCCTGCGCCAGGTCACCTCCTGTGGCACCGCCACGGCGGCCTCCCTGCCCTGCATGTTTTCGCCGCTGGGCCGCGAGGCTTTTGGCGACGTGAAGGGTACGCAGGAAAACCTGCTCGACGTGCTGCAACGCGCCGGCCTGGCCGTGCTTTGGCTGGACAACCAGAGCGGCTGCAAAGGCCTTTGCGACCGCGTGCCCAACAGCTCAACAGCCAAGCTGCCTGAAGGCGCGGCGCCGCTGCCAGCGGGCCTGTGCGATGGTGAGGAATGCTTCGACGAAGCTTTGCTGCATGAGTTGGACAAACGCATCGCGGCGCTGGATCCGGCGCGTGTGAAGCGTGGCCTCGTCCTCGTCATGCACCAGATGGGCAGCCACGGCCCGGCCTACTTCAAGCGCTCACCGCCCGACCTCAAGCCCTTCCAGCCCGAGTGCAAGAGCAACGCGCTGCAGCAATGCCCGCGCGAGCAGGTCGTCAATGGCTACGACAACACGCTGGTGACGACCGACCGCCTGCTGGCGCGCAGCATCGCCTGGCTGCAGGCGCAGCAGGCCTTCGATGTGGGCATGCTCTACGTCTCTGACCACGGCGAGTCGCTGGGCGAGAACGGCCTCTATCTGCACGGCATGCCCTATGCCATGGCGCCGGCCGAGCAAACGCATGTGCCCATGGTGCTGTGGGTGCCCGAGGGTGGAGGGCTGGCTGCGTCGCTGAAGCCCGGCTGCCTGCAAGGCCTGCGCGACAAGCCCGCCTCGCACGACAACCTCTTCCACACCGCGATGGGTTGGGTGGGCGCTCGGTCGGACGTCTACAAGGCCGGATGGGATTTGCTCGCGGGGTGCCGACGCTAGAACAGGCTCCCCTGTGCAGAAGGCTTGCGCGGCGGCGTGAACAACGCCAGTTGCACCGGCCGCCGCTTGTTGCGCAGGCCCAGCTTGTGGACGGCCCGCTGGAAGCGCGCCTGCATCAGCTGAGCCCACACGCCTTCGCCGGTAAAGCGCGTGCCGAATCGAGCGTCGTTGTCTTTGCCGCCGCGCATGTCGCGGATGCGCGCCATGACACGCTCGGCGCGGTCGGGGAAGTGGCGCTGCAGCCAGTCCTGGAACAGCGGATTCACCTCCCAGGGCAGGCGCACCGGGATGCTGAACGCCGAACTCGCCCCGGCCGCTGCAGCGGCTTCGAGGATGCGTTCCAGCTCGGGCTCGTTGATGAAGGGAATGATGGGCGACACGCTGACGCCCACCGGCACGCCAGCCTCGGCCAGTGCCTGGATGGTGCGCAGCCGCCGCGCGGGCGCCGCAGCGCGTGGCTCGAGGATGCGGGCGAGGTCGTTGTCCAGCGTCGTCACCGACAGGTAGACCGACACCAGGCCCTGCATGGCCATCGGCGCGATCAGGTCCAGGTCGCGCTCGATGCCGCTGCTCTTGGTGACGACCGAGAACGGGTGGCTGCACTCCGCCAGCACCTCGACGATGCGGCGCGTGATGCCCAGCTTGCGTTCAACCGGTTGGTAAGCATCGGTGGCCGTGCCCAGCACCAGCGACTTGGGCACGTACTTGGCGCCGGCCAGCGTTTCGCGCAGACGCTCGGCCGCATTGACCTTGGCAATGATGCGGGTCTCGAAGTCCAGCCCCGGCGACAGGTTCAGATAGCTGTGCGTGGGCCGCGCAAAGCAGTAAATACAGCCGTGTTCGCAGCCTCGATACGGGTTGATGGAGTAGTCGAAGGAGATGTCGGGCGACTGGTTGCTGGTGACGATCTTCTTGGCGTGCTCTTCGATGATCTGCGTGGCCACCGGCACATGCTCTTCGCCGGCCTCCTGGTCCAGCGAACCCCAGCCGTCGTCGTACTGCTCACGCTCGCGCTGCTCGAAGCGATGGGGCATGGCGGTGGCCGTGCCACGGCCCTTGATGGAGTCGATCGGGACGAGGGCCGGCTGGGCGGCGGCAATGCGGGTGGGAGCAGGCGACATACTGTAAATATATACAGTATTTTGACGATATTCCAGGCAAACCCCGCGCCTCCTCGGGATGGTGGCGTGACACGCCTTGCGTAGAGTCCGCCCGATGCCCCATCCACTTGCGCGGCCCTGGCCGCTGTTGCTTCTTGCCCTGGCCGCGACCTGCGGCGCCGCCTCACCCCTGCCGACCCCGGGGCACTACCGCATCGATGGCGAAGCCACCATGCGCAGCGGCAGCGGCCCCCTGTTGGTCGAACGCGTCGAGCGCTGGGACGGCAGCAACGGCAACCGCTTCATCACCACGCGGGCCGACGGCCGCTCCCACCAACAGACCTATGCCGGCACCGAGCCGGTGACCTGGTGCGTGCCGGCCGCCTCGGTGCCGCCCAACCAGTTGCCCGACCGCTGCAAGACGCGCTGGTGGCCGGCACAGGGCGGCACCCTGCTGCAGGCCGAGTGCCAGGCCGGCCGGCTGCAGGAGCAATGGAAGCAGCTCGACGCCAAGACCTGGGAGCGGCAGATGCGCCTCACGCTCGCGCCGGGAGGCGGTGGCAGCGACCCCGCGGCCGCTCTCGCCATGGTCGAGCGGGGCCTGTCGCCAGCCGAGGCCGCCAAAGCCCGCGCGGCGATCGCGGCCCTGCCCTCGGCCCAGGGCCGGGCCGCCGCGATGGCGCCGGTCTACGAAAAGATCGAGGCCACCATCCGCAACGGCAAGCCGGAGGAAGCAGCCGCCGCGCGCCAGCAACTGGCCGCCCTGCAAGCCGCCCAGGGCGGCAGTGGCGTGACGTGGACGACGACGCTGACCGAGCGCTGGACACTCACCGGCGATCACTGCAAGCCGGGCTCCTGAAACGCAGCCGCGACCGCGAGAACGCGGCCGAGATAATCCGCCCGCTTTCCCCTTGGCGACTTTTGCCCTTTTGGCAGGTGCCCTCGTCCGCCCAATGCCTCTCGAAGCGATTCCCGGCACCCCCGCCCGACTGCGCGATCAGCGCGACTACATGCGCCTGCTGGGGGCCCGCGTGACCGGCGGCGCAGCCAACCAGATGCTGATGGTGGCCCTGGGCTGGCAGATGTACGACCTCACCTCCAGCGCCTGGGACCTGGGCCTGGTCGGCCTCGCGCAATTCCTGCCTGCCCTGCTGCTCACCTTGCCGGCCGGCCATGTCGTGGATCAGCACGACCGGCGCCTGCTGCTGGCCGCCAGCCTGGGCCTGCAACTCGTTGCCGCGGCCTGCCTGGCGCTGTCCAGCGCCAGTGGCTGGGTGGGGCCGAACATGATCCTGATGCTGTCCGTGCTGCTGGGCTGCGCCCGCGCACTGCAGATGCCATCGCAGCAGGCCCTGATGCCGACGCTTGTGCCCCCCATGCTGCTGCCCCGTGCCGTGGCGGCGGCCAGCTCGTCGATGCAGGTGGCCATCATTGCGGGCCCGGCCCTGGGCGGCGTGCTCTATGCGCTCGGGCCCTGGGCGACGGGTGCTGCCGCGCGCGGCGATGCGGCGCATTGGGGCGCGGCCATCGTCTACGGCGTCTCGCTGCTGTTGCTCGCCGCGGCGATAGCCAGCGTGTTGACGATCCGCCATCGCGCTGCGCCGTTGCGCCGTGCGGCCCCCGACCTGGCGCAGCTGACGGCCGGCATCCGTTTCATCTGGCAGAGGCCCGTCTTGCTCGGTGCAATCTCGCTGGACCTGTTCGCCGTGCTGCTCGGCGGTGCCACCGCCCTGCTGCCCATCTTCGCGCGCGACATCCTGCACACCGGCCCCGAGGGGCTGGGCCTGCTGCGCTCGGCCCCGGCCCTGGGCGCCGTCGTCGTCGGCGTCTGGCTGGCTCGCCACCCCATCGCATGCCGCGCCGGCCACTGGCTGCTCGGCGCCGTGGCGGTGTTCGGCTTGACGATGATCGCGTTTGCGCTGACGACCTCCTTCCTGGTCGCCTTCGCCGTGCTGGCCGTCAGCGGTGCGGCCGACATGTTCAGCGTCGTCATCCGCCAGTCCCTGGTGCAGCTCGAGACGCCGGACGAGATGCGCGGCCGCGTCGGCGCCGTGAATTCGGTCTTCATCGGCGCGAGCAACCAGTTGGGCGAGTTCGAGTCCGGCGCAACGGCGGCCCTGCTTGGCCCGGTCGGCTCAGTGCTGCTCGGCGGCATCGGCACGCTGGCCATCGTCGCGCTTTGGTTCAAGGTCTTCCCGGCGCTGGCACGGCGAGACAGCCTGCAACCCGAGTCGCGCGAAACGTTGGCGCGTTGATCGCGCCGACTACGCGTAGGCCACGACCTACATCTCCACGCGGCCTCGGCGAGATGGCTGGCCCACGCACCGGCGACTAGATTTGAACGGTCGGAAGCCAGGAGCTGTAGCCTCAACAGGCCGCTCAACAGGCCAACGGCGGAACGCTCGACGCCTCGCGTCGAGCGTTCTCTTTTTGCCCAACGCTTCGGAACGCCGCCAGGCACACGGCTTGCCCATCGCCCATCACATGAGCAGCGTCCGCATCCAACCCTTCAATCCCGACAAGATGAGGAGGTGAACATGGACGTCTCGGGGCTTTTCGCCATCCACGTGTCGCCACTGGAGCTGATGCTGCGGGGCACGCTGATGTACTGGTTCCTGCTGCTGATCTTTCGCTTCGTGCTGCGGCGCGACCCCGGCTCCTTCGGCGTCGCCGACATCCTGATGGTGGTCGTGATCGCAGATGCCTCGCAGAACGCCATGTCGGGCAGCTACGACACAGTGGCCGAGGGCTGGATCCTGGTCGCTACGCTGGTGTTCTGGAACTATGCGCTGGACTGGGCCAGTTGCCGCTGGCCCCTCGTGCACAAGCTCACCGAGCCTGCGCCACTGCAGCTCGTCAAGGCGGGGCGCGTGCTGGGCCGCAATCTGCGCAAGGAGTTCCTGACGCGCGAGGATCTGGAGGCCCAATTGCGCCAGGCTGGCGTCGAGGACGTCGGCGCGGTGCGGGCGGCCTACCTGGAGGGCGACGGCAAGTTGTCGGTACTGCGATACGACGAGAAGAAGCCTGCCCGCCGGGACGAGGACGAAGGACCGCCCGGCACATGACGTCGGACGAGACACGGGCACACTGCCTGCCCCCGGCCCGCCCTCAACACGGAAGGACGAACTTGAAAGCCGATGAAGAAGGCCTGCACCGCAGCGAGGAGCGTTTTCGCCTGCTGGTGGACAGCGTGCGCGACTATGCGATCTTCATGCTGGATCCCGCCGGCCATGTGCTGACCTGGAACGCCGGCGCCGAACGCTTCAAGGGATACAAGGCGGACGAGATCATCGGCAGCCATTTCTCGCGGTTCTACCCGCCGGAGGCGCTGGCCCGGCAGCTGCCGGCCCATGAACTCGAGATGGCCGCGCGCGAAGGCGCCTTCGAGGACGAGGGTTGGCGCGTGCGCAAGGACGGGTCGCTGTTCTGGGCCAATGTCGTCATCACGGCGATGCGCGACCCGACGGGACGGTTGGTGGGTTTCGCCAAGGTCACGCGAGACCTGACACAAAGGCGCAACCACGAGGAAGCGCTCAAGCGCAGCGAGGAGCGTTTTCGGCTGCTGGTCGAGGGCGTGGCCGACTACGCCATCTTCATGCTGGACGTGAACGGCCGCGTGTCGTCCTGGAACGAAGGCGCGCAGCGCATCAAGGGCTACGCCGCCGAGGAGATCCTTGGCGAGCATTTCTCCGTCTTTTATCCGCCGGAAGTGCGCGCAAGCGGTTGGCCCGAATACGAGCTGCAGCAGGCCCAGGAGGTCGGGCGTTTCGTCGACACGGGCTGGCGGCTTCGCAAGGACGGCACGAGCTTCTGGGCGCAGGTGAGCATCACGGCGCTGCGGGACGAGACCGGGCAGTTGATCGGCTACGCCAAGCTGACGCGCGACCTGACGGCCACCATGCGCATCGAGGCCATGGAAATCGCCAACCGCGAACACGAGGAAATCCTGGACGCCGAGCGCAATGCGCGCATCGCCGCCCAGCGCGCCACGCGCATCAAGGACGAGTTCCTCGCCACGCTGTCGCACGAACTGCGCACGCCGCTGACGGCCATCCTCGGTTGGACCCAGGTGCTGCTGCGGGCCAAGCCAGGCGATGAGCGCGTCAATGTGCAGCGCGCCATCGAGGTCATCGATCGCAATGCGCGTGCCCAGGTGCAGCTCATCGACGACCTGCTGGACCTGAACCGCATCATGACCGGCAAGCTGAGGCTGGACCTGCAGCAACTGAGCATGGCCAACGTCATCCAGGCAGCCGTCGAAACCGTCGCTCCTTCGGCATCGGCCAAAGGTGTGGAGCTGCAATCCCTGCTGGATACGGGCCCCGCCATGGTCAATGGCGACAGCGGGCGGTTGCAGCAGGTGGCGTGGAACCTGCTGAACAACGCCATCAAGTTCACGCCCGCGGGCGGCCGGGTGCAGGTGCTGCTGCAGCGCGTCGACTCCCAGGTGGAATTCAGTGTCAGCGACACCGGCATCGGCATCCCGGCCGCCTTCCTGCCTCAGGTGTTCGATCGCTTCACGCAGCAGGACGGTTCCACCTCACGGGCCCACGGCGGCCTGGGCCTGGGCCTGGCGATCTGCAAGCAGCTTATCGAGCTGCACGGGGGCAACATCCGCGCCGAGAGCGCCGGTGAGGGCCGGGGCGCGAGCTTCTTCGTCAGGCTGCCGCTGTCTGCCCTGCAGGCGGCCGGAGAGCGTGACGAGGATCCTGCCTCTGCCGATGCGCGGGCCAGCGAGAATCTCGCCCTCCCCAAGCTGGACGGCGTGCACATCTTCGTGCTGGACGACGAGCAGGACACACGCAGCCTGCTGTGCCGCATCCTGGAGGACCAGGGGGCCCGGGTGGTGGCCTTTGCCTCGGCGCAGGAGTTGCTCAAGGCCGTCCAGCTGTCACGGCCGACCGTCATCGTCAGCGATGTGGGCATGCCCGGCGTGGACGGCTATCAGATGATCCGTACCTTGCGGGCGACCGAGACGCGGAACTCCCGCATTCCGGCCCTGGCTCTCACGGCCTTCGCCCGGGCCGAGGACCGCAAGCGCTCGCTGCTGGCCGGCTTCCAGGCCCATCTGGCCAAGCCTTTCGACGTGGCCGAGCTCATCCTGCTGGTGGCCAATCTGGCCGAGAAATAGCGCGCGCCTCAGTACTCGTCACGCTCCACACCCACATACCCAGGTGCGAGGTTCTCAAACTTGGTGTGCATCCGCTGGAACATCAGCTTGACTGTCCCGACCGGGCCATTACGCTGTTTCGCAATGATGATCTCAGCCACGCCCGGCTCCTTGCACTCGTCCTTCGTGTAGTACTCATCACGGTAGATGAACATGATGATGTCGGCGTCCTGCTCGATGGCGCCGGACTCACGCAGGTCGGACATCATCGGCCGCTTGTCGGGCCGCTGCTCCACCGAGCGGTTCAGCTGCGACAGGGCGATGACGGGGCACTTCAGCTCCTTGGCCAGGGCCTTCAGGCCGCGCGAGATCTCGCCCAGCACCGTCGCGCGGTTTTCCTCGCTGCCGCCGCCATTGCCGCTCATCAGCTGCAGATAGTCGATGACGATCAGGCCGAGCTGGCCGCAGATGCGCGCCTGGCGGCGTGCACGGGCGCGCACCTCACTGGGCGATAAGCCGGGGCTCTCGTCGATGAAGATGCTGGCCTTGCCGAGCTTGTCGACGGCCTCCGACAGGCGCCCCCATTCGTCGTCCTTCAGCTGGCCGGTGCGCAGATGGCTCTGGTCGATGCGGCCGATCGAACCGACCATACGCAACGCGAGCTGTGCGGCACCCATTTCCATCGAGTAGATGACGACGGGCAGGCCTTCGTTGATGGCGACGTTCTCGGCGATGTTGACCGCGAACGCGGTCTTGCCCATGGACGGGCGCGCGGCGAGCACGATGAGGTCGCCGCCCTGCAGGCCGGCGGTCTGGCGGTCCAGGTCGTAGAAACCGGTGCGCACGCCGGTCACGTCCTGGGCGCCGCTCTCGGCCAGCTCGTTGACGCGGTCGATCAGCTGCACGACGAGCTGGTCCATGCTCTGGAAACCCTGGCGGCTGCGCGAGCCCTCCTCGCCGATACGGAAGATCTTGCCTTCGGCTTCGTCGAGGATCTGCGTGACGGCGCGGCCTTGCGGATTCATCGCGGCGGTCGCGATCTCGTCGCTGGTGGCGACCAGCTTGCGCAGGATGGCCCGCTCGCGAACGATCTCGGCATAACGGCGCAGGTTGGCGGCACTTGGAACGCTCTGGGCCAGCGCATTCAGATAGGCCAGGCCGCCGCATTCCTCGGCGCGCCCCACCGAGGTCAGTTCGTCAAAGACGGTGACGACGTCAGCCGGCTTGCCCGCATTGATCAGCTTGCCGACCGCTGCGTATACATGCTTGTGCTCGAAGCGGTAGAAGTCGGTCTCGGTCAGTAGGTCGGCCGCCTTGTCCCAGGCCGAGTTGTCGATCAGCAGGCCACCGAGCACGCTCTGCTCGGCCTCGACCGAATGCGGCGGCACGCGCAGGCGTGCGACCTCATCGTCATACGGCGCGGCGGAAGAAGAAGCAGGAAAGATCGCGGACATGCCTGTGGATAAAGCTGTGAACGAACTGGGAGCAGACGGTGGACGAAGCGGGAAAACTCGTCCCAGAAAAACCAAAGGCCGAAACCCTGTGGGGCCTCGGCCTTCTTCAATGTTGCGGCGTCAGACGCCGCAGCGCAAGGGCGCTTACTCCGACGTTACTCGGCTTCAGCAACCACCTGGACGGTGATCTCGACCACGACGTCGGTGTGAGCCGCGACCTGGACCGGGAACTCGCCGACGGTCTTCAGCGGACCGTTGGGCAGGCGCACCTGCGACTTGGCGATGGCGCTGCCAGACTTGGTCAGCGCTTCGGCCACGTCGGCGTTGGTCACGGAGCCGAACAGGCGGCCGTCAACGCCAGCCTTCTGGGCGATGCGCACGGTCTTGCCAGCGATGGCTTCACCCAGCTTTTGGGCTTCGGCCAGCTTGGCAGCAGCAGCCTTTTCGAGCTCTGCGCGGCGGACTTCGAATTCCTTGATCGCGGCCTCGGTGGCGCGGCGCGCCTGCTTGGTCGGGATCAGGAAGTTGCGGGCATAACCGTCCTTGACCTTGACGACGTCGCCGAGGTTGCCGAGGTTGGATACTTTTTCGAGCAGGATCACTTGCATGTCGTCAGCTCCTTAGACCTTGTGCTGGTCGCTGTACGGCAGCAGGGCCAGGAAGCGCGCACGCTTGATGGACACCGTCAGCTGACGCTGGAAGAAGGCGCGCGTGCCGGTCAGGCGAGCGGGCGTGATCTTGCCGTTTTCGGAGATGAAATCGCGCAGCGTGTCGATGTCCTTGTAGTCGATCTGCTCGACACCGGCGACGGTGAAGCGGCAGAAACGCTTGCGACGGAACAGCAACGATTGTTGGTTGCGCTTGGGCTTCTTGTCTTTGGAGAAGCGACCTTTACCACGTGGCGGGGGCATAGAGGACCTCTGTTAAATCTATCCGGATTCAATCAATTCCGGGTTCTAGGAAGCAGCGGGTTCGATCACGGTGACGTGGGCGATGAAGCCCCGGCCGTTGCGCTGGTGGGTCAGGAAACCGCGGAAGACCGCGATGCCACCGACTCCCAGCGCCTGCAACTGCTTGGCCACCTCGCCCACCGCAACCGCTTTGATCTCCAGCGAGATCTTGCGCGGCTTGCCGGCTTCGATGACTTCGGACTCGGCCTTGAGGCTTGCGTCCAGGGCCATCAGCCCGGCGGGTGTGTAGCGAACTTGTCCGAGTTGCTGGATCTGCGCCTGGAGGTGAAGCTGGTTCACGCCAGGGGCACGCTGCTCGAAAAACCTGGTTCTTTAGCGATGACCTGTGCTCAGGCCGCTTCTTGCGGTTGCGGCGCCTTGCGGGCTTCTTCGCGCTCGACGGCCTTCATCATGACCGAGGGGGTCGCGATGGCCTTGTCCTGAACCACGGTGAGGTGGCGCAACACGGCGTCGTTGAAGCGGAAGCCGGTCTCGAGTTCAGCCAGGACTTCCTTGCTGCACTCGATGTTCAGGCACAGGTAATGGGCCTTGGCGAGCTTCTGGATCAGGTAAGCCATCTGGCGACGGCCCCAGTCCTCAACTCGGTGCACGACACCACCACCGGTGGTGATCAGGCCCTTGTAGCGCTCCAGCATGGCCGGAACTTGTTCGCTTTGATCCGGATGGATCAGCAGAACGATTTCGTAGTGACGCATATTTACTCCTTGTGGATTCCAGCCCGACAGGGTTGCCGGTCTGAGGAAGCCGCGCCACGGCGTCTACACGCGGTACGGCAAGGGGGAACCAAGGATTCTAGCCCGGAAGGGGTGAATGACCAAATCGCCGCCCCTTCACTCTCGTTGATCAGGCCACCGGCCGACTGCGCAGCTTGTCGACGAAATCACGATCGCGCTGGCTGGGCGCGGCTGTCAGCAGGCTGACGAGGGCCAGGACCAGCGCACCGGCGGGCACGCCGAAGAGGCCGGCCGAGGCCGGCTGGATGCCCCAGATCAATGTCGCCGGGCCGGGCAGGCCGATCAGGGCCCGCGCGCCCGGGTGGGCGATGACGAGATAGATCAGGCAGACGACGAGGCCGGTCAACATGCCCGCCAGGGCGCCGGCGCGGTTGGCGCGGCGCCAGAACACGCCGGCGACCAGGGCCGGGAAAAAGGTCGAGCCGGCGATGGAGAAAGCGGCCGTGACGACGGCCAGGATGTCCGCCGGCCGGCTGGATGCCACCGCCGCCGCCGCCAGCGCTGCCGCCAGCAACAAGGCCTTGGACAGCGTGACCCGCCGCGTGCGCGACGCCTCGGGGTTGATGGCCTTGTAGTAAAGGTCGTGGGACAGCGCGCTGGAGATGGCCAGCAGCAGGCCGTCTGCGGTGGACAACGCAGCCGCCAGCCCACCGGCCGCCACCATGCCCGAGATGACATAGGGCAGGCCGCCCAGCTCGGGCATGACCAGCATGACGAGATCGGGGTGCAGGCGCAGTTCGCCCAGTTGCAGGCGGCCATCACCGTTCAGGTCCACGGCCGACAGCAGGGTAGGGTCGACGCGCTGCCATTGGCGTATCCAGGCAGGCAGTTGGTCGAAGGACGTGCCCACCAAGCTGTTGAAGACCTCGGTCTTGACCATGACGGCCAGGGCCGGCGCCGTCAGATAGAGCAGGCAGATGAAGACCAGGGACCAGGCCACCGACTGGCGCGCCGTCGCGACGGAGCTGGTCGTGTAGTAGCGCGTCAGCAGATGCGGCAGGCCGGCCGTACCGACCATCAGGCAAAAGGCCAGGGCGATGAAGTTGCGGCGTGCCGCGCTGGCCTGCTCGCGCTCGGGCGGGCTGCCGTCGGGGTTGCCTGCAAAGGGCTGCATATGGGGCACGAGGCCGGACAGCGGCTGGGCGAGCTGAGCCTCCCCCGCCTGCTCGCGCCGCCAGCGCTCCTCGGCCTCG
Organism: Roseateles sp. P5_E1; assembly: GCF_054049335.1. NCBI lineage: Bacteria > Pseudomonadati > Pseudomonadota > Betaproteobacteria > Burkholderiales > Sphaerotilaceae > Roseateles > Roseateles sp. P5_E1. The sequence continues at coordinate 15,950 of NZ_JBFUMN010000029.1, forward strand.
GGCGGTGTACGCGGCAGCGCGGCGCGCTGCTTCTCGGCGGCCTGGATGCGGGCCAGCGGCGCGCCCTCGGCCTTCAGCGCGGCGACCTGAGCGGCCGCCCTGCCCTGCTCGTCGGCCAGCGCCTGGGGCACGTCGGCCAGGCGCGCGGCGGCTGCATCGGCACGCCGCTGGTGGATGGCGCGTACCTGCAGCTCGCCCGGATCGCGCATCAGCTCACGCTCGCGCTCGGCCAGTTGATGCAGCTGCTGGCCGTAGACGAGCTGCGGCAGGGGCCAGCCGGTCTGCTTGACGCTGAGCCAGATGACCGGCACCAGGTAGGCCAGGATCATGATCAGGTACTGGGCCACCTGGGTCCAGGTGACGGCACGCATGCCGCCCAGGAAGGAGCAGACCAGCACGCCGCCCAGGCCGACGAAGACGCCGACCTCGAAGCCCAGGCCGGTGAGTCGCGTCGTGATGAGGCCGACGCCGTAGATCTGTGCGACCAGGTAGACGAAGGACACCAGGATGGCGGCACAGGCGCCCACGAGCCGCAAGGCGCGGCTGTCGAAGCGTTCGGCGAGGAAGTCCGCCAGCGTGAACTGGCCGAAGCGACGCAGATAGGGCGCGATGCACAGCGCCACGAGAACGAAGCCACCCGTCCAGCCCAACACATAGGCCAGGCCCGCGTAGCCGCTGGCGTAGAGCGTGCCGGCCAGGCCGATGAAGGTGGCCGCGCTCATCCAGTCCGCACCGGCGGCCATGCCGTTGTACAGCGGCGGCACGCGCCGGCCGGCGACGAAGTATTCGGCCGGATCGGTGGTGCGGCAAAGGATGCCGATGACGGCATAGACGGCGACGGTCGCGCCGAGGAAGGTGTAGCCGATCCAGACCTTGGGCAGGCCGCGCTGCTCGCCCAGGCCCAGGCTGACCACCAGGGCGATGAAGCTCAGTGCGAACAGGAAATAGCGGCGGTGCAGAGGGCTGGCGGACACGGCCGCGATCATGGCAATAAAAAGCCCGGGTTCCCTTGCGGAGAACCCGGGCCGATCTTCAGTCGCTCAATCGCGAAGACTTACTTGGCGGCCAGGCGCTGCCAGGTCTCGATCACCGTGTCCGGGTTCAGCGAGATCGACACGATGCCCTCCTCGGCCAGCCAGTCGGCGAAGTCCGGGTGATCGCTGGGACCCTGGCCGCAGATGCCGATGTATTTGCCGGTGGCGCGGCAGGCGCGGATGGCGCGCGAGATCATGGCCTTGACGGCCGGGTCGCGCTCGTCGAAATCGCCGGCCAGCTGCTCCAGGCCCGAGTCACGGTCCAGACCGAGTGTGAGCTGCGTCAGGTCGTTGGAGCCGATGGACATGCCGTCGAAATGCTCCAGGAACTGCTCGGCCAGGATGGCGTTGCTCGGCACTTCGCACATCATGATGATGCGCAGGCCGTCCGTGCCACGCTTCAGGCCGCGCTCCGCGAGCATCGCAACGACCTTTTCGGCCTGCTTCACGGTGCGCACGAAGGGCACCATGATCTCGATGTTGTTCAGGCCCATTTCCTTGCGCACGCGCTTGAGGGCCTCGCACTCCATCGCGAAGGCGTCCTGGAAATCGCCGCTGATGTAGCGCGAGGCGCCGCGGAAACCCAGCATGGGATTCTCTTCGTCCGGCTCATAGCGGCTGCCGCCGATGAGCTTGCGGTACTCGTTGCTCTTGAAGTCAGAGAGGCGAACGATGACCGGGCGCGGGAAGAAGGCGGCGGCAATCGTCGCGATGCCTTCGGCCAGCTTATCCACATAGAAGGCGCGCGGCGAGGCGTGGCCGCGGGCGACGGACTCGACGGCCTTCTTCAGGTCGGCATCGATGTTCGGATAGTCCAGGATGGCCTTGGGGTGGACACCGATGTTGTTGTTGATGATGAACTCAAGCCGCGCCAGGCCCACGCCGCCAGAGGGCATCTGCGCGAAGTTGAAGGCCAGCTGCGGGTTGCCGACGTTCATCATGATCTTGATGGGGCAGTACGGCAGCTCGCCGCGGTGCACCTCGCTGATCTCGGTCTCGAGCAGCCCGTCGTAGATATAGCCGGTGTCGCCCTCGGAGCAGGCCACCGTGACGAGCTGGCCGTCCTTGAGCTTCTCGGTCGCGTCGCCGCAGCCGACCACGGCCGGGATGCCCAGCTCGCGCGCAATGATGGCCGCGTGGCAGGTGCGGCCGCCGCGGTTGGTGACGATGGCGCTGGCGCGCTTCATGACCGGCTCCCAGTTCGGGTCGGTCATGTCGGTGACGAGCACGTCGCCGGGCTGCACGCGCTCCATCTCGGCCACGCTATCAACCAGGCGGACCGGGCCGGTGCCGATCTTCTGGCCGATGGCGCGGCCTTCCGCCAGCACGGCGCTGTGGGCCTTGAGCTTGTAGTGGTGCTCGACCTGGCCTGCAGCTTGGCTCTTCACCGTCTCCGGGCGGGCCTGCAGGATGTAGATCTTGCCGTCGACGCCGTCACGGCCCCACTCGATGTCCATCGCGCGGCCGTAGTGCTGCTCGATGATGAGGGCGTACTTCGCCAGCTCGGTCACCTCGGTGTCGTTCAGCGAGTAGCGGTTGCGTTGCTCGGGCACCGTGTCGACGGTCTTGACGAGCTTGCCGGCAGCCGCCTTTTCCTCGGGCGACGCGAACTCCATGCGAATCAGCTTGGAGCCGAGGTTGCGGCGGATGATGGCCAGCTTGCCGGCCTTCAGCGCCGGCTTGTGCACGTAGAACTCGTCCGGGTTCACAGCGCCCTGCACCACCGTCTCACCCAGGCCATAGCTGGACGTGATGAAGACGACCTCCTGGAAGCCGCTCTCGGTGTCGATGGTGAACATGACGCCGGCCGAGCCGAGGTCGGAGCGCACCATGCGCTGCACGCCGGCGGACAGCGCCACGTCGTTGTGCGCGAAGCCCTTGTGCACGCGGTAGCTGATGGCGCGGTCGTTGTAGAGCGAGGCAAACACCTCGCGCATCTTGTGCAGCACGTCATCGATGCCGACGACGTTCAGGAAGGTTTCCTGCTGGCCGGCAAACGACGCGTCGGGCAAGTCTTCGGCCGTGGCGGACGAACGCACGGCGAAGGAGACGCCTGGGTTGTCGGCGGTCAGCTGCGCGAAGGACGAGCGCACGCCGGCTTCCAGGTCGGCCGGGAAGGGTTGGTTCTCGATCCAGCCGCGGATCTCGGCGCCGGCCTCGGCCAGCGCGCGGACATCGTCGGTGTTGAGCGTGGCCAGGCGCGCCGCGATGCGCGCGTCCAGCCCCTCGTGCTTGAGGAACTGCCGGAAGGCGTGCGCCGTGGTGGCGAACCCTCCGGGGACGCGCACGCCGCTGGCGGCGAGCTGCGAGATCATTTCGCCGAGGCTGGCGTTCTTGCCGCCAACTGCCTCGACATCGCTCATCCTCAGGTTCTCAAACGGTACGACCAGGGCGGTCGCCTCGAACAGGGTGGACATGGGGAAACTCCGGGAGGTTGAAAAACCGGTGTCGTCGCGTCGTCCACGCCCAGTGCCGAGCCAAGATGCTCAAGGCAGGCGCAGCTCCGTCCATTTCTGGATTCTTTGAGGAGGAGGGAGGCGCGCATGGGCTGATCGCGATGAATTGCCGCGGATTCTAGGCCTCGGGTTTCATCCGGGTACGGCGGGGGGATGTGCAATAAGTCCCTTCTCGGCGCCGTGTCCCCTCTTTCGGGGTGGCATGAAAACGTTGACGGCCGACTGATGCGGGTCAGGCCAAGGGAGCCCTGGCTGTGCACGATGCCCGCGTGAGCAGCGACGAAGCCACCGCACAGGAGATCAATCGCACGACCTGGAAGATGTGATCCATGTGTCCGAGGTTGCAGGGCGAAAGCAGGGTGCTGGCTATCATGGCCGCGCCGTAACTCGATGGAATGCCGCCATGACCGCCAGAACCGTTTACTTCGTCTCTGACGGCACCGGCATCACCGCCGAGACCTTCGGCAATTCCATCCTCGCGCAGTTCTCCATCAAGGCCCGCCATGTGCGCCGGCCCTTCGTCGATTCGGCCGACAAGGCGCACGCCGTCGTCGCCGAGATCAATGAAGTCGCCGTGCGCGAGGCCCAGCGGCCCATCGTCTTCGCGACGCTGGTGGACCGCGACGTGCTCAAGATCGTGCGCGAGCATTGCCAGGGCCGCGTCATGGACATGTTCGGCACCTTCATCGAGCCGCTGGAAGACGAGTTCGGCATCAAGAGCAACCACCGCGTGGGTCGCTTCTCAGACGTGGCCGAAAGCAAGGAATACCACGACCGCATCGAGGCCATCAACTTCTCGCTGGCCCACGACGACGGCCAGTCGGCGCGCAACCTCGACGTGGCTGACGTCATCCTCGTCGGCGTGTCGCGCTCGGGCAAGACGCCGACTTCGCTGTACCTGGCCATGCAGCATGGCATCAAGGCCGCCAACTACCCGCTGATCCCCGAGGACTTCGAGCGCCGCAAGCTGCCCGCACCGCTGCTGCCGCACAAGCGCAAGTGCTTCGGCCTGACCATCGACCCCGAGCGCCTCTCGTCCATCCGTAACGAGCGCCGTCCCGGCAGCAAATATGCCGACGTACTGAACTGCCGCTACGAGGTCAACGAGGCCGAGGCCATGATGAAACGCGACGGCATCTCCTGGCTGTCGTCCACGCACAAGTCCATCGAAGAGATCGCGACGACCATCCTGCGCGACATCCGCCCGGACAGGCTGATGTACTGATGCCGCTCCACGCGCTCGCACTGGTCCTCACCGCCGCCCTTCTCCACGCTGTCTGGAACCTCGCCGCCAAGAAGTGGGGCGGGGGCACGCATTTCGTCTTCAGCTGTGCGCTCGGTGTGGTGGTGCTGTGGCTGCCTGCTGTGCTCTGGGTCGGCCTGGATGAGCTGCCGCACTGGTCACTGCTGGCCTGGGGTTTTGTCGCCGCCAGCGCCGTGGTCCACCTGGGCTACTTCAACTGCCTCATCGCTGGCTACCGGGCCAGCGACCTCACCGTCGTCTACCCGGTCGCACGCGGCAGCGGCCCTTTCCTGTCGGCGCTTGCGGCCGTCGTGTTGCTGGGTGAGCACCTGGGCGTCTATGGCGCGCTGGGCCTGGCCGGCGTCGTCGGCGGCATCCTGCTGATCACCATGGGGCCGCGCCTGATCGGCCGCGGTGTGGACCACGATGCCGAGGCAGCCATGCGCCGCCGCCGCGGCGTCTATTGGGGCGCCGCCACCGGCACGCTGATCGCCGGCTACACGGTGCTGGACGGTTATGCCGTCAAGGTGCTGGCCGTGTCGCCGCTGATGCTGGACTACTTCGGCAATGTGCTGCGCGTGCCGCTGCAACTGCCGACGCTGCTGCGCAACCCGCAGAGCTTCTGGCCGGAGCTGCGCCGCTCATGGCGCGGCGTGCTTGCCGTCGCAGGCCTGGGGCCGCTGGCCTACATCCTGGTGCTGATGGCCATGCGCGAGGCGCCGCTGTCACGCGTAGCGCCAGCGCGCGAGGTGTCTATGCTGTTTGCGGCACTGCTGGGCGGGCAGTTGTTGGGCGAAGGCGAACGAGGCTGGCGTATCGCCGGCGCCGCGCTGATTGGGGTTGGAGTCATCGCGCTGGCCATTTGACGGTAGGAATGGCTGCATCGTGACACGCCGCGCCATGGCACCTCGCGACCACGTCAAACCTCTGCCAGTTGAGGCGCGCAAGGATAGGACGGGTGCGCCTCGACCTCGGGCCTGAAAGCGTCGTCAGGCGGAAGCGGGCGCCAGATGTTCAGAAAGGCCAGGTTGAGCATCGTCGTCAGCCCGACGTATGTAAAAACTGGATCGAAGCCTTCGGGACCCAGTGATTTGGCGCATTGCCAGGACCAGGCCTTCCAAACGGCCTTCCCTGCAGTTTTGGCAGGCAAACGAATACCGCGCACTTTCAGGTAGGCCATCCAATCCATATGCACGCCACCGGAAAGCGCTCTCTCACGCTCACGCTCATACAACAAGCGTTCGAAGCCCGCTCCGTACGACGCATTGACGCCTCGCTCGATGAGGGCGAGGCGCACAAAGTAGTGATCGTTCTTGGGCGTGAACCGCGAGGCCGGATGCAGGTGATCCACCTGCAGGTTGTGCGGGATGCCGTCATCGCCGATTCCGCCCCACTCGGACAGGAAAAGCCGGAAGGCCTTTCGATACCCGCGATATCGCGATCGCACCCACAACTCCGGTTGCATATTGGGCTTCCGAATCACGACGCAAGATGTCGGCTTGATGCCTGGAAGATGTGCAGCCGTCCAGCCATAGGACTCACAGTGCTCAAGCAGCCGTGTCCTCGTCGTGGCGATCAAGCAGGTGACGCTCCCGTCCCTGAAATCACCGGTCATTGAGTCGAGTTGGTGCCCGAGAAACAGGGACAGGCCTCGCATGAAGTCGCTTGTCTGTGCGCAGTCCAGTTTCACATCAACGACCCAGCACACCGCGATACACATCCGCATACCGTTGCGCGGCGGCGTTCCAGTCAAAGTGCTGTCGCATCGCCGCCAAGCGCACGCGACCCCAGCACTCTTGCCGGCTCCACAACGCAAAGGCACGGCGCAGCGCGCGACGGTAGGCGTCGGCCGTGAAGGCGTTGAAGACAAAGCCCGTGGCGGCGCCGGCATCGAGGTCTTCCAGCGTGCAGTCGACCACCGTGTCGGCCAGCCCACCGACGCGGTGCACCAACGGCAGCGTGCCATAGCTCAGGCCGTAGAGCTGGGTGAGACCACAAGGTTCGAAGCGGCTGGGCACCAGCATCACATCGCTGCCGGCATAGATGCGGTGTGCCAGCCCTTCATCCATGCCGATGCGGCGGGCGATTTGGCCCGGGTGCCTGGCGGCGGCTTCGCCAAACGCTGCTTCAAGGCGGGCGTCGCCGCTGCCAAGAATGACAAGCTGCCCACCCGCGTCGATCAGGTCGTTCAGCGCCTCGATCACCAGAGGCAGACCCTTCTGCTCGGTCAGGCGGCTGACTACGCCGAACAACGGCGCCTGCGCCTTCACATCCAGCCCACATTCGCGCTGCAGCGCGGCCTTGCAGACGGCCTTGTCTTCGGCGTTGTCGACGTCATAGGCTCGGGCGATGCTGCGGTCGTGGGCGGGCGACCACACGCCGTAGTCGACGCCATTCAGGATGCCGTGCAACACCTCGGCGCGATGGCGCAGCAGGCCGTCCAGACCACAGCCCTGCTCGGGCGTCTGGATCTCGCGTGCATAGCTCGGGCTGACCGTGGTGATCGCGTCCGCGAAATGCAGGCCGGCCTTCATGAAGCTGACCTGGCCATAGAACTCCACGCCCTCGACCGCGTAGTGTTGGGGTGGCAAGCCGAGATCGCAGAAATGGTCGGCCGGGAACAGGCCCTGGTAGGCCAGGTTGTGCACGGTAAAGACCGTCCGCGCCTCGGTGCGGCGGCGCGAGCGACTGGCGGCGATGTGGGCGCAGGCAAGGCCCGCGTGCCAGTCATGGGCGTGCACGATCTGCGGACGCCAGGCGGCATCCACGCCCTCGGCAAGACGGGCAGCCGCCAGGCCCAGCAGCGCGAAGCGACGGTGGTTGTCCGCGTATGCGACGCCGCTCTCATCCGCGTAAGGGTTGCCGGGCCGGTCGAAAAGACCAGGAGCGTCCAGCACGTAGACGGGCATGTCGAAGCCCGGCAGCCGCCCGCGCAGCAGCGCCGCCCTTCCTTCGCTCCATGGCAGTGCGACGGGAACGACGGCGCATTCCAAGGTCAACGAATCGCGGATGGCCGGGAACCCCGGCACCAGCAGCCGTGGCTCGGCACCCGCTGCAGCGAGCGCCGCGGGCAGCGCACCAGCCACGTCGGCCAGCCCGCCGGTCTTCAACAGCGGGAACAGCTCCGCGCTGACCTGTAAGACTCTGGTCACAGCCTGGCCAGCATCTGCTTGGTGATCAGCACGACGCCGCTTTCCGTGCGCTCGAAGCGTTCGGCATCCAGCACCGCGTCCTCGCCGACGACGAGGCCATCGGGGATCTCGCAACCGCGATCGACGATGACCTTGGTCAGCCGGCAATGCCGCCCGATCTCAACGCCGGGCAGCAGCACGCACTGGTGGATGTTGCAGAAGGAGCGGATGCGCACGTTGTTGAACAGCACCGACTGCACGACATGCGAGCCCGACACGATGCAGCCTGCGCTGACGATGGTGTTGACTGTCATGCCGTGCATGCCGTTGTGGTCGGGAATGAACTTGGCCGGAGGCAGCTGGCGCTGGTAGGTCCAGATCGGCCAGTCGGTGTCGTAGATGTCGAGCTCGGGGCTGATGGAGGCCAGGTCGAGGTTGGCGGCCCAGAAGGCGTCCAGCGTGCCGACGTCGCGCCAGTAGGGCGTGGCACCGTTGGGATTCATGATGCAGCTCATGCCGAAGGGGTGAGCCACGGCGCGGTTCTCGGTAACGACCTTGGGAATCACGTCCTTGCCAAAGTCATGGCTGGAGGTGGGGTCGGCCAGGTCTTCGGCCAGAAGCCGGTACAGGTAGTCGGCGTTGAAGATGTAGATGCCCATGCTGGCCAGGCAGACGCCATCGCGGCCCGGGATGCAGGGCGGGTCGGCGGGCTTTTCCTTGAAGGCCGTGATGCGGCGCTCGTCGTCCACGGCCATCACGCCGAAGGCACTCGCCTCGCCCTTGGGCACCTCGATGCAGCCAACGGTGCAACCCGCCCCTGTGGCGACATGATCCACCAGCATGCTGGAGTAGTCCATCTTGTAGATGTGGTCGCCCGCCAGCACGACGATGTAGTCGGCGCCGGTGCTCTGCACGATGTCCAGATTCTGGAATACCGCATCGGCCGTGCCGCGGTACCAGCTCTCATCGTCGGTGCGCTGCTGGGCCGGCATCAGGTCGACCGTCTCGTTGAGCTCGGCGCGCAGGAAGCTCCAGCCACGCTGGATGTGGCGCAGCAGCGAATGGCTTTTGTACTGCGTGACGACGCCGATGCGACGGATGCCGCTGTTGACACAGTTGCTCAGCGCGAAATCGATGATGCGGAACTTGCCGCCGAAGTAGACGGCCGGCTTGGCGCGCGAATCGGTCAACTGCTTGAGCCGCGAGCCGCGGCCACCGGCCAGGACGAGGGCGATGGCGCGGCGCGCGAGCTGGTGGGGCGAGGCGACGGGGGGCATTGACAGTCTCCGGCTGCAAACAATTGCAGTTTGCGGCAGGCAGTTTGCCGCCTCGCTGGGGGCTTCCCCTCAGACCGCCATATTTGCCCCTCCCTGTGCCGCGGCCTGGGCCAACGCGCGCTCGAAGGCGCTGCGGCTGGGTGTCTCGACAAAGACGCAGCGCTTGTTGTGGCGCTTGCAATGGTCCTTCACGCGCCAGTAGGCGTCATGGGTGATGCAACCCGTCTGGCAGATGACGAGATCGGCCGCGGCGAGCTGGGGCTCCAGCTGGGCTGGCTTGTGCTCGCTGCCGCCGTCATGGTGCAGGAACTGCGCGCCACAGCCTTCCACGGCCTGACGGTACTGGGGCACGCTGCCGCTGCGGCCACCGACGCAGAGCACGACCCGGTGCTCCAGCTTCACGGTCTCAACGCGGACCTCTTGTTCGACCCATGCGGCGGCGGGTTCGGCGGCATCCGCCACCGCCGGTGTGCGCGACGCGAGTCGGTTGACCTCGCGTTGCAGCGCCAGGTTGCGCTCCAACTGTTCGGCCAGGCGCTCGCGCAGGGCCTCGCGTTCGGGCAGATCGGGGCGCGCGGCCTGCCAATGCTGCAGTTGCCCCTGCGCCTGGGCGAGTTGGGTCTGCAGGCCGATCTGCGTGGCGCGGAACTGCATGCGCTCCTGCTCCCAGGCCTGCTGCTCGCGGGCGCGCTCCAGGCTCCAACCAGTCACGCGCTGCTGCACCTCGGCGTAATCGCGCGCCAGCGCCTGATGTTCGGCAGACAGCTCACGGTGGGCAGCCAAGTCCATGCGCTGCGCGGCGCCGACCTGGTGCTGCAGCATGTGCACCTGGCCCAGCACGCGCATCTCCAGCCATTCGTCGCACCGTGCGTGCATCAGCGTGGCCCACAGCGCGCCGGCAATTTCGCCCTGGACGGCGCGGTTGCGCCACCAGCTCATCAGGCTTTCGCGGCATTTGGCCTGGGCGGCGTTGCGCACGTCGAGCGCGAAGCGCTGCTCCAGATCCTTTTGCAACGACTCGGACACCGCGTTGCGGCGCGCGGCTGCAGTGACGAGGCTGCAATGCAGCGTGTAGTCGTCCTCGTCGCCCTGCAGCACCAGTAGCTTCCTGGCCAGGATGCGCACGCGTTCCAGCGGCAGGCAGACGCCGATGACGGGGCAGTGGGCATGGCTGCCCAGCTCCCACAGGCGGCGCCGGCGCGAGCCGGTGAGGGAGGGGAGCGCGGCATGCACAGCGCAGCAGGTGTCGGCCATTCGGAAGTCTCCAGGGGAGAAGCGCGGGCGGGCGACGGCTGGCTGGCGCGATATGACGAGCGAGGGCTATTTGGTCAGGATCAACTTGCCCTGGGACGTGATGCGCAGGCGGTAGACCTGCTGTTGATGCACGATGAAGACTTCGCCCTTGGGGCCGAGCAACGTGGCGCTGTCGATCTGGCGGGCCTGGCCTCTGCCCAGGATCACAGCCCCCGGCTGTGCCGCAGGCTTTGGCGGATAGGATTCAGTGAGCATCAAGTCACTGTAATGAGAATCATTCTCGATTGCAAGCGGCAATCAAGGGGTCAGCCCAGTGGCTCCCGGCACAACGCAAAGCTTCCGCGCGTTCTCAGCCCTTCTGCCGTTCGCTCTCGTACAAGCAGATCGCCGCCGCCGCCGCCACATTGAGCGACTCCTCGCCGCCTGGCTGCGGGATGCCCACGGTCAGCGCGCAGCGGGCCATCAGCTCGGGCGACACGCCCTGGCCTTCGTGGCCCATGACCCAAGCACAAGGCGAGGGCAAGGCGACGCGATGCAGCACATGCTCGGTGTGCGAACTGGTCGCGATCATGGGCACATGCAGCGCCGCGAGGTCATCGGCCGCCAGGCCTTCAACGAGGCGCAGGCCGAAATGGGCGCCCTGCCCTGCGCGCACGACCTTGGGCGACCACAGCGCCGCAGTGCCTTTGAGGGCCAGCACCTGGCGCACGCCAAAGGCCGCCGCACTGCGCAGGATGGCGCCGACGTTGCCGGCGTCCTGCAGGCGGTCAAGCACGACGCTGGCGGCGTTGGCATCGATCTCCGGTGAAGCCGGCAGTGTCAACTCGGCACCGATTTGCGCTGGTGACTCCAGGCCGCTCAGGCCCTTGAACAGCGCCATCGGCACGACGAGAGTGCGCGGTGCCGATTCGGCCAGCGCGCTCAAGGCCGTGTCCTGCATCGCGCCTTCGGTCAGCACGACGAGCGCCGGTTTCCACCCGCGTTGCAAGGCTGCACGCAGCAGATGGTCACCTTCGATCCAGACGCTGCCGATCTTGCGGTAGCCGCCGGCGTCCGCCGTCAGCTTGCGCAGCCGCACCAGCGCCGGGTTGTCGCGCGAAGTGACGTGGTCGATCTTCATGCCAGCGGATTGATCGTCACGTCAATGCAGACCTCGCGGACCGGCGCGAAGCTGCGACGGTGCCAGGGGCTGGCGCCATGCTGCTTCAGCGCGGCGAGGTGCTCCGGCGTGCCATAGCCCTTGTGCGCGGCAAAGCCGTATTGCGGATGGCTTGCGTGCATCTGCTCGCAAAAGAGGTCCCGCGCCACCTTGGCGAGGATGCTTGCAGCGGAGATGGCCTGCACGGTGGCGTCGCCCTGCACGATGGCCTCTGCCGGCACGGCCAGCACCGGCAGCCGATTGCCGTCGATGCGAACGAGCGCTGGCTTGAGCCGCAGGCCCGTCACCGCGCGCTGCATCGCCAGCATCGTGGCCTGCAGGATGTTGATGCGGTCGATCTCTTCGTGCGTCGCATGCGCGATGCAGCAGCACAGCGCCTTGGCACGGATCTCGTCGTACAGCCGCGCGCGCTTGGCCGGTGTCAGCACCTTGGAGTCGGCCAGGCCCTTGATGGGCTGCAGGTCGTCGAGGATGACGGCCGCCGCGAACACCGGGCCCGCGAGCGGCCCGCGTCCGGCCTCGTCCACGCCGGCGACGAGGCCGGGCGGTGTCCAGTCGAGGGACACCTGTTCAGGCTTGGATGAGCGTCGCGATGGCATCGCTGGCACGCTGCGCGGTGTCTTGCCGCAGCAGCTCGTGAAGTTGGACAAAGCGCTCGTGCAGGGCAGCACGGCGCGCTGCATCGGCAAGCAGGCCTTCCGCCTCCCGCGCCAGGTTGTCGGGCGTGCAGGCGTCCTGGATCAGCTCGGGTACCAGGAACTCGCGCGCCAGGATGTTGGGCAGGCCTACCCAGGGCTGCAGGCCGCGGCCCTTCATGCGCCACCAGTTCAGCGCGTTCATGCGGTAGCCGATGACCATGGGGCGCTTGAACAGGGCCGCCTCCAGCGTGGCGGTGCCGCTGGCCAGCAGCGTCAGGTCGCAGGCCGCCAGCGCCGCGTGGGACTGGCCGTCGACAAGCAGGATGTCGGCGCCCTGGATCAGCGGCTCGACCAGGCTGCGCAGCCCCGGCACGATGGGCATGACAAAGCGGCGGCCCGGCCGGGCCAGCAGCTTCGCCGCATCGATCAGCGCTGGCGCGATGTAGTTGATTTCGCTCTTGCGGCTGCCGGGCAGCAGCGCAATGACGGTGTCGGCGGCGGCCAGGCCCAGTGCCTCACGCGCTGCGGCGCGCGGGGGCTCCATCGGAATCGCATCCGCCAAAGGATGGCCCACGTAGGTGGCACCGATGCCCGCCTTGTGCAGGATCTCTGGCTCAAACGGGAAAAGGCACAGCACATGATCGGCCGCGGCCTTGATCTTCACGACCCGTTCGGGCCGCCAGGCCCAGATGGACGGGCAGACGAAATGGACGGTCTTGATGCCCGCCTCGCGCAGCCGCGTCTCGAGGCCGAAATTGAAGTCGGGCGCGTCCACGCCGATGAAGACATCGGGCCGGTTCGAGATGAGGCGCGTGCCGAGCTGCTTGCGGATGGACAGCAGCTCGTGGATGTTCAGCAGCGCGTCGACATAGCCAAAGATGGACAACTTGCTGTGCGGCCACCAGGTCTCGAAGCCCTGGGCGATCATCTTCGGGCCGCCAATGCCCTGCGCTGTCAGCGCCGGCCAGCGGGCACGCAGGCCCTGCAGCAGCAGGCCGGCCAGCAGATCACCGCTGGCCTCGCCGGCCACCATGCCGAGGCGGGGCGCGGTCTGCATTGGGCTACCGAACAATGCCGCGCGTGGAGGCGGCGAGGAAGTTCAGCATCAGGTCGATGTCACCATCTGCCGCGCCGGCTTCCGTGCCACGCAGCGCTGCAATGCCGGCCTTGGCCTCATCCAGCGTGTGGCCGCTGCGGTAGAGCAGCTTGTAGATCTGGCGGATGACGCCGATGCGCTCGCTGCTGAAGTCGCGCCGCTTCAGGCCGACGATGTTGACCGCACGCGCCGCGAGCGGGTTGCCGTCCACCGTCATGAAGGGCGGCACGTCTTGGGCCACATGGGCCTGGAAGCCGATCATGGCGTGGTCGCCGATGCGCATGCGCTGCAGCACGCCGGTCAGGCCGCCAATGGTGACCCAGTCGCCCACCTGTACATGGCCCGCAAGCGTGGCGTTATTGGCCAGCACGCACTCGTCGCCGATGACAACGTCATGGGCCAGGTGGCAGTAGGCCATGATCCAGTTGTCGTTGCCGACCGTCGTCTCGCCGCGGTCCTGCACGGTGCCGATGTTCAGCGTGCAGAATTCGCGCACCGTGTTGCGGTCGCCGATGACCAGCTTCGTCGGCTCGCCCGCGTACTTCTTGTCCTGGTTGGCAGCACCGATGGAGCTGAACTGGAAGAAGGTGTTGTCGCGGCCGATGGTCGTGTGGCCTTCGATGACGACATGCGGGCCGACCTTGGTGCCGGCGCCGATCTTCACGTGCGGGCCGATCAGCGTGTAGGCGCCGACCTCGACCGACGAGTCCAACTCGGCGGCCGGGTCGACGATGGCGGTCGGGTGGATGCTCATCAGTCTTGGATACGACGCATCGTGCACATCAGCTCGGCCTCGGCGGCCAGCTGCCCGCCCACCAGAGCACGGGCATTGAACTTGTAGATGCCGGCCTTGGCGCGGCCCAGCGTCACTTCCAGCACCAGTTGGTCGCCTGGCTCCACCGGGCGCTTGAAGCGGGCGCCGTCGATACCGGCGAAGTAGACGACCGACTTCTCGTCCAGCACGATGCCCACGGTCTCGATGGCCAGCAGCGTCGCGGCCTGGGCCAGCGCTTCCAGCACCAACACGCCCGGCATGACCGGGCGGTGCGGGAAGTGTCCGAGGAAGAAGGGCTCGTTGATCGAGACGTTCTTGATGGCGCGGATGCGCTCGCCCTTGATCAGCTCGACGACGCGGTCCACCAGCAGGATGGGGTAGCGGTGCGGTAGGCGCTTGAGGATTTCGTGGATGTCCATCGTCGTCGGGACGATGGCCTGAGTCTGGGTCGAGGTCTGGGTCGGTTCGTTCATTTATTTCTTCTCCAGCGCGCGCACGCGCTCGCGCAGGGTGCTGAGCTGTCGCAAGGTGGCCGCGTTCTTCTGCCAGCTCGAATTCTCTTCGAAGGGATAGGGGCCGCTGTAGACGCCCGGCTCGGTGATGCTGCGGGTGACGGTGGTGGCGGCGGAGATGTGCACGCCGTCGACGATGGTCAGGTGGCCGATGATGTTGGCCGCACCGCCGATGGTGCAGTTGGCACCGATCTTTGTCGAGCCGGCAACGGCCGAACAGCCGGCCATGGCCGTGTTGCGACCGATGTGCACGTTGTGGGCGATCTGGATCAGGTTGTCGAGCTTGACGCCGTCTTCGATGACGGTGTCGGCCAGCGCGCCGCGGTCGATGCAGGTGTTGGCGCCGATCTCGACGTCATCGCCGATGGCGACATTGCCGAGCTGCTCGATCTTCACGTAGCCGCTCTTGCTGGGCGCGAAGCCGAAACCGTCGGCGCCGATGACCACGCCGCCGTGCACGAGGCCACGCACGCCGATCCGGCAGCCATAGCCCAGCACGACGCGCGGCGCCATCCGTGTGTGCGCGCCCACGACCGCCTCGCGCTCGACGACGCAGTGAGCGCCGATGCGGGCGTGGTCGCCGATGACCGCACCAGCCTCGATGACGGCCAGCGGACCGATCTCGACGCCCTGCCCCAGCTTTGCATCGGGTGACACCACGGCGCTGGCGTGCACGCCGGCCTTCGGGGCCGGGCGCGTGCGCGCTGCCCACCACTGCGTCAGCCGCGCAAAGTACTGATAGGGATCGGGCGTAACGATGGCCGCGCCACGCGCTGACGCCACCTCGGCAAAAGCCGGCGCAACGATGACGCAGGCGGCCGCCGTGGTGGCCAGCTGGGCCTGGTAACGCGGGTTGGCGAGGAAGCTGATGCTCGTGTCGTCAGCCTCGTCAAGCGGCGCGATACGCGTGATGCGCATGTCGGGCCCACCAAGCAAATCGCCGCCCAAGGCGGCGATCAACTCGGAGAGCGCGACGGTCGTCGAGCTCATGGAACTGGCGACTTACTTCTGCGCGTTCAGCGCGTCGATCACCTTCTTGGTGATGTCGACACGCGCGCTGAAGTGGATCGCGTCCTGCAGGATGAGGTCGTACTTCTCGGCATCGAAGATCTGCTTGATGACCTTGTTGGCGCGCTCGACCACGGCCGACAGCTCCTCGTTCTTGCGTTGGGTCAGGTCTTCCTGCCACTCGCGGCGCTTGCGCTGCAAGTCACGCTCCTGCTCGACGATGTCGCGCTGGCGGCGGTTGCGCTCAGCTTCGGACAGCGTGGGCGCGTCCTTTTCCAGCTTCTCGGCAGCGCCGCGCAGCTTGGTCTCCAGATCGCGCAGGTCTTTCTCGCGCTTGCCAAACTCAGTCTCCAGCTTGACCTGGGCTGCCTTGGCCAAGTTGGCCTCGCGCAGCACGCGCTCGCTGTTGACGTAGCCGATCTTCAGTTCCTGGGCTTGCACCACCGTGGTGGCCACCATCATCGATGCGGCCAGGGCCATCGATTGCAAGAGCTTGCTCATCATCAGAATGCAGTCCCGATCTGGAATTGGAATTTTTCGATTCTATCCGTCCGCGCCTTGCGAACGGGCTTGCCGTAACTCAGCCGCAGCGGGCCCATCGGCGAAATCCAGGACAGGCCGATACCGGCGGACATGCGCAGCATGTCGCGGCCCTCATTGTCCTTGCCGTTGGTCAGCGTGTTCCAGTTGAGCTTGGCGTCCGGCCCCCAGACACCACCGAGGTCGGCGAAGCCGAAGATGCGGAAGCTCTTGTCGTTGCCGCTGCCGGGCACCGGCAGGTAGAGCTCGGCATTGGTGTTGAAGCGCCGGTTGCCGCCGATGTAGGAGCCGGTCGGGTCCACAGGGCCCAGCGAGCCGGCCTCGAAGACGCGCACGGAGCCCAGGCCACCGCCGTAGAAGTTCTTGAAGATGGGATAGGGCTTGCCGCCCAGGCCCACGCCCCAACCCAGTTCGCTGTTGATGCCCAGCGTGATCTTGTTCGTGACCTCGAAATACTGCTGGTACTGCAGGTTGATACGCGCGAACCGGGCGTCGCCGATGGCGCTGGTCTCGACGTTGACGCGCTGGTACTTGCCCTTGAGCGGAGAGATGACGCTGTCGCGGCTGTCACGCTGCCAGCCGATGGTGAATGGGATGGAATTGCTGCGCTGGCCGAACTGGTTGACGAACAGCAGATAGCTGTTGGGCAGACCCTTGGACGTCGTGATGTCGGTCTGCTCGTAGCCAAGGCCAAAGAAGACGGTGTCGATTTCCGAGAAGGGCACGCCAAAGCGGATGGCACCGCCCTTGGTGACGTACTGGTATTCCTCGCCCAGCGTGTTGATAGGGCGCGTGGTCCGATAGAACACATCGAGCGAGCGCGACACACCGTCGACCGTGAAGTAGGGGTCGACCGTGCTGACCTGCACCTGGCGGCCCGTGCGGGCGGTGGCCAAGTCGATGCCGAGGTAGTTGCCCGAGCCGAACACGTTGTCCTGGCGGATGGAGCCGGTGAAGGACAGCTTGGTCTGGCTGGAGTAGCCCGCACCGACCGTGATGGCGCCGGTGGGGCGCTCGACGACGGTCAGGATGACGTCGACCTGATCCTGGGCGCCCGGCACCTCCTGGGTGTCGATGCTGACTTCCTTGTCCTTG
This sequence comes from Roseateles sp. P5_E1, assembly GCF_054049335.1. Classification (NCBI taxonomy): domain Bacteria; kingdom Pseudomonadati; phylum Pseudomonadota; class Betaproteobacteria; order Burkholderiales; family Sphaerotilaceae; genus Roseateles; species Roseateles sp. P5_E1. The sequence goes on from NZ_JBFUMN010000029.1 coordinate 33,168, forward strand.
AAGTAACCCAGGCGCTCGACGCGATCACGCGAGGACTTGATCTTCTGGCCGTCGTACCAGGCCGCCTCGAACTGGCGGAATTCGCGGCGGATGACTTCGTCACGGGTGCGCGAGTTGCCGGAGATGATGACCTTGCGCACGTAGACGCGGCGCTGCGGCTCGGCGACGAAGGTGACGACGACCTGGCCGGTCTCGCGGTTGATGTCGGGGCGGCTGTCGACGCGGGCGAAGGCATAGCCATAGGTGCCGAACAGGTCGCTGAAGGCGCGCGTGGTGTTGGCCACCGCTTCGCCCTGGTAGGCCTGGCCGGGCTTGAGGAAGACGAGGTGCTTGAAGTCCTCCTCGCGGCCCAGGTAATCACCCTCGAGCTTGACGCCCGTGACGGTGTAGGGCTGGCCTTCGCTGACCGTGATGGCGATGCTGATGCTCTGCTTGTCCGGCGAGATCGTCACCTGCGTGGAGGTGACGGCGAACTCCAGGTAGCCGCGGTTCAGGTAATAGCTGCGGATGGTTTCCAGGTCCGCGTTCAGCTTGGCGCGCGAATAGCGGTCGGTCTTGGTGTACCAGGTCAGCCAGCCGGTGGTGGTCTGCTCGAGCAGGCCCATCAACGTGCTTTCGGAGAACACCTTGGAACCCAGAATCCGGATCTCGGCGATCTTGGCCGGCTCGCCCTCCGTCACGTTGAAGCTGACGTTGACGCGGTTGCGCTCGATGGGCGTGATCGTCGTCGTGACCTCGGCACCGTAGAGGCTGCGCGTGAGGTACTGGCGCTTGAGCTCCTGCTCGGCACGGTCGGCCAAGGCCTTGTCGAAGGGCTTGCCTTCGCCGATGCCGACGTCCTTCAGCGACTTGGTCAGCGCCTCGGTATCGAACTCCTTCAGGCCGACGAAGTTGACGTTGGCGATGATGGGCCGCTCGTCGATGATGACGACGACGGCATTGCCGTCGATGCTGATGCGCACGTCCTTGAACAGGCCCGTGGCGAACAGGGCACGCAGCGCGGCAGCGCCTTTTTCATCGTTGTAGGTGTCGCCGATGCGAAAGGGCAGCGACGCGAACACGGTGCCCGGGTCGGTCCGTTGCAGGCCTTCGACGCGGATGTCCTTCAGCACGAAGGGATCTGCCGCCCAGGCTAGCCCCGACTGGAACATCCCCGTGACAGCCAAAGCCAGCAAGCCGAGGCGGAAGGGGCGACGCTTCGCTCCCGAACTGAAAGGAAAGGACATGGGAACCGGGGAGTGTCAGTGCCAGCCCGCGAGGCGGGCGACGTCGTTGGAAAGGGCCAAGGCCATCATCAGCATCAGGATCAGCGCGCCAGCGCGCTGCAGTTGCCGTTGCCACCATTCGGAGACGGGGCGGCCACTCAAACCCTCGAAAAGATGATACATGAGGTGCCCGCCGTCGAGCATCGGCAGCGGCAGCAGGTTCAGAATCGCCAGGCCGAGCGAGATCTGCGCAAGCCGTTCCAGGTAGTAACTGGGCCCGGCCTTGGCGGCATCGCCGATCGCCTCGGCCATGGTGAGCGGCCCGCTGAGCAGCTTCAACGAGGCCTGGCCGGTCAGCATGCGGCCCAGCATCCGGACGGTGGTGACCGCCATGTCCCAGCTCTGCGTCACGCCCTGCCACAGGCCGTCGACCAACCCGTAGCTGATGCTCACGCGCTCCAGCGACGACCCCACGCCAATGCCCAGCCGCGCCACGCGCTGGCCCGCCTCCTGCACCAGGCGCGGCGTCGTTGCCAATTCCAGCACCTGGCCGGCTCGCTCGATCCGCCATTGCATGGTGCGCGGCGTGTCGCCATCGCGCGCCAGGCGGATGGCATCGCGCAGGAAGGCAGCGTCGGGCACGGCACGGCCATCGATGGTCAGCACACGATCGCCTGCCATCAGGCCGTCCGCGGCTCCCGCGCCGCCGTCAGCCACGCGGCTGATCACCGGCTGCGAAAACGGCGTCAGGCCGATGTCCGCAATCAGCTGCGCATCCGGCGCGCGGCCTACCAGGCGCTCGGTCTCGAGGCGCACGCTGCGCGGCGAACGGCCATGGGCGTCACTGACCGACAGGTGCAGGCTTTCGCCCAGCACCTGGGCGCGCAGCATCGCCGCCTGCAGGTCGGGCAGTGACCGGACGGGCTGCCACTCTCCTTCCGTGTCGGAGGCAGCCAGCACGGTGTCACCCGCACGCAGACCAGCTCGCTCCGCCAAGGAGCCGCTGGTCGGGGTACCGAGCAAGGCCTTGGGCTGGTCGATGCCCATCCAGGCCACCACGGCGAACAGCACGATCGCCAGCAGCCAGTTGGTCAACGGCCCGGCCGCAATGATGGCGGCGCGCTGGCGCAGCGGGCGCTGATTGAAGGCCTGCTCGCGCTCGTGCGGCGCTACGGGCGCGTTGCGCTCGTCCAGCATCAGCACATACCCGCCCAGCGGGATGGCGCTGAGCGCGAACTCGGTGCCGCCGCGGCCGATACGACGCCAAAGCACCGGGCCGAAACCGATCGAGAAACGCAGCACCTTGACCCCACACGCCCGGGCCACGCGGTAGTGGCCCCATTCATGGATGGGGATCAGCACCGCCAGCGCCAGCAGGATGCCCAACGTCATCGTCACAGCAGGCTCCTGGCATGCTCTCGGGTGCGGGCGTCCAGCGCCAGCAGCGCTTCGATGCTGGCGCAATCGTCCGGCTGGATGTCGGCCAGACACTGCGAGTTGATCGCGTGGATCCGGTCAAAGCGCAGAAGGCCGTTCAGGAAGGCATCCACCGCCACTTCATTGGCCGCATTCAGCACCGTGGTGCTGCCTTCCGGCGCGCGCAGGGCCTGCCAGGACAGGTGCAAGCCGGGGAAGCGCACGGCGTCGGCCTCCTCGAAGGTGAGGTTGGGCGTCGTCAGCAAGTCCAGGCGGCTGGCACCAGACGTGATGCGCTCGGGGAAGGACAGGCCGTAGGCGATGGGCACGCGCATGTCGGGCGTGCCGAGCTGGGCCAGCACCGACTGGTCACGGCAGACCACCATCGAATGGATGATGCTCTGCGGGTGAATCAGCACTTTGATCTGTTCGGGCGTGAGGTTGAACAGCCAGCGCGCCTCGATGACCTCCAGCGCCTTGTTCATCATCGTCGCCGAGTCGACCGAGATCTTGCGGCCCATGACCCAGTTGGGATGGGCGCAGGCCTGAGCCGGCGTCACATCGGCCAACGTCTTCGGGTCGCGGCTGCGGAAGGGGCCACCGGAGGCTGTCAGCACGATGTGGTCGACGCGTTCGTGCCAGGCCGCGCGGTCCTCAGGCAGGCACTGGAAGATGGCCGAGTGCTCGCTGTCGATGGGCAGCAGCGTGGCTCCGCCCTCTTCCACCGCCTGCATGAAGAGGGCCCCGCCGACGACGATGGCCTCCTTGTTGGCCAGCAGCAGGCGCTTGCCGGCGCGCGCCGCGGCGATGGCCGGTGCCAGGCCGGCGGCGCCGACGATGGCAGCCATGACGGTATCAACTTCGGGATGGGCGGCAATGTCGGCCAGCGCCTGAGCGCCGTCCAGCACCTCGGTACGGCTGCCGGCTTCACGCAGCCGCTCGCGCAGGCGGCCAGCAGCGTCCCGCTCGGGCATGACGGCGAAACGCGGCTTCCACACCAGGCATTGGGCGAGCAACTCGTCAACTCGGCTCATCGCGCTCAACGCAACGACTTCATAGCGCTCTGGGTGGCGTGAGAGGACATCCAGCGTGTTGACGCCGATGGAGCCGGTCGAGCCGAGGACGCAGACGCGTTGGCGACGGTTCATAAGCTGATCAAGGCAAGCGCCAAGGGAAACACGGGCAGCAGCGCGTCGATGCGATCCAGCACGCCGCCGTGACCGGGCAGCAGGTTGCTGCTGTCCTTTGCGCCAGTGGCGCGCTTGACGAGGGATTCGAACAGATCGCCGACGACACTCATCGCGCCGAGGAAGACCAGAGCCAGCAACGACACCCAGCCATGGCGCTGGACCAGCAGCGTGTAGAGACTGGGCGAATCCACGGCCAGTTTCACGTCGATGACATGCACCCAGATGAAGCCGAGCAGGATGACACCAGCCAAGCCGCCCCAGACGCCTTCCCAACTCTTGCCCGGGCTGATGGCCGGCGCGAGCTTGCGCTTGCCGAAGGCGCGACCGCAGAAATAGGCGGCGATATCGGCCATCCATACGAGGCAAAACACCGACAGGATGAAGTTGATGCCATGCACTTTGGCCTGCACGATGGCCAGCCAGGCACCCCACAGCAGCACGGCGCCCAGGGCCAGCCGCGCGCCGCGCGCGATGCGCGGCCAGCCGCTCGGGCCGGCGCGCAAGGCATAGGCGCCGCCCAGCACCCACAGGAGGCTGGCCAGCGACCAGATCCAGGCCGGCGGCGCGTTCAGGCCACCGAGCAGCAGCGTCCATACGCAGGCCAGCGCCAGCGCCACACCGCCCGCGATCGCACCGGTGCCGGGCAGGCCGTTGAGCCGCGTCCATTCCCAGCCGGCCGCGCCCATCATGACGACCGTGACCCAGGCAAAGGGCCAGGGCGAAGCCTGGAAGAGCACCGGCAGCAGGACGGCCAGCAGCACGACGGCGGTGATGACGCGGGTCTTAAGCATTACGCCTCCTTCAAGGCATTGCCGAGGCGACTGCCGTGGATCCGGCTTTGCTGGGCCACTGGCAGTGCCCCCTTGAGGGGGCCGGCGAAGCCGGTACGGGGTGGGCTCATACCACCTCTTTGACACCGCCGAAGCGGCGATCGCGTTCGTGGAAGGCCGCAATGGCCGCGTCCAGTTCACGCTCGCCGAACTCGGGCCACAGGCAGTCCGAGAACACGAATTCGGTATACGCCGCCTGCCAGAGCAGGAAGTTGCTGATGCGCACCTCGCCACCGGTGCGGATGAAGAGGTCGGGGTCGGGTGCATAGCTCATGGCCATGAACTCCGACAGCTTGGCTTCGGTCAGCTCGTCAGGCTTCACACCCGCCTTGATCGCGGCCTTGCAGGCCTGCACGATGTCCCAGCGGCCGCCGTAATTGAAGGCGACATTGAGCGTCAGCTTGGTGTTGTGCAGGGTGCTGGTCTCGGCCTCGTTCCAGGCGTTGCGCAGCTTGTCAGACACGGCGTCACGGTCGCCGACGATGCGGATGCGCACGCCCATCGCACCCATCTTGGCCAGGTAGCGGCTCACCGCAGCCAGCACCAGGCCCATCAGGCCCGAGACCTCGTCGCTCGGACGCTTCCAGTTCTCGCTGGAGAAGGCGAAGACGGTGACGTATTCGATATCGCGGTCGATGCAGGCCTGGACGACCTTGACGAGGCTGTCCACGCCGGCCTTGTGGCCGAAGAAGCGCGGCAGGAAGCGCTTCTTGGCCCAGCGGCCATTGCCATCCATGACGATGGCCACATGGCGCGGCGGCGCCGGGCGGTCTTGCGCCATGAGCACGGCGCTCAAACCGCCAGGATCTCGGCTTCCTTGCCCGAGATCAGCTTGTCGATCTCCGAGATCACCCGGTCGGTGAGCTTTTGCACTTCATCGAGGCTGCGACGCTCGTCGTCCTCGCCGATTTCCTTGTCCTTGAGCATCTTCTTGGCATGCTCGTTGGCGTCACGGCGCAGGTTGCGAACAGCCACCTTGGCGTCCTCGCCGGCGTTGCGCACGACCTTGGTCAGGTCACGGCGGCGCTCTTCGGTCAGCGGCGGCATCGGCACGCGGATCAGGTCGCCCTGGGACGCCGGGTTCAGGCCCAGATCGCTCTCGCGGATGGCCTTCTCGATCTTGGCGCCCATGCCCTTTTCCCAGGGTTGGACGGAAATGGTGCGCGCGTCCAGCAACGTCACGTTGGCCACCTGCGAGATCGGCACCATGGCGCCGTAGTAGTCGACGCTGACCTGGTCGAGGATGCCGGGGTGGGCACGGCCAGTGCGGATCTTGTGCAGGTCGTTCTTCAGGGATTCGACCGACTTGGCCATCTTGGCCTCGGCGTTCTTCTTGATGTCGGCAATGCTCATGATCGATACCTATGAATTTGCGGGACAGACCGCCCGAGCGTCAGCAAGCAGCTCTGCCCCCAACTGACTAAGGTTTTAGACGTGCACCAACGTGCCTTCGTCCTCGCCCTGCACCACGCGACGCAGTGCGCCGGGCTTGAAGATGCTGAAAACCTTGATCGGCAGCTTCTGGTCGCGGCACAGCGCAAAGGCGGCGCCGTCCATGACCTGCAGATTGCGCGTGATGACCTCGTCGAAGCTGATGCGCGCATAGCGCGTGGCGGTCGGGTCCTTCTTCGGGTCGGCCGAGTAGACGCCGTCGACCTTGGTGGCCTTCAGCACGATCTCGGCGCCGATTTCGGCGCCACGCAGCGCCGCAGCCGTGTCGGTTGTGAAGAAGGGGTTGCCGGTACCGGCAGCGAAGACGACGATCTTGCCCTCTTCGAGGTATTGCAGCGCCTTCGGGCGCACATAGGGCTCGACGACCTGCTCAATGGCGATGGCCGACATCACGCGGGCAGTCATGCCCTCCTGGCGCATCGTGTCGGCCAGGGCCAGCGAGTTCATGACCGTGGCGAGCATGCCCATGTAGTCGGCGGTGGCGCGGTCCATGCCGACCGAGCCGCCAGCCACGCCGCGGAAGATGTTGCCGCCGCCGATGACGACGGCCACCTCGATGCCCATCTGCGTCACTTCGCGGATTTCCTGCACCATGCGAACGATGGTCGCGCGATTAATGCCATAGGCGTCGTCGCCCATCAGGGCTTCGCCGGAGAGTTTGAGCAGAATGCGCTTGTACGCGGGCATGGTGTCCTCAGGTTTGGGGGGCCTATGGTGGGCCGCAAGTTTAAAGGGCGCCAACTTGGCGCCCCTTCATTTCGTACGATTTCGCAAGCGTCTTTACTGACCCTTAGCAGCTGCCACCTGGGCAGCCACTTCGGCCGCGAAGTCGTCGACCTTCTTCTCGATGCCTTCGCCAACGACGTAGAGCGTGAAGCCCTTGACCGTGGTGTTGGCCGACTTCAGGTAGGCCGCCACGGTCTGCTTGCCGTCGGCAGCCTTCACAAAGACCTGGTCCAGCAGGCTGACTTCCTTCAGGAACTTCTGCACCGAGCCTTCGACCATCTTGGCGACGATGTCGGCCGGCTTGCCGGATTCGGCAGCCTTCTCCGTGGCAATGCGGCGCTCCTTATCGACCAGGTCGGCCGAGACTTCGGCGCTGGACAGCGCTGCCGGCTTCATGGCGGCCACGTGCATGGCAACGTCCTTGGCGGCGACGTCGTCACCCTCGAACTCGACCATCACGCCAATGCGGGTGCCGTGCAGGTAGGACGCCAGCTTGGTGCCGCTGTAGCGCCGGAAACGGCGGATCGACATGTTCTCGCCGATCTTGCCGATCAGGCCCTTGCGCACGTCTTCCACCGTCGGGCCGAAACCTTCCTGGGACAGCGGCAGCGCCGACAGCGCAGCCACATCAGCCGGGTTGGCTTCAGCAACCAGGCCGGCCAGCGCGTTCACGAAGGCCAGGAAAGCGTCGTTCTTCGAGACGAAGTCGGTCTCGCAGTTGACTTCGATCAGCGCACCATTGCCACCGACCACGGCCGAGGCGACGATGCCTTCGGCGGTGATGCGCGAGGCAGCCTTGCCGGCCTTGTTGCCGAGCTTGACGCGCAGGATCTCTTCAGCGCGGGCCAGGTCGCCTTCGGCTTCAGTCAGCGCCTTCTTGCACTCCATCATCGGGGCGTCGGTGCGGGCACGCAGTTCGCCCACCATGCTTGCGGTGATAGCAGCCATTTCTCTTCTCCAGATTTCGGTTGGCAAAAGGGGCCTCGCGGCCCCTTTCAAATGCAGGGCGGAAGGGCTTTAAGCCTCTTCGGAGACCTCGACGAACTCGTCGCCGGCGGGAGCAACCGCAGCCAGCACTTCGTTCGTGGCGTTGGCCTTGCCTTCGAGCACGGCGTCAGCAACGGCGCGGGCGTACAGCGCCACAGCCTTGGCCGAGTCGTCGTTGCCGGGGATGACGTAGTCGATGCCGATGGGCGAGTGGTTGGTGTCCACCACGCCGATGACGGGAATGCCGAGCTTCTTGGCTTCGGCAACGGCAATCTTGTGATAGCCGACGTCGATGACGAAGATGGCGTCGGGCAGTGCGGTCATGTCCTGGATGCCGCCGATGTTCTTCTCGAGCTTGGCGATGTCGCGTTGGAACATCAGCGCTTCCTTCTTGATCGCGGGCTGGGTGCCGGCGTCAATCTGGGCCTGCATGTCCTTCAGGTTCTTCAGCGAGGTCTTGACCGTCTTGAAGTTGGTCATCATGCCGCCGAGCCAACGCGAGTCGACGTAGGGCATGCCGGCGCGCTGGGCTTCCAGGGCGACGACTTCACGGGCCTGGCGCTTGGTGCCGACCATCAGGATGGTGCCGCGCTTGGCAGCCAGCGAGCGGACGAACTTCATCGCGTCGTTGAACGCAGGCAGCGTCTTCTCGAGGTTGATGATGTGAATCTTGTTGCGATGGCCGTAGATATACGGGGCCATCTTGGGATTCCAGAAGCGGGTTTGGTGGCCGAAATGGACGCCGGCTTCCAGCATCTCGCGCATCGTGACAGACATGGGTCTTACTCCGAAGGTTGTGTCTAAAATCCGGCCCGAATTGCGTTGCAGCATCTGGAAACGCTTGTTTCTCAAGCGAAATCCAGGCCGCAAACTACAACACCTTTGAGTGGCCGGTTTGCGATTTGTTGCGACGGTGGCGACCGAGAAGTTCAGCCACAACACCCTCACAACCGTTCTGCCGAGTCTTGCAACGCCTAAAACAGCGCAGCACCCCCGGCAAAACCCGCAGAGTATACACAAACCCATGGCCTTTCCCAGCCGACGCCGCTTTGCAGCGGCCGCAAGCTTGCCCGTCAGGGCGTCCCTCCGGGTGTGCGCTTGACCCGCCGCGTCGCGGTGGTTGGTGCCGGCCTGGCCGGTGTGACGACGGCCTACGAACTGGCCGCCTTGGGGCTCCAGGTGCAGGTCTTCGAGCGCGGAGGTAGCGTCGCCGAGCAGGCCAGCTTCGCCAGCAACGCCCTGCTCTCGCCCTTTACACCCAACTTGGCAGACACCACGTCACCGGCACCTCTGGCCTTTCGACTTCGTCGTTGGCGCGCGGGGCGCAGCACGGGTGACGCAGCAGGCCAACTCGTTGCGCTGAGCCAACTGGGTCTGGCCCGTGCCGTTGACCTGCGCCGCGCGCTGGGCTTGGACGATGAAGCGACCGATGGCCTTCTCGTCGCGCTGACTGACGCCAAGCGCGTCGCAACCGCCCAGGCCCGACTGGAGGGTTGGAAGGCCCTGGGCCTGCAGGTCGAGCTCATCGAGGCGGGCGAGGCTCGGCTGCGCGAACCCGGCCTGAACGCTGACGCCCCGCTGGCCGCGGCGCTGGCCTTCGCCCGCGGCGGTGCCGGCAATCCGCGCCTCTTCGCCCAGCAACTGCGCCTGCAAGCCCAGCGCCTGGGCGCAGGGTTTCGCTTCCACACCACCGTGCGCGCCATCGCCGCCGACGGCACCGGCCTGATGCTGCGCCACGAATACACACCGCCGCTGGAGGCGCCGATCCGCGGCACCGAGCGCGACGCTGGAGACACCCTGCCGCAGCTGCCCGGCGCTCAGGACGAACGCTTCGACGCTGTGGTGTTGTGCAACGGCCTGGACGCCGCCACGTTGTCGGGCCAACGCCTGCCCCTGGCGGCGCAGCACGAAGCCTCGGTCACGGCACCGCTGCGGCTGCTCGAAGCCCATCCCGACCTGGGCCCCAAGGCTGGCTGGATCGACCCGACGCTGGGCCTGGCCATTGCCCGCACCGGCCAGCGCGTACGCGTGACCGGCGGCCTCACCGTCGCCGGCGCCCGAACCCGAGTGACCCCGGACTTCGAAGCCCTGCACCGCGGCCTGCAACACTGGTTCCCTGGCTCGGTGCTGCACAGCCAAGTGCAGCAGAGCCAGAGCCGCCGCGCGCTGCCGGCCGATGGCCTGCCCGTGCTTGGCAGCGGCGGTCGCGCGGGCTTGTGGCTCAACATCTCGCCAGGCGGACTGGGCTGGGGCCTGGCCTGTGGCAGCGCCCAGATCCTGGCCCAGCAGATCGCCGGGCTGGCACCCGCGCTGGACATCGCCGCACTCGGGCCGCAACGACTGCTCTAAGCTCATGGGCATGCATCCGGTGCTGCCCACGACCTCCACGCTGCCGCTGTTCGATGTAGCGGCCAGCAGGCGCATTGAGGCGCGCGCGCTCGCCCACTCGCCCGACCTGATGGAACGCGCAGGACTGGCCGTTGCCAAGCTCGCCCTGGCGCTGCGCCGGGGCGCCGGCCCGGTATGGGTGGTCTGCGGCCCCGGCAACAACGGCGGCGACGGCCATGTCGCCGCGCGACGGTTGGCCGAGGTCGGTGTCCCGACCCACGTGAGCCACGACGCGCCGCAGTGCCCTTCTCTCGTCATCGACGCGCTGCTTGGCCTGGGCCTGAATCGTGCGCCCTCACCCGAGCTGCTGGCACCCATCGTCGCAATGGGCAATTGCGGCGCGCCCGTCCTCGCCGTTGATCTGCCCAGCGGCCTGCTCGCCGACACCGGCCAACTCGCAGGCGAACGCGCCATGCGCGCCGATCACACACTGACACTGTTGACGCTCAAGCCCGGCCTCTTCACCGGCGAGGGACGCGCGCACGCAGGACGGATCTGGTTCGACGAGTTGGGCATTGCACCCGACGAGCCGCCCACGGCCGACCTGCTCGGCCCGGGCGCGGCCCTGCATCGCAGCCCGACCAGCCACAAGGGCAGCCACGGCCAGGTGCTGGTCGTGGGCGGAGCACCGGGTATGCAGGGCGCCGCCCGGCTGGCCGCCCGCGCGGCCCTGGCCTGTGGCGCGGGACGGGTCTATCTGGACCTGCTGGGGCTCGGCCCCGCCGAGGTCGCTGACTCCGGCTGGCTCGAGTTGATGCGCGGCCGGCTCACGGAGCTGCCCCAGGCAGTGGGCGTCATCGGCTGTGGCGCTGGCGACGCCATCACACCCCATTTGCCCTCACTGCTGCAAACGCTGCCGCGCCTCGTCATCGATGCCGACGCGCTGAACGCCATCGCCGCCGACACAACTCTGCAGTCCCTCGTGCGCACAAGGCCAGCAGGCTCCACGCTGCTGACGCCGCATCCGCTCGAAGCCGCCCGCCTGCTGAATCGCGGCACAACCGCCATTCAGGCCGACCGCCTCGCCGCTGCGCAGGAACTGGCCTTGCAATTGGGCTGCACCGTCGTCCTCAAGGGCTCGGGCAGCGTGATCACCTCACCGGCCGAGCGGCCGGCGCTCTGCGCCAGCGGCGGCCCGGCCCTGGCTACAGCCGGCAGCGGCGACGTGCTGGCCGGCTGGCTGGGCGGGCTGTGGGCTCAGCAACCATCCGCCACGGCTCACGCCATCGCCTGCACCGGCGTGGACGCGCACGGCCGCGCGGGCGAGTACGGCGGCGTGCTGCGCGCCGGCGAGCTCATCGAGCGCCTGGCGGCGCTGCGCTGACGCTCAGCGGCGTTTGCGCGGCGCGGCCTTGGCAGCCGTTTTCTTGGCGGCGCGCTTGGCGGCCTGCTGTGCGGCCTTGACCGGATGCAGGGACGCGACGACTTCCTTGCGGCTCTTCTTCACGTCGCGATCCTGCTGGCGCACATCGTCCAGCGTCTCGACGGCCGTCTTGGGCGCGCGCTTGCGGGCTGGTGTCTTGCCCGGGGCTTTGCCCGTGGGTTTGGATGCCCCGCCGCGCCCGGGTGAGCGCGCGTCTTCGGCGTCGCGCACCAGGCGGAAGTCGATGCGCCGGCCGTCCAGGTCAACACGGCTGACCTGCACCTGCACGCGGGCGCCGGTCGCGTAGCGAATGCCAGTGCGCTCGCCACGCAGTTCCTGGCGCACCTCGTCGAAGCGGTAGTACTCGCCGCCCAACTCGGTGATGTGCACCAAGCCCTCGACGTAGAGCGCATCCAGTTGCACGAAGAGGCCGAAGGACGTGACCGCACTGACGGTGCCGGCGAACTCCTCGCCGAGACGGTCGCGCATGTAGCGGCACTTCAGCCAAGCCTCGACATCGCGGCTGGCCTCGTCGGCACGACGCTCGTTGGCGCTGCAATGCGCGCCCACGACCTCCCAGCGCTCGGCCTCGTTGCGGGCGTCTGCCGGGTTGGGCGGCGCTGGCCGGCCGGGGCGCTTGGGCGCCTGCGGCACGTTCATCTTGCTGGCGTCCAGCGTGTAGCGCTTGCTCGCCAGCAGGCATTTGATGACGCGGTGGACCAGCAGGTCGGGATAGCGCCGGATCGGGCTGGTGAAGTGGGTGTAGGCCGGGTAGGCCAGGCCGAAATGGCCGGAATTGGTGCCGGTGTAGATGGCCTGCTGCATGGAGCGCAGCAGCATGGTGTGGATCTGCTGCGCGTCGGGCCTGTCTTTGGTCGCCTGGGCGATCGCCTGGAATTCACGCGGCGTCGGGTCGTCGGACACACCCATGCCAATGCCCAGCGAGCGCAGATAGTTCTGCAGCGTCGTACGCTTCTCGGGCGTCGGACCTTCGTGCACGCGGTAGAGCGAGTGGTGCTTGGACGACTGGATGAAATCGGCCGAGCAGGTGTTCGCGGCCAGCATCGCCTCCTCGATCAGCCGGTGCGCGTCGTTGCGCGTGCGCGGGATGATCTTCTCGATACGGCCGTTGTCGTCGCAGACGATCTGCGTCTCGGTGGTCTCGAAGTCGATGGCGCCACGGCGGCCCCGCTCTGCCAGCAGCGCGCGATAGACCTCGTGCAGATGCAGCAGATGCGGCACCAGCTCGCGGCGCTTGGCGGCCTCGGGGCCATGGGTGTTGGCCAGGACGGCCGCGACCTCGGTGTAGGTGAAGCGGGCGTGTGAGCAGATCACGGCCGGATAGAACTGGTAGGCGCTGACCGTGCCATCGGTGGACACGAGCATGTCGCAGACCATGCTGAGCCGGTCTTCATACGGGTTCAGCGAGCACAGCCCGTTGGACAGCTTCTCGGGCAGCATCGGGATGACACGGCGTGGGAAGTAGACCGACGTCGCCCGTTCGTAGGCATCGGCGTCCAGCGGCTCGCCGGGCTTCACGTAGTGCGACACGTCGGCAATGGCCACCAGCAGGCGCCAGCCCTCGACGGCCTTCTTGCCACGCCCCTGCTTGAAGGGTTCGCAGTAGACGGCGTCGTCGAAGTCGCGCGCATCCTCGCCATCGATGGTGACCAGCGGCACGTCGCGCAGGTCGATGCGGTGCTTGAGATCGGCGGCGCGCAGCTTCTCGGGCAGCTTGGCGCTCTGCGTCAACGTTTCGGGGCTGAAGCGATGCGGCACGTCGTACTTGCGCACCGCGATCTCGATCTCCATGCCGGGATCGTCGATCTCGCCGAGCACTTCGACGACACGACCGACAGGTTGCGAGTACAGCGACGGCGGCTCAGTCAACTCGACAGCAACAACCTGCCCTGCGGTCGCGTTGGCGATGCCGTTCTTGGGGATCAGGATGTCCTGGCCCATGCGCCGGTCCTCGGGCGCAACCAGCCAGATACCGGACTCGAGCAACAGGCGGCCGATCAGCGGCCGCTTCTTGCGCTCGAGGATCTCGAGCACCTTGCCCTCCGGACGACCGCGCTTGTCGAAGCGCACGACGCGCACGCGCAGCCGGTCGCCGTGCATGACGGCATGCGTTTCCTGCGACGACAGATAGACGTCGGCGGCACCGTCGTCGGGGATCAGGAAACCATGGCCATCGCGATGACCCTGCAACGTGCCTTCGACTTCGCCGAGCAGGCCGGCACCTTCGCCCTTAGTCGACGGGTTTGAGTTCTTCAAGTTTTTAATGATATGATCCTTGCTTTCCTGAAACGGCCCAGGCACTTCGTTTGAAGTCTTGAGCAACTAGCCCAGGTGGCGGAATTGGTAGACGCACTAGTTTCAGGTACTAGCGGGTAACTCCGTGGAGGTTCGAGTCCTCTCCTGGGCACCAAAACAAAAGACAAAAGGCCAGCACGCAAGTGCTGGCCTTTTGTCGTGTGGCGCCCAGGAGAGGACTCGAAGGGCACGTCACCGAGGACCGAGGGCAAGCCCCGCGGCTTGCCCGACGCCTCGATGAAGGCTTCGCGCTTGCAAGCGCGAAGCCGCCTGCCGGGGTCGCCGGAGGTGACCGAGTCCCCGCCGATGCGCCCTCGATGGGCGCTTCGGCGAGTGGTGGCACAAACCGAGTTCTGTCGTGCCACGCCCTCGTTCCCCTCAAACAGCGAACTTCTTCGCCAGCAGCTCCGGCCCCATGCCGTCGTACTCCTCGAACGGCTGATGGATCCACGGCGAGGTTTCCAGCATCTCGCAGTAGTAGTCCGGCATGTAGGCAGAAACCTTTTTGGTCCAGATGACCGCCGAGCGCAACTCGGTGATGGACGGCATGCCGCGCAGGCGCTCCACCACGGCCTTCAGCGTGACGCCCGAATCGGCCAGGTCATCCACCAGCAGCACGCGGCCGGCCAGTTCGCCCTTGGGCATGGTGATGTACTTGGCCATGTCCAGGCGACCCTGGATGGTGCCGGCCTCGGCGCGGTAGGAGCTGGTCGACATGATGCCCAGGGGCTTGTCGAAGACGCGCGACAGCACGTCGCCCGGGCGCATGCCACCGCGGGCCAGGCAGAGGATCTGGTCGAACTGCCAGCCCGAAGCGTGCACCTTGAGGGCCAGGCGCTCGGTCAGCAGGTGGTACTCGTCCCAGGACACGTAGAGGTGTTTGCCGTCGTCGGTCAGCATGATGGCGGGGTCTCCGTCGAATAGGTTTGAAGTGTCGGGCGAATTTCAGGACGAATAGGGGTGGCGCAGCACGATGGTGTGCTCGCGGTCGGGGCCGGTCGAGACCATGTCGATGGGCGCGCCGATGACTTCTTCCACGCGCTTCAGATAGCTGCGCGCATTGGCCGGCAACTTGTCCCAGGCAGTGACGCCGAAGGTCGTCTCGGGCCAGCCCGGAAAGGTCTCGAACACGGGCTCGCAGGCCTCGATCTCGTCGGCGTCCAGCGGCAGGATGTCGAGCAGCTTGCCATCGAGCTGGTAGCCCACGCACATCTTGATCTCGGTCAGGCCGTCCAGCACGTCCAGCTTGGTCAGGCACAGGCCGGTGATGCCATTGATGATGATGGAGCGCTTCAGCGCAGCGGCGTCCAGCCAGCCGCAGCGGCGCGCGCGGCCGGTCACGGTGCCGCGCTCCTGGCCGACGGTGGACAGGTGGTAGCCCACGGTCCCGGGCGTTTCCCAGTCCAGCTCGGTCGGGAAGGGCCCGGAGCCCACGCGCGTCGTGTAGGCCTTGGTGATGCCCAACATGTAGTGCAGCATCTGCGGGCCGACGCCAGCGCCGGCGGCGGCATTGCCGGCCACGCAATTGCTGGACGTCACGTAGGGATAGGTGCCGTGGTCGATGTCCAGCAGCGTGCCCTGGGCGCCTTCGAACAGGATGTTGGCGCCAGCCTTGCTCGCTTTGTGGATCATGTAGCCGACGTCGGCCAGCATGGGCTTGATGGCTTCGGCCATCTTCATCGCCTGCTCGAAGATGGGCTCGAAGGCCAGGGGCTCGCCCTTCAGATAGCCCGACAGCGCGAAGTTGTGCAGGTCCAGCAGCTCGCGCAGCTTCTTGGCGAAGCGCTCGGGGTGCTTCAGGTCCTGGGCGCGCAGCGCGCGGCGGGCGACCTTGTCCTCGTAGGCCGGGCCGATGCCCTTGCCGGTGGTGCCGATCTTGCCGCTGCCGCTGGTCTCGCGCAGCTGTTCGCGCGCCTTGTCCACGGCGACGTGGAAGGGCAGGATCAGCGGGCAGGACTCGCTGATGAACAGGCGCGAACGCACCTCGACGCCGGCCGCTTCCAGGCGCTCGATCTCGGTCAGCAGATGGGTGGGGTCCACCACGACGCCATTGCCGATGTAGCAGGCCACGCCGTCGCGCATGATGCCGCTGGGGATCAACTGCAGCGCGGTCTTCACGCCCTTGATGACCAGCGTGTGGCCTGCGTTGTGGCCGCCCTGGAAGCGCACCACGCCCTGGGCGTGATCCGTCATCCAGTCCACGACCTTGCCCTTGCCCTCGTCACCCCATTGGGTGCCGACGACGACCACATTGCGTCCACGCGCGGTTTGGCTCTGCATCTTGTTTGCCTGCTAGCTTTGGATTGGGAAGGGCCGCCGGCGCTCAAAGCGCGCGGACGATCCAGTCAGTGTGCTCGCGAACCAGTTCGCGGTCACAGTCGAATTCATCGGCCTCGTGCTCATGGCCCGGCAGCACGCAGACCACGGTCTCGCCCTGCTCACGCAAGGCCCGTACAGCCTGGCGCAGTGAAGCATCCTCGCCCCACGGCGCGCGCACGGCGGCGCGCAAAGGCGTGGCCGGCACCAGGGCCACCAGCGTCTTCAGGTCCAGACTGAAGCCGACGGCCGGGCGGCGGCGGCCGAAAGCGGCACCGACCTCGTCATAGCGCCCGCCGCGCAGCACGGCGTCGGAGCAGCCCGAGGCATAGGCGGCGAAGCGGATGCCGGTGTAGTAGGCATAGCCCTGCAGGTCGGCCAGGTCAAAGCCCAGCGCCACCTCGGGGTGGGCAGCGGCAAGATGGCCGGCCAGCCAGTCCAGGTCGGCCAGGGCGGCCTGGACCAGAGGGTGACCGGGCAGCCGGCGCGCGGCCTCGGCCAGCACTTCCCGGCCACCGAACAGACTGGGCAAGGCCAGCAAAGCATCGCGTGTGACGGCCGGCATGCCCGTGCTCAGCGCGGCCAGTGCGGAGAGGTCCTTGGCGGCCAGCGCCGCCGTCAGCGCTTCCAGCGTCTCGGGAGCCAGCTTGATGCCTTCCAGCACGCCTTGCAGCAGGCGTGCATCGCCAAGGTCCAGCATCACGTCGCTCAAGCCGGCTCGGCGCAGCGCGTCCAAGGCCAATTCATGCACCTCGAGGTCGGCTTCCAGGCCGGCATGGCCATAGATCTCGACACCGAACTGCAAGGGCTCGCGGCTGGTGTTGAGGCCATCCGGCCGCGTGTGCGCGATGGGCCCGCAGTAGCACAGGCGAGTCACGCCCTGGCGATTCAGCAGGTGGGCGTCGATGCGGGCGACCTGGGGCGTCGTATCGGCACGCAGGCCAAGCGACCGGCCCGAGAGCTGGTCAACCAGCTTGAAGAGCTTGATTTCGGAGCCACTGCCCGTGCCGGAAAGCAGCGAGTCGAGATGCTCCAGCAGCGGCGGAATGACGAGCTCGCAGCCGTAGCTGCGGGCCATGTCGAGCAGTTCTCTACGCAGCTCTTCGATGTGGCGCGCCTGCGAAGGCAGGACATCGGCGATGTGCTCGGGCAGCAGCCAAGCAGAGGACATGGGCGAAGGCAGGCGGTTAAAAACGGCATTCTACCGGTGCCTCCCGGGCCCAGCCTTCAGATCAGCGCAACCAGAGCAGTCCGAACACACCCATCAGGATGCTGGCCAGGCCGATGAAACGAATCTGCCCATCGCTCATCGCCAGGATGCGGCTGAAGACCTCGCGCCAGCGCGCCGGGCTGAGCAGGGGCATCAGCCCCTCGATGACCATCACCAGCGCGAGCGCGGTGAGGAGTTCGTTCACTTGCGCGCCGGTGCGGCGGCGGCCGCGGCGCCGGAGCCCCGCATGGCCTTGAAGAAGTCGCTGGATGGATCGACCACCATCACGTCGCTCTTCCTGCTGAAGCTGGCGCGGTAAGCCTCCAGCGAGCGGTAGAACTGGGCGAACTGGGGATCACGGCCAAAGGCTTCGGCGTACAGGGCAGAGGCCTTGGCGTCGCCCTCGCCTTTGATGAGCTGGGCATCACGGAAGGCCTCGGCAACGATGATTTCGCGCTGGCGATCAGCATCGGCCTTGATCTGCTCGCCCTCGGCGGAGCCGGTGGACCTGGCCTCGGCGGCCACGCGCTTGCGTTCCGAATCCATGCGGCGGTAGACCGACTCGGTGATGCTGGCCGCGAAGTCCACACGCTTGATGCGCACGTCAACGACCTCGATGCCGAACTGCTTGGCCTCGTCGGCCAGGCGTTTGCGCACGTCCTGCATGATCTTCTCGCGCTCGGTGGCCAGCACGGCGATGACGGTGCGCTTGGTCACTTCATCGTTGAAGGCGGCCTGCACGACGGGCACCAGGCGGTTCTCGACGTTGCGCATGTCAGCGCCGCTGTTGCGAATGAACTGGCGCGGCTCGGCGACGCGCCACTTGATGAGCCAGTCGATGACCAGGCTCTTCTTTTCAGCCGTGAAGACGGGCCGCGACTCGGTGCTGTCAAGCGTCTGCACGCGGCGGTCCAGCAGCACGACGTTTTGCAGCGGCGGCGGCAGCTTGAACTTCAGGCCCGGCTCGGTAACGACTTCCTTGATCTCGCCGAGCGCATAGATGACGGCGAACTGGCGCTGGTCGACGATGAAGAGCATCGACGACAGCAGCATCAGGACGACGATGGCGCCGGCGACGATGGCGGCAATACGGTTCATTCGGATGGTCCTCGATCAGCGGCCGTCGCGGCTGCGCTGGTTGTCACGGCTGCGCAGGTCGTTGGCACTGGGCAGCGTCTGCGGCTCGGGCACGGTGGTCGGCTGCGGTGCCGACACGGTCACGGTGCCGCTGCTGCCTTGCTGCAGCAGCTTGTCCAGCGGCAGGTAGAGCAGGTTGGAGCCGCTCTTGCTGTCCACCATCACCTTGCTGACGTTGGTGTAGACCTGCTGCATCGCGTCGATGTAAAGGCGATCACGCGTGACCTGGGGCGCCTTCTGGTACTCGGTCAACACGCTCTTGAAGCGCGCCGCATCGCCCTCGGCCGTCGCGATGACACGGGCCTTGTAGCCCTCGGCCTGCTCGCGCAGCCGGGCGGCATCGCCTCGCGCACTCGGGATCTTGTCGTTCGCGTACGCCTGGGCCTCGTTCTTCAACTGCTCGCGGTTGGCGTTGGCCTTCTGCACGTCGTCAAACGCCGCCTGCACCTGCTCGGGCGGCTGCACGCTCTGCACATTGACGTTGACGACCTGGATGCCGGCCTTGAGGCGATCCAGCTGGACCTGAATGGACTTGACCAGGTCAGCGGCGATGGCGTCGCGCTGCTCATAGAGCACCGAATCCATCGTGCTCTTGCCGACGATCTCGCGCACCGCCGACTCTGCGGCCAGCAGCACGGCCTGCTCGGGGTCACGGTTCTCGAACAGGAAGTCGCGCAGGTCACGGATGGTGAACTGCACCGTGAAGCGGATATCGACGATGTTCTCGTCCTGCGTCAGCATCGACGAGTCGCGCAGGCCGGTGGCGGCGACGACCGAACTGCGCCCAACCTCGACCTGGCGCAGCTGCGAGACCGGCTGGATCTCATGCGCCTGGAAGGGATAGGGCAGGCGCCACTGGAAACCAGCTTCGACCGTCTTGCTGTACTTGCCGAAGGAAGTGATGACGCCCTGCTGGCCTTCCTGCACGATGAAGAAGCCGCTGGCCAGCCAGCCCAAAACGACAACGCCGGCGATGAGGCTCAGGCCAATACCGGCGCCCTTCATGTCGGGCGAGCCACCGGAGCCGCTGGGGCCGGATGGCCCGCTGGACTTGCCACCGAACATGCCCGAGAGCTTGCGATTGAATTCGCGCCAGAGCTCATCGAGATCGGGCGGGCCGTCGTTGCGGCCGTTGTTCAGCAACCGGCTCGCGGCACGGGCGACCGGCGTCATCAGACGCTGGGCCCAGGTGCTGCGGGGCGTGGTGTGAGGAGTGCTGCTCATGCCTGGGAGGGGTCTGAGGAAGAAGTTTCGGGATCCGACGAATCAGTGTCGAAACGTGGGTCCCGTTCGTCGGGAATCAAGGGCTGGACCTGCATGGCGGTCGCAATCAGCTGGCGCAACTCGGCAAGTCCGCTGCCATCCAGGGCGCTGACGAAGACTCGCGGCGTCGGCTCGGTACTGCCATTGGCGCGCAGCACGGCGTCGACGATCTCGCGCGGGCGCTGATCGCCGGGCAGCAGATCCTGCTTGTTGTAAACCAGGATCTGCGGCACGTCGGCCGCACCAATCTCGGCCAGCACGCGCTCGACCTCCGCCATCTGTTCCTCCAGCACCGGGCTGGCGGCATCAACGACATGCAGCAGCAGGTCGGCGTCGGCCGCCTCCTGCAGCGTGGCGCGAAAGGCCTCGACGAGCTTGTGCGGCAGATCGCGGATGAAGCCCACGGTGTCAGACAGCGAGACGCTGGCCGCGGCCTGCTCCAGGTAGAGGGAGCGCGTCGTCGTGTCCAGCGTCGCGAACAGCTGGTTGGCCGCATAGGCGCGCGCCTTGGTCAGCGCGTTGAACAGCGTGCTTTTGCCGGCGTTCGTATAGCCGACCAGCGAGACCTTGAAGACGCCATTGCGCGAGCGCGCCTTGCGCTGCGTGCCGCGCTGGCGCTGCACCTGCTTCAGGCGTTCCTTGGTCTTCTTGATACGCTCGTCGATCATGCGGCGGTCCAGCTCGATCTGAGCCTCGCCGGGGCCGCCGCGCATGCCGATGCCACCACTCTGGCGCTCCAGGTGGCTCCAGCGCCGCACCAGGCGCGTGGCCAGGTATTGCAGGCGCGCGAGTTCGACCTGCAGCTTGCCCTCGTGGCTTTGCGCACGGGCGGCAAAGATCTCGAGAATCAGCGCGGTGCGGTCGGCGACGGGCACGCCGAGCACGCGCTCCAGGTTGCGCTGCTGGGCCGGCGAAATGGCCTGATCGAACAGCACCGTGTGGGCCTGGTGGGCCAGCACGAGCAGCTTGATCTCGTCGGCCTTGCCGGAGCCGACGAACAGGGCGGCGTCAGGCGCCGGGCGGCGGGCGATGACCTTGGCGACGGGCGTGTCACCGGCGGATTCCGCCAGCAGGGCCAGTTCATCCAGGCTCTCGTCAAAACCCTGGGCGTTGCGGTGACGACCGAAATCGACACCCACAAGAATGGCGCGCGCCGCCTCGGAGGGCGGCGTCGCGTCGTGGGCAGAGGTCGAGGACAAGGGGTGGGGATCAGGCGTCCGCGGGAGCGTCGCCGGCGTGGAAGTTGACCGCACGGCCCGGCACGACAGTCGAGATCGCGTGCTTGTAGACCATCTGCGTCACAGTGTTGCGCAGCAGGACGACGTACTGGTCAAACGATTCGATGTGGCCTTGGAGCTTGATGCCGTTCACGAGGTAGATCGAAACGGGCACATGCTCTTTGCGGAGCAGGTTCAAAAAGGGGTCCTGCAAAAGTTGGCCTTTGTTGCTCATCGGTATGCTCCGAGTTATTCGGGGGGATGGGGGACTACGGGTAAGACCTTAACACAGCGTCTCAGGCCCTCCAGAGGTCAGCCTAGATCTTTTCGTCGAAGGGATTCTTCGAAGAACGCAGCTCGATCTTCAGCGGCGTTCCAACCAGCTTGTAGTGCGCGCGGATGCGGCCTTCCAGATAGCGCTTGTAGACCTCGGTGACACCGTCCAGCGCATTGCCGTGGATGACGACGATGGGCGGGTTCTGGCCGCCTTGGTGGGCATAGCGCATCTTGGGGCGCGAAACCCCCGAGCGCTTGGGCTGCTGATGCTCCGTGGCTTCCTGGATGAGGCGGGTCAGCACCGGCGTCGTCATCTTGCGGTAGGCCGAGGCGTAGGCGTCGGCCAGCGAATTCCAGACCGCCGACAGGCCCTGGCGCTTCAGCGCCGAGATGTTGTGCATCGGCGCGAACTTCAGGAAGGTCAGACGCTGCTCGATCTGGCGCTGCAGCGTCTCGCGCTGGTAGCTGTCGACGGCGTCCCACTTGTTGAGCGCAAGCACCACCGCACGGCCGCTGTCGAGGATGTAGCCGGCGATGTGGGCATCCTGGTCGGTCACGCCCTGGGTCGCGTCCAGCAGCAGCAGCACGACGTGCGCGTCGGCAATCGCCTGCAGCGTCTTGACGACCGAGAACTTCTCGATGGCCTCGAAGACCTTGCCCTTGCGGCGCAGGCCGGCCGTGTCGATGAGCTTGAATTTCTGGCCGTTGCGCTCGAAATCGACCGAGATCGCGTCGCGGGTCGTGCCCGGCATGTCGAAGGCGACGAGGCGCTCTTCGCCCAGCCAGGTGTTGATCAGCGTGCTCTTGCCGACGTTGGGCCGGCCGGCCACGGCCAGGCGGATGACGCCGTCCTGCTGCGGCCCGGCACCGAATTCCTCGGTGGCGTCCTCGAAGGGCTCCAGCACCGCGTCCAGCAGGCTGCGGATGCCCTGGCCATGGGCCGACGAGATCGGATGCGGCTCACCCATGCCGAGCTCATGGAACTCGGCCAGCAAAGGCGATTCGCTCATGCCCTCGGCCTTGTTGACGGCCAGATGCACGCGCTTGTTGACGCTGCGCAGATAGCGCGCAATGTCGCTGTCGTGCGCCGACAAACCCAGGCGGATATCGACGACGAAGATGACCGCATCGGCCTCGGCCACGGCCTGCTTGGTCTGCTTGGCCATCTCCTTGACGATGCCGGTGCTGCTGTCGGGCTCGAAGCCGCCGGTGTCGATGCAGATGAACTCGCGGTCGCCCATGCGGCCGTCGCCGTAGTGTCGGTCGCGCGTCAGGCCGGCGAAGTCGGCCACGATGGCGTCGCGCGACTTGGTCAGGCGGTTGAACAGCGTCGACTTGCCCACATTGGGGCGGCCGACCAGGGCAATGACAGGTTTCATTCGGCGGTGATCGCGAACAGGCCGCCGCTCTTGGTCGCAACGAGGGCCGTCTCGCCCTGCAGCGCGATCGTAACGACCGGCGAGCCGTCGGTGGCCAGGCGCGAGCGCGTCTTGCCGGTGTCGCGGTCGATCAGATGGACCTGGCCCTCGAAGTCGCCGATCAGCACCTGCTTGGCCGTCACAACGGGTTCGGACAGCTTGCGGCGCTGGAACTGGTCCGCCGACCAGGCGAGGTCGCCGTTGGCCAGCTTCCAGGCCGACAGGCGGTCGGAGGCGTCGCCGGCGACGACGACCTGGGCGTCAGCGCCGATGCCGTTGGTGCCACCGACGACGCGGTTCCACAGCGCGCTGCCGCGCTCGGCGTTCACGCAACCCACCGAGGACTGGAAAGCGCGCGCGCAGATCACCTCGCCCTGGCGCACAGCCGGGCCAACCAGGTCGGCCAAGCGTTCGACTTCATTCGTGCCACGCGGCGTGGCCACGCTGGCTTCCCAGCGCAACTGGCCCTTGACAGGGTCGACACCGGCCAGGCGCGGGCCTTGGCCGACCACCAGTGTGTCCTTGTAGGCCAGCAGCACACCGGCCTTGGCCAGCGTCAGCGGCTCGCCGGGGCGCTTCAGCTCCCAGATCTTGCGGCCATCCAGCGCGTCGAAGGCCAGCACCTGGCGGTCCAGCGTCAACGTGAAGACACGCTCGCCAGCCACCAAGGGCGCAGCGACGACGGGCGTCGGCAGGGCCTTCTTCCAGGCCACCTTGCCGTTGTCCAGCACGACCAGTTCGTTGTCACGGTTGACGACAGCGGCAAAGCGGCCATCGCTGCCAATGCCGGCCGACAGCTTGGCGCCCACATCGCCGCGCCAAAGCTCGCGGCCATCGGCGGCGGCCAGCGCGCGCACGCTGCCATCGCTGCTGGCGACGACGAAGCGGTCACCAGGCGTCGCGATGCTGAGCGGGAAGCCGATGTTGTCGCCCTTGGCGCTCCAGACGATGCGGCCGCTGGCCGGGCCGGACAGGGTCTCCAGCGCAGCCGGCTTGTCCTTCTCGCTGCCGAACCAGGAGGTCCACGTCGAGCTGATCGTGGAACAGCCGGTCAGCGAAGCCGCCAGCAGCGAGATCAGGGCAACCCGCCTCATTGCGCGGCTCCGGCGGCTTCGACGGCGGTCGGCACACCCAGCGTCGCCAGCTTGGCCTCGACGATGCGGCGGTAGTCCTGGGTCTTCTCCAGGCCAGCCAGGGCCTTCTGGTACTCGGCCTTGGCGGCGTCGCGCTTGTCCTGCAACAGCAGCAGGTCGCCACGGCGGTCAGCCACCAGGGCGGCGAATTCGGTCGTCTTGATCGCGTCCAGCGTCTTGCCGGCTTCGTCATAGGCCTTGGCGTCGAGCTGCAGGCCGGCCAGACGCAGGCGGGCCACGTCGCGGTAGGGGCCGCCCTCGGCGCCCTGCTCGGCCACCCAGGTCAGGCTCTGTTTGGCGTCGTCGGCCTTGCCCTTGTCCAGCTGCAGCTTGGCAACCTGCAACCCGGCCTGGGCCGCATAACCTGTGCCGCCGTAACGGGCTTTCAGGTCGCCCGCGGCGATGGCGGCCTTGTCGACGTCCTGGGCGGCCAGGGCGCGGTCGAATTCGTCGTACATCGCGGCGGCCTTGGCAGCTTGGTCGCGCTGATACCAGTTCCAGCCTTGCCAGGCGGCAAAGGCGGCCAGGACGGCGGTCAGCACCCAGGTGATGAGGTTGCCCCAGCGCTTCCAGAACGCTTTGAGTTGTTCGAGTTGTTCTTGTTCTTCGAGGTCGAGATGGGCAGCCATGGGAAAACTTCAGGAAAGGGTCTCGGGAGGCCCGGGATTATGCGGGGAGGAGATCGGCGGCCCAGGAGGCCACGTCGGCGAGCGGCCGGCTGAGCTGTTCGCCACCGTCGCGCAGCGGCTTGACGCTCACCTCGCCACGGGCCAGTTCGTCGGCGCCGAAGACGAGGGCAAAGCGCGCGCCGGAGGCGTCGGCCTTCTTGAACTGCGATTTGAACGAGCCGCCGCCGGCATGCATCTGCACACTGACACCGGCCTCGCGCAGCGCCTCCACTACGCCAAAAGCCTGCGGCAGGGCCGCGGCGTCGGGCACGATGGCGTAGGCCTGGGGCGCCGACGACGGCACGGGCAGGCCGAGTTCGTCGATCAGCAGCAGCAGGCGCTCGATGCCCAGGCCGAAGCCGACGGCAGGCGTCGGCTTGCCGCCGAGCTGTTCGAACAGGCCGTCATAGCGGCCACCACCGCAGACCGTGCCCTGGGAGCCGAGTTGGTCGGTCACCCATTCGAAGACGGTCAGGTTGTAGTAGTCCATGCCGCGCACCAGGCGCGTGTTGACGCGGTACTCCAGACCCGCCGCGTCGAGGATCGCG
This sequence comes from Roseateles sp. P5_E1, assembly GCF_054049335.1. Lineage (NCBI taxonomy): Bacteria > Pseudomonadati > Pseudomonadota > Betaproteobacteria > Burkholderiales > Sphaerotilaceae > Roseateles > Roseateles sp. P5_E1. The sequence continues at coordinate 58,227 of NZ_JBFUMN010000029.1, forward strand.
CGCACGGCGTTGAAGTGGGCGAGCGTCTCTTCGCCGAGGAAGTCCATCAGCTTGGGCGCCGCCTCGATGACGGGCTGCATGGCCGGGTTCTTGCTGTCCAGGATGCGCAGCGGATTGCTGTGCAGGCGCTTCCTGCCGTCTTCGTCCAGCAGCTCGGCATGGGCCTCGAAGTGGGCGATCAGCGCGGTGCGGTGGGCGTTGCGCTCGGCCGGCTGGCCCAGCGAGTTCAGCTCCAGGCGCACATGCTGGCCCACGCTCAAGCCCAGGGCCTGCCAGAGGCGGCGCACCATCAGAATGATTTCAGCGTCCACATCAGGCCCGGCAAAGCCCAGGGCCTCGACGTCGAGCTGGTTGAACTGGCGGTAGCGCCCTTTTTGCGGGCGCTCGTGGCGGAACATCGGGCCCATCGTCCACAGCCTGAGGGGCCCGTTGTAGAGGGCGTTGTGCTCGACCATGGCGCGCACGATGCCGGCCGTGGCCTCGGGGCGCAGCGTCAGCTGGTCGCCGTTCATGCCGTCGGTGAAGGAATACATCTCCTTCTCGACGATGTCGGTCACCTCACCCAGGCCGCGCACGAACAGCGCCGTCGGCTCGACGACGGGCGTCAGCATGTACTGGTAGCCGTAGCTGCCGAGCACCTTGCGCAGCGTGGTCTCGAACCAGCTCCACAGTTCGCTGCTGGGCAGCTTGTCCTTGCGGGTGACGCTGGTCGGGAGGATGTCGTTCATCCCCTTGACCGCCTGAATCGCCTTGCTCATGCAGTTGCTGTGGCGCCGAAGCGCTTCTCGATGTAGTTTTCGACCAGCGCGTGGAACTCGGCCGCAATGTTGTCGCCGCGCAGGGTCAGCGCCTTCTCGCCGTCGATGAAGACCGGCGCCGCCGGCGCCTCGCCGGTGCCGGGCAGGCTGATGCCGATGTCGGCATGCTTGCTCTCGCCGGGGCCGTTGACGATGCAGCCCATGACGGCCACCTTCATCTCCTCGACGCCGGGGTATTTGCCGCGCCAGACCGGCATCTGCAGGCGCAGGAAGTCGTCGATCTGCTTGGCCAGTTCCTGGAAGGTCGTGCTGGTCGTGCGGCCGCAGCCGGGGCAGGCGGTGACGCTCGGGTTGAAGTGGCGCAAGCCGAGCGCCTGCAAGATCTCGAGGGCCACGACCACTTCCTGCGTGCGCAACTCGCCCGGCTGGGGCGTGAGGCTGACGCGGATGGTGTCGCCGATGCCTTCCTGGGCCAGGATGCCCAGCGCGACCGAGGAAGCGACCGTGCCCTTGGTGCCCATGCCGGCTTCGGTCAGGCCCAGGTGCAGCGCGTAGTCGCAGCGGCGGGCCAGCTCGCGGTAGACCGAGATCAGGTCCTGCACGCCGCTGACCTTGCAGCTGATGATGATGTTGTCGGGGTTCAGACCCAGCTCGGCGGCATAGGCGGCCGACGTCAGCGCCGATTCGACGAGAGCCTGGTACATGACCGGCTTGGCATCCCAGGGCTGGGCACGCTTGGCGTTCTCGTCCATGAACTGCGCGAGCAGCTCCTGGTCCAGGCTGCCCCAGTTGACGCCGATGCGCACGACCTTGTCGTACTTGGCAGCGGCCTCGACCATCATGGCGAACTGGCGGTCCTTCTTGTCGCCCTTGCCCACATTGCCGGGGTTGATGCGGTACTTGGACAGGGCCTGGGCCATGGCCGGATGCTCGGTCAGCAGGCGGTGGCCGTTGTAGTGGAAGTCGCCCACCAGCGGCACGTCGATGCCCATGCGATCGAGCTGCTCGCGGATGTAGGGCACGGCGTCGGCCGCCTCGGGCGTGTTGACGGTGATGCGCACCATCTCCGAGCCGGCGATGGCCAGCTCCTTGACCTGAATGGCCGTGCCGATCGCGTCCACCGTGTCGGTGTTGGTCATGGACTGCACGCGCACCGGTGCGTCGCCGCCGACCGTGACGACACGGCTGCCCCAGACCACGCGGGCCTGGCGGCTCCTGCGCGGCGCAGGTGCGGCCTCGGGGATGATCCATTCGCTCATCATTTCAACTCCAGTCGAGCGATGTTGTCCTTGGCTAGCGGCGCCAGGTCGACGGCGGCACCGCGCCATTCGACCTGGGTGCCGCGCACATTGCCAATGCGCAGCTTGTAGGGCGCGGCGCCCGTGAACTCCTGCTGTTCGCCCGCACGCAGCACCCGCGACAGCAGCGGCTGGCCCTTGGCGTCGGCAACCTCGATCCACGTATCGGCCGTCGCCGTCACGCGCAGCGCGCTGCCGGGCGAAGCGGTGACCGTCGCCTTCACCGGCGGCGCAGAGGCGGGCATGGCGGCGGGCGGCGGTGCAACATCACGCACCTGCAGCGGCGCAGATGCCACAGGTTCTGGCAACGTCGTTGCTGGTTCGGAGGCGGAGGGTGCGGGCACGAATTCGACGACCGGCGCGCTCGCCGTGACAACGGTGCCGGACGCCGCTGGAGCCACCACACTGGCGCCGCGTTCGGGCAACCAGCCCGCTGGGATCCAGTAGATGGCTGCCGCGGCGACCAGCAGCAGCACCGGTCCCCAGATGACGGGCCTCGTCGCCAGGCCCAGCACGCCGCCATCAATGGGGCCGGCACCGCGCTCACGGAAGGGCTGGTTGAGCCCGGGGCGCACGTCGAACTCGCGATCGCGCGTGCGCGGCAGCATCGCCAGCACCGGTGCCGGGTCCACCTTGAGCGCCCGGCACATGGCCGTGGCCAGCGCGCGGGCAAAGGTGGCGTCGGGCAGCTCGTCGAAACGGTCGGCCTCCAGGGCCTCGAGCTTGGCCTGCGGCACCTTGAGCATGACCGCCAGGGCGGCGATGTGCAGGCCGCGCTGCTGGCGCGCGTTCCTGAGCCAGGCGCCCGCGGTGGCGGCCTGGCTGGCGAGTCCCTCGGTGGTGGGTTCCATCGTCTCGTTCTTGCTGTGCGCCGCAGTCACGGCTTATTCGTCGTAACGGCCGGCGTCCAGGGACTGGGTCTCCGGGGCCTGGGGGTATTTGCGGCGCATTTGCATGGCCAGATCGTCCACCGTGCCGCTGTTGCCGAGCTTGCGCTCGATGCGCAACTGCAGCCACAGGCTCTGGGCATTGACCTGCTCGGGCTGGCTGTTGACACGCTTCACATAGAAACGGGCACGCTCCAGCTCGCGGTTGCGAAACAGCACATCGGACAGATTCATGGCGACAGCCGGGCTGCCAGGGTCCAGCTCGAAGGCGCGCGCCAGCGTCTTCTCGGCAACCAGCATGCGGCCCGAACGGGCCTCGCAGACGCCCTTGGCGAGCAGGGTGCGGGCCGGCGCGCGATAAGTGGACTGGGCCAGGGCCTGGTCGAACAGTGAGTCCGCCGTCGGCCAGCGCTGCTGCTGGCACATGAACCAGCCGTAGTTGTGCAGCGTGTCGGGATCGTTGGGATAGACGACCAGGGCGCGGCGGAAGGCCTCCTCAGCAAGCTGGTGCTCGCCCATGGCGGCGTAGATGAGGCCGCGCAGGTTGACGGCTTCACGCATGTCGGGCTTGAGCTGCAGCGCCATCTTGAGCTCGTCCAGGGCCGTGTTGAACTGGCCGCGCGAGAAATAGCCCTGGGCCAGTTCGAGCCGGATCGCGGCGCGGCGGTCGCCGTCGGTCTGGTCCGAGTCGGTCTTGATCTCGCGGTCGGCGCTGGGCGCGGTGGTACCGGCGCAGGCAGCAAGGAGGGCGGTGGCCAGAACGATCAACAGTCGCTTCATCAATTCCTCGAAGGTGGCACCAGGGGGCATCAGGTGGATTTGGCCACCGTGACGGGTGCCCTGACCATGCGGATATGCGCGCGGGTGCGGTCCTGCACCTCGCCGGCCAGCTGGCCGCAGGCGGCGTCGATGTCGTCGCCGCGCGTCTTGCGCACCGTCGTCACGATGCCGGCCTGGATCAGCACCTCGGCAAAGGCCTGCACGCGCGCATTCGTGCTGCGCGTGAGGCCCGAGGCCGGGAAGGGGTTGAAGGGGATCAGGTTGATCTTGCAGTTGACCTTGTTCCTCAACAGCCTGACCAGCTCATGGGCCTGCTCGGGCGAATCGTTCACCTCCTGCAACATGCAGTACTCGAAGGTGATGAAGTCGCGCGGCGCCTTCTCGAGGTAGCGGTTGCAGGCGTCCAGCAACTCGGCGATGGGGTATTTCTTGTTCAGCGGCACGAGCTGGTCGCGCAGCGGATCGGTCGGCGCGTGCAGGCTGACGGCCATGGCCACCGGGCAGTCCTCGCGCAACCGGTCGATCATGGGCACGACGCCCGAAGTCGACACGGTGACGCGGCGGCGGCTCAGGCCATAGCCATGGTCGTCCAGCATGGTCTTGAGCGCCGGCACGAGCTGGTCATAGTTCTGCAGCGGCTCGCCCATGCCCATCATGACGACGTTGGAGATCACCCGCTCCGTCGTGTTGAGGCGTTTGCGCAGGTTGTGCTCGGCAAACCAGAGCTGGGCTGTGATCTCGGCGGTCGTCAGGTTACGGCTGAAGCCCTGATGGCCCGTCGAGCAGAAGCGGCAGCCGACTGCGCAGCCGGCCTGGCTGGAGATGCACAGCGTGCCGCGATCATCTTCAGGGATGAAGACGGCCTCGACGGCATTGCCGGCACCGACATCGAACAGCCACTTGATGGTGCCATCCGTCGAGACATGTTCGGAAATGACAGGCAGCGCCGCGATGTGGGCACGGCCCTTGAGCTTCTCGCGCAAGGACTTGGCGAGATCGGACATCTGGTCGAAGTCCGACGCGCCCTTCTGGTGGACCCAGCGGAACAGCTGGGTCGCACGGAACTTCTTTTCGCCCAGTTGCTCGCAGTAGGCGGCCAGGCCTGGGAGATCGAATCCGAGCAGGTTGACCGTATCCATTGCAAACCTCCAAGCGCCCCACCGTCGCCGGCTAGTGTCTTACTTAGCGACTGCAGCGGAACTGGCTTTGCCAGGCCGCTAGCAGTGCCCCTTGAGGGGCCGGCGTCAGCCGGTAGGGGTGGGCTTGATCAGCGACCGGCGTAGACGTTCATGCCGGGGAAGAAGAAGGCCACTTCGACAGCGGCCGTTTCGGCGGCGTCGGAGCCGTGCACGGCGTTGGCGTCGATGCTGTCGGCGAAGTCGGCGCGGATGGTGCCCTTCTCGGCCTTCTTGGGATCGGTGGCGCCCATCAGGTCGCGGTTCTTCAGGATGGCGCCTTCGCCTTGCAGGGCCTGGATCATGACCGGGCCGGAGATCATGAAGCTGACCAGGTCGTTGAAGAAGGGGCGGGCCTTGTGGACAGCGTAGAACTGTTCAGCTTCGACGCGCGACAGGTGCACCATCTTGGCGGCCACGACCTTCAGGCCGGCGGCCTCGAAGCGGGCGTAGATCTGGCCGATGACGTTCTTTGCCACGGCATCGGGCTTGATGATGGACAGGGTGGTTTCGATCGCCATGGGGTTCTCCTGATGGGGCGTATTGGACAAAGCCTGTGATTGTAGCGGGCAGGGATGACCCTAGTTGTATCGCCTGCCCGGTTTCAGCGACGTCCGCCGTAGCCACCGCCGGAGCGACCACCGCCACCGCCACCGCCACCGCCCTTGCCACCGCGGCCACCCCCGCCGCCGCCACGGCGCAGGAAGGCATCACCGCCGATATAGCCCACCGAGGTCTGCATCGGATCGGGTTCACGCGGGCCATTGCCCTTGTTGCCACCGCCCTTGCCTTGCCTGTTGTCCTGCTGGCTGCCGCCGGCGCCAAAGCCCTGAGGCAGGCCCCGCTTGCCGCTCGTCGCATGGCGGCGGTCGAAGGTCTGCTCCAGCGGGTTGACGTGATGCGGAATGAAGCCGTCATCCTCCTCATCGTCACGGCGCGGGGCGCGCTCCTCGCGCGGCGGACGGGCCTGCTGAGGCTGCGGCGCCTCGGGCGGGCGGCTCGGGCGCGGGCCGCCACTGCCGCTGTGGCGCTCGTCGTTGCGGCGCTTGTTGCGATCGTTCTTGTTGCCTTGGCCCTGCTGCTGTTGCGGCTGGCTCTTGCCCTGCCCTTGCCCGAAGTTCTGGCCCTGGCCACTGTTGGAGGTATGACCGGCCAGGCGGCGGATGACGCGCACGTCGTCGTCGCCCAGTTCCACCCAGACGCCGCGCTTCAAGCCGCGCGGCAGCACGACGGTGCCGTAGCGGATGCGGATCAGGCGGCTGACGACCATGCCGACAGCCTCGAAGAGCTTGCGCACTTCGCGGTTGCGGCCCTCGGTGATGACGACGCGGTACCAGCGGTTGGCGCCTTCGCCGCCACCGTCCTCGATGCTCTTGAAGGAGGCCACTTGACCTTCGACGTTGACGCCTTCGAGCAGCTTGGCGCGCTGCTCGTCGCTCAGCGCCCCCAGCACCCGGGCCGCGTACTCACGCTCCACGCCGAAGCGCGGATGCATCAGTTGGTTGGCCAGTTCGCCGGAATTGGTGAACAGCAGCAGGCCTTCGGTGTTGATGTCCAGGCGGCCGACGGACTGCCATTTCTGGCCCTGCACGCGCGGCAGCGAGCGGAACACCGTCGGGCGGCCTTCCGGGTCGTTGAAGGTCGAGACCTCGCCTGTGGGCTTGTGATAGGCCAGGATGCGCGGGTTCGGCGGCGAGATGCGCACGCGCACCTCCTTGCCATTGACGCGCACCCGGTCACCGAAGGAGATGCGCTGGCCGACGTGGGCGACCTCGCCATTCACCTCGATCTTGCCCTCGGCGATCCATTCCTCGATGTCGCGGCGCGAGCCGATGCCGGCCTGGGCCAGCACCTTCTGCAGCTTGGGGGCATCGGCATCCGGCGCCAGCACGCGCTTGGCTTCACCCTCAGCACCCTCCTCCACCGCTTCGTCAGCCTCGGGCCGCAGTTGTGGTGGCTCGCCCACCGGCCCTTCGGATTCGGCGTCCAGATTGCCCGACAGCACATCGGCGAAGCGCGCCCCCGCGGCCTCGACGAGTTCTGGCGCCACGACCGCGCCGGGCAGTTCATCCCCGCCCGCGACCGGGGCGTCCTGACGCTCCGCACGGTCCTTGCGGTTGCGGCGACGGTTGCGGCCTCGGCCGCCACGCTCGCCGTCTTCACCCGCCTCGCCGTCATTCCCTTCGTCATCCGCCTCACCACTCACCGAGGCGGGGGGGGCCGGCGCGTCTTCCGCCAACGTGAAGATGGGCACTGCGGCAGGCGCGGGCGCCTCTGCGGAAACGGCCGGCGCCGCCTCCTCAGCGGCGGCGGCCTTGCGCGGCGCGCGCTTGCGGGCCGGTGCCGGCGCCTCCTGCGCAGGCGCTGCCTCGGGCGCAGCCGCTCCCTCCTCCACCACCGCCTCAGCGGCCTTGCGGCGGGTGCGCTTCACCGCCACGGGCGCGTCGGCCTCGGGGGCGGTCTCGGCGGGTGCCTTGGCCGTCGTGCGGCGCCGCTTGGGCGCGGCAGGCGCTTCGGCGTCGGCGTCGGGAGGCAGGGACTTGTCTTGGTCGGCAGCGTCGTTCATGCGGATTCGGGCTGGGGT
>NZ_JBFUMN010000030.1:0-96033 GCF_054049335.1 Roseateles sp. P5_E1
CCTGGGGCACCTTCACCCGAGCCTACACCTACTCCACCTTCGACCCGCTGGCCCTCAACTCGGAGGCGACCTTCACGCCGGCGCAGAGCTTCAAGGCGCAGGAGAACGTGTCCACGGCCTTCGTGCAGTCCGACTTCCGGGGCCAGGTGTTCGACCGGGAACTGCGCCTGAACGCCGGCGTGCGCTTCGCGCGCACCGAGACGCTGATCGACAACTTCAAGCARCAGGGTGCCAGCCTCACCTACGCGCCGAACCAGGAGAAGGGCTCCTACACCAGCGTGCTGCCGGCCTTCAGCTCGGCCTTGGACCTGACCGACAACCTGACCTGGCGTGCCTCCTGGGGCAAGACGCTGAGCCGCCAGGCGCTGTCCATCATTGCGGCGCAGACGGTCATTCCCAACCCGTTCGACAACACCGCAACGGCCGGCAATCCCAGCCTGCGTCCGCAGAAATCCAAGAACTTCGACACCAGCCTGGAGTGGTATTTCCAGAAGGGCAGCATGCTGTCGGCGGCCCTGTTCCGGAAGGAACTGACCGACGCCACCACGAGCAACAGCGTGCAAACCACCTTCGGCGCGCTGGGCCTGCCTGACACGGCGCTGGGCGCCATCTTCCAGGACGCCAACGGCAAGGTGGATCCCAAGCTGCCGATGACGCTGAAGACCTACAGCAACGCCGGCAAGCAGACGCTCAAGGGCTTCGAGCTGGCCTACCAGCAGGCCTTCACCTTCCTGCCCGAACCCTTCAAGGGCCTGGGCGCGCTGGCCAGCTACACGCACATCAACCCGTTCAACAGCGCGGTGTGGACGACCAATGGGGGCAGCGTCATCGACGTGAACTCCGTGCCCAAGTACGCATACAGCACCACGCTGTACTACGAGAACGGCCCGTTCGCATTCCGCACGTCCTACAACTACAAGGGCCGCTCGCTGCACAGCGACAACCCGAAGAACAACGGCGATGACCTGATCCGCTGGCGCGCCGGCCGCGGCTACCTGGACGCCAACGTCAGCTACAAGATCAACGACTCGCTGGAGATCCGCGTGGAGGGGTTGAACCTGTCCAACACGCTGGCCTACGACTACTTCGAAGATGCCACCGGCCAGTACGGCCTGGGCAACAAGACCCGCATGGACTATGCGAAGTACGACGGTCGCACCTTCAAGATCGGCCTGCGCGGCAGGTTCTGATGCCCCTCGTCCGGTCTCGCGCCGCTGAACGCGGGCGTGCCCAACCGGTCCCCCGTGGGGACGGCGATGCTTGCGGCGTTGAGCCGCAAGCACATCGCCCCAGGCGGGCCGGCTTGGGAGCGGCCCGGCGCTCGGCCCGCAAGTTCGACGCGCTGTCCGTTCTCATGGCCGCGGCGTGTGCCGTAAGCTGCGCCGCGCCACCACCGCGCGCCGCTGATATCCACGCCGGCGATGTGCGTGTGGTCGACGTCGGTGAGGGTTGGGCGCGCAACTCCGTCAACGCCGTGGTGTTCCGCAAGAACTCCCTCGTCACCCACGGCGACATGCAGTACATCGCCTTCTACGACCCGCAGGCCCGGGTGGTGCTGGGCAAGCGCCGGCTCGGCAGCGGCGCCTGGGAGCTGAGGACCACGCCCTACCAGGGCAACGCGCTGGATGCCCACAACAGCATCAGCATCATGGTCGATGGCGCGGGCTATCTGCACCTGGCCTGGGACCACCACAACAGTGCGCTGCGCTACGCGCGCAGCCTGCGGCCCGGTGCGCTGGAAATGACGGCCGAAATGCCGATGACGGGGCAGGACGAGGCCTCGGTGTCCTATCCCGAGTTCCATCGCCAGCCGGACGGCAATCTGCTGTTCTTCTACCGGGACGGCGGTTCGGGCCGGGGCAACCTGGTTCTCAACCGCTACGACGTCGCCACGCAGGCGTGGACGCGGCTGCACGCCAACCTGATCAGCGGGGAAGGCAAGCGCAACGCCTACTGGCAAGCCTTCCTCGACCACCGCGGCACCCTGCATTTGTCCTGGGTCTGGCGCGAATCGCCGGACGTCGCCAGCAACCACGACCTGGCCTATGCCCGCTCGCGCGACGGTGGCCGCAGCTGGGAGACCTCCGACGGCCGGCCGTGCGCGCTGCCCATCACGCTGTCCAGCGCCGAGGTCGCCGCGCACATCCCGCAGAACAGCGAACTGATCAACCAGACCTCGATGTCGGCCGACCAGGACGGCAACCCCTACGTCGCCAGCTACTGGCGGCGCGCGGGCCGCACGGTGCCGCAGTACCAGGTGGTCTACCGCCGCGGTGGTGCCTGGCGGGAACTGGAGCTGGACTTTCGCCGCACGCCGTTCTCGCTCAGCGGCGTGGGGACCAAGGCGATCCCCGTGTCACGCCCGCAAATCATGGTGAGCCTGGGAGGTGGTGAGCCCACGGCGCTGCTGGTGTTTCGCGACGAGGAGCGGGGCAGTCGGGTGTCGGTCGCCCGCATAGCCGACTTCAGTGCCCGGCGTTGGACCGTGCACAACCTGACGGCGGATTCCGCCGGCGCCTGGGAACCCAGTTTTGACACGGAGTTGTGGCGCGAGCGAGGCGAATTGAACCTGTTCCTGCAAACCGTGCAGCAGGTGGACGGGGAGGGCACCGCTGACATTCCGACCAGCAAGGTGCGAGTGCTGCAATGGCGTCCGAAACCCTGAGCGACGGGAAAGCCTGTGCCCTAAAGCGCCGCTCCGTACTATATGTTTATTGCCAGCTATACGAACTTTGGATGGGGCAAAGGCGAAACAGCATACGAATTGAATATTCAACGGTGCTAGCCTTTCGACATTACCTGTTCAGGTGTAATCCACTGCGAGCGGTGTAATGATTGGTATCAATAAATCGGCAGACGAACGCATTTTGTTTCGCCTGCCAAACATACCCACCTCACGGAGACAACCATGCGGTCAAAGAATTTCGCAAAAACCGTCATTGCCGGTTTGATCAGCCAGTTTTGGCTAGCATCCCCGGTGCATGCGCAAGATACGGCAAAGCCCGACCTGGAACGGGTCGTCGTCACTGGTATCCGGGCCTCGCTGGAATCGTCAGTCGCGACCAAGCGCATGCAGGACGGCGTCGTCGACGCGGTGTCCGCGGAAGACGCCGGTAAATTCCCCGACACGAATATCGCCGAATCGCTGCAGCGCGTCACTGGCGTGCAGATCCAGCGCAACAACGGCGAGGGCCGGTATATTTCCGTTCGCGGGTTGGGGCCGGAGTTCAACAATGTGCTCGTCAACGGCCGAACCATGACCAGCGATACCGGTGGCCGTGAGTTCTCGTTCGACCTGCTGTCGCCCGATCTCATCTCGAAGGCGCTGGTTTACAAGACGGCGCAGCCCTTCCTGCCCGAGGGCGGCATTGGCTCCACGGTCGATATTCAAACGGCGCGGCCGCTGTTGGGCCGCAAAGGCCACAGCGCGGTGGTGAACCTGTCCGGGTCCTACGATTCCAACTCCAAGAAGAAGACGCCCAACGCGAGCGCGATGTACTCGTTCGCGAACGACGACCGCAGCTTCGGCGTCAGCGGTTCCCTGTCGTACACCGACCGTGCCTCGAAGCAGACCAAGGCCGTCAACGACGCGTGGAACTACAAGGACGTGACGCTGATCAACGGCGACCTGAATTCCAAGAACCTGACGATGGCCGACGTGACGGTCAAGAAGCTCTACATCCCGCAGAGCTTCGGGTTCCAGGAGGAAAACGAGCGCCGCAAGCGCCTGGTGGCCGCGGGCACCGTCCAGTTCAACCCGAGCTCGGCGCTCAAGCTCACGGCCGATGCGCTGTACTCGCGGCTGGACCAGAAGAACGACGTCATCGCGGTCAGCGACTGGAACAACCCCACCCAGCTCGGCGTCAAGTTCAACGCCGACAACCAGATCACCAGCTTCCTGCGGCCGGGCTCGACCTTCTTCGCCAACAACCCGGAGATTGCCGGCCCCGGCAAGCTGCTCGGCGAAGCGAACTCCAACGACATGATCGTCAAGGCCGGCGACCGGCTGTCGACGACCAAGGCCTTCGGTGGCAATGCCAAGTGGGCGCTGGCGCCGGAGTGGAACCTGGAAGCCGACCTGTCCTCGTCGCGCACGACCTCGGGGACGCCCGACATGTGGATCGTCGCCGGGATGGTGCCCAAGAACGGTGACACGCTGACCTTTGACGGCACGCCCACCATCCATTTCGGGGACAGCCTCTCCGACCCCGCCGCCGTGCGTGCCCACGCCGTCGCCTATGGCCAGATCCGCAATGGCGACGACCTGAAGGAAGGCCGCGTCAATCTGGGCTGGGATCACGAGATCGGCTACTTCAAGGGGCTGCAGTTCGGCCTCGCGGCCTCGCGCCGCAAGGTGGACCGTACCCAATGGAACAGCGATTCGTGGAACGCATTCAGCGGCTATCACGTGTCGCTGCCGGCCTCGCTGTTCACGGTGAGCAAGCTCGACAACATCCTGGGCGCGGAAGGCGCGATGCCGTCGACCTTCCTCAGGTTCGACCCCTACGCCTACATGGCCTACCTGAACCAGCCGTCGCTGATCGCGCAGTCCAACGATCCGGCGCTCTACGGCGACAAGACCAAGTACCCCAACGGCCCGATGGCCATCGACTACACCAGGCCGTCGATGTGGGCCGTCAAGGAGAAGGTGTCCAGTCTCTTTGTCGACAGCAAGTGGGAGGGCGACGGCTGGTCGGGCAATGTGGGCGCGCGGTATGTGCACGTGAACTCCACGTCGATCGGCATCAGCCGGGTGCTGCTGTCGGCCGTCAAGAGCCCCAACGACACGACCTACATCCTGAACTACGGCCTCGACAGCGTGAACTCGGTCGAGAACAGCTACAACAACCTGCTGCCCTCTGCCAACCTCAAACTCGACCTGACTCGCGACCTCGTGCTGCGCCTGGCGGCCTCCAAGACACTGACGCGCCCGACGCTGAACCAGATGGGCGTGAGCAACTGGTACGGTGGCCGTTTTGGGGACGTGCAGACCGGCGGCGGCAACCCCTATCTCAAGCCGATGCGCTCGACCAACCTGGACGCGTCGCTGGAGTGGTATCTGTCCAAGACCAACTACGTCAGCGCGGCGGTCTTCCAAAAGAAGGTCACCGACTTTCTCGAATCCCGGCTGATCGACATCCAATTGCCGCAGTTCCCCGAGATCGCGCACGACACCCGCATCCGCAACGGGCAACAAGGCAAGATCAAAGGGCTGGAGCTGGCCGGGCAATACGCCTTCGACGCCAACAACGGGCTGCTGCAGGGCTTCGGCGTGGCGGCCAACTTCACCTATGTGGATGCGAATGCCACGCGGGAAGGCGGCGTCGCCAGCTGTGGCTATCCCGGCCTGTCCAAGCAGTCGTACAACGGCTCGGTGTTCTATGAGGACAGCCGCTTCCAGGCGCGGCTGAGCTACAACTGGCGCAACCACTTCTCCGTCGACTGCGGCGGCGGCAGCACCTTGCCGCGCACCCGCGCGGCCTATGGGCAGGCCGATGCCAGCGTGCGCTACAACGTCACGCCGACGGTTTCGCTGTATGCCGACGCGATCAATCTGAACAACGAACGCATGCACGAATACGCGAACAACGAGTCGCAGTTCCTGACCTTGGAGGACGTCGGCCGCCGCTTCAACGTGGGTGTGCGGGTGGCGTTCTAGCAAGCCAGCAGAGTTCTCCAGGCGGTGCCCGGGCGCACGCCTTTCACCCTGTCTCTGCGAGGCAGGGTTTTTTTGTTCAGGCCAGCCGTACAAGAAATCAGGACCCCTCATGACTGTTCTTCTTCCCCGTCGTCGACTGCTCGGCGCTGCCGCCTCCGGCGCGACGCTGCTGCTGAACGCTTCGCCTGCCAGCGCGGCCAAGGCAGAAGCACCGCGCTTTGCCATCGGCGAGAGCGACTTCCTGCTCGACGGCAAGCCGCTGCAGATCCGCTGCGGCGAGATGCATTTCGCCCGCGTGCCGCGCGAGTACTGGAAGCACCGCCTGCAAGCCATCAAGGCCATGGGCATGAACACGGTGTGCGCCTACCTGTTCTGGAACTTCCACGAATGGCGCGAAGGCCAGTACCAATGGGAAGGCCAGCGCGACGCGGCTGAGTTCTGCAGGCAGGCACAGGCCGAGGGCCTGTGGGTCATCCTGCGCCCCGGCCCCTACGCCTGTGCCGAATGGGAGATGGGCGGCCTGCCGTGGTGGCTGCTCAAGCACCCCGGTGATGCCTTCCTGCGCAGCCGCGACGACGCCTTCGTGCAACCGGTGCGGCGCTGGTTCAGGGAGGTCGGCCGCGTGCTGGCACCGATGCAGGTCAGCCAGGGCGGCCCCATCCTGATGGTGCAGGTGGAGAACGAGTACGGCTTCCTGAACGACGACAAGGACTACATGCGCGTGATGCGCCAGGCCGTGCTGGACGGTGGCTTTGACGTGCCGCTGTTCCAGTGCAACCCGACCAACGCGCTCGGCAAGACGCACATCCCGGAGCTGTTCAACGTGGCCAACTTCGGCAGCGACCCAGCGACCGGCTTCAAGGCGCTGGCCGCCTTGCAGAAGGGGCCGCTGATGTGCGGCGAGTACTACTCCGGCTGGTTCGACACCTGGGGCGCCCCCCACCGCCGCGGCGACAACGCCCGCGCCGTGCAGGACATCGACGCGATGCTGAACGCCAACGGCTCGTTCAGCCTCTACATGGCCCATGGCGGCACGACGTTTGGCCTCTGGGGTGGCTGTGACCGGCCCTTCCGCCCCGACACGACGAGCTATGACTACGACGCGCCCATCGGCGAGGCAGGCTGGGTGGGCGACAAGTTCCGCACTTACCGCGACTGCCTTGCCAAGCACCTGAAGCCGGGCGAGGTGCTGCCCGACCCGCCGGCCCGGCTGCCGGTGATGGCGATCCCTTCGTTCACCCTCACCGAGACGGCGCCGGTGTTCGCCAATCTGCCGGCGCAAGCGATTGCCGCCGAGTCGCCCAGGAACATCGAGCACTACGACATCAGCCGCGGGCTGGTTGCCTATCGCGTCACGCTGCCGGCCGGCCCCGCCGGTAAGCTGGAGGCCGCGAACGCGCGCGACCTGGCCTGGGTCTTCGTCGGCGGCCGCCTGGCCGGCACGATGGACACGCGCTACCGCCGCTTCAGCGTCGACATCCCCGCGCGCAGCCGCGACACCATGGTCGAGATCCTGCTGTACACGATTGCCCGCGTGAACTTCGGCATGGAGGTCCACGACCGCAAGGGCCTGCAGGGCCCGGTCATGTTGCGCACGTCGAAGACCGAGACGCAGGAACTCAAGGGCTGGGAGATCCGCGCCATCGACTTTGGCGCCGACGGCGACCTGCCGCCGCTGCGCTGGCAGTCCAAACGATTGGCCGGCCCCGCCTTCTGGCGCGGCAGCTTCGAAGCGATGGCAGCGGCCGATACCTTCCTGGACATGTCGAGCTGGGGCCAGGGCATCGTCTGGATCAACGGCCGCTGCCTGGGGCGCTACTGGAGCATCGGCCCGACGCAGACGATGTATCTGCCGGGGCCTTGGATCAAGGCCGGCCGCAACGAGGTCGTGGTGCTGGACCTGACCGGGCCGCGTGTCAACCGCATCGAAGGCAAGACCGCGCCCGTGCTCGACCAACTGCGGCCGGAGCTCGACCTGGCGCGGCCGCCCAGCAAGGCGCGCCCACGCTTGGCTGGGTTGACGCCGGTGCATGCCGGGCAGTTCGCCAGCGGCCCGGCCACGCAGGACGTGCGCTTTGCCGAGCCCGCCCGCGGCCRCCAGCTCTGCATCGAGGTGCTCGACAGCTTCGACGGCAAGCCCCATGCGGCCATCGCCGAGTTGGCGCTGCTCGACGCGCAGGGCAAGCCGCTGAACCAGACGGCCTGGACCATCGCCTACGCCAGCAGCGAGGAGGCGCGCAAGGAAGACGGCGGCGCGCTGAATGCCATCAACGGTCAGGCGACTGACTATTGGCACACGGCCTACAGCGGTACCGTCCGTCCCTCCGGTCCGCCGCGCCTCATCATCGACCTCGGCGCGCCGGCCGACATCGCCGGCCTGCGCTACACACCTCGCCAGGGGCCGGACGGCGTCACCGGCCGAATCCGCCGCTACCGCGTGTTCGTCGGTGACAAACTGGTTGCTGAGTGAACAGAGGACTGAACATGAACCCGCAAGTCATCGGCAAGTACAGATGGACCATCTGTGCGCTGCTGTTCTTCGCCAC
The DNA here is from genome assembly GCF_054049335.1 of Roseateles sp. P5_E1. NCBI lineage: Bacteria > Pseudomonadati > Pseudomonadota > Betaproteobacteria > Burkholderiales > Sphaerotilaceae > Roseateles > Roseateles sp. P5_E1. The sequence continues at coordinate 8,206 of NZ_JBFUMN010000030.1, forward strand.
CACCGTCAACTACCTGGACCGCCAGGTCCTGAGCCTGCTGGCGCCGGCCCTGTCCAAGGAGTTCGGCTGGTCCAACACGGACTACGCCAACATCACCGCGGTGTTCCAGTTCGGCTACGCGATCTCGATGCTTTTCGCGGGCCGGTTCATCGACGCGATCGGCACCCAGCGCGCCTTCGCCATCGCCGTGGTCGTCTGGTCGCTCGGCGCCATGATGCATGCCCTCTCCGTGCCCATTGGCGGCATGCTGGTGGCCCTTGGTGTCGGGCTGCCGGTGTCGGTGGCGGGCTTCATGGTGTCGCGCGCCGTGCTGGCCCTTGGTGAGGCCGGGAACTTCCCTGCGGCCATCAAGGCGACCGCCGAATACTTCCCCAAGAAGGAGCGGTCATTCGCCACCGGCATCTTCAATTCGGGAGCCAACGTCGGCGCCATCCTGGCGCCGCTGACCGTGCCGTGGATCGCCGTCACCTGGGGCTGGCAGATGGCCTTCATCGCCATCGGCGCCATCGGCTTCCTGTGGGTCGCGTTGTGGCTCACCTTCTACGACGCGCCGTCCCGTCAGCGCCGGCTGGGTGCGGCCGAGCTGGCCTACATCAACAGCGACCGTGAGGCCACCGCGCCTGCCGTGGAGGGCGCCAAGGTGCCGTGGTTCCGGCTGCTCGCGCACCGCCAGACCTGGGCCTTCGTCGTCGGCAAATTCCTGACCGACGGCGTCTGGTGGTTCTACCTGTTCTGGCTGCCCAAATACCTCACCGGCCAGTACGGCATGAGCACGACGGACATCGCGCTGCCGCTCACCGTCCTCTACAGCATGACCATGATCGGCAGCATCGGCGGCGGCTGGTTCCCGACCTACTTCATGGAGCGTGGCTACAAGCCCTATGACGGCCGCATGCGGGCGATGCTGGTGATCGCCTTCTTCCCGCTGGTGGTGCTGCTGGCCCAGCCGCTGGGCTCCATCAGCTACTGGCTTCCCGTGCTGCTGATCGGCATCGGCGCGTCGGCCCACCAGGCCTGGTCGGCCAACCTCTTCACCACCGTCTCGGACATGTTCCCCAAGCGGGCCATCGGCTCGGTCGTCGGCATCGGCGGCATGGCCGGCGGCCTGGGCGGCGTGGCCGTGTCCAAGCTCGGCGGCTGGATCTTCGACGCCTACGGCGCGCGCGGCGACCTGTCCACCGGCTACATGATCATGTTCTCCATCTGCGCGCTGGCCTACCTGGCCGCCTGGGCCGCCATGAAGGCGCTGGTGCCGCGCCACAAGGAAATCAACGAGCTTTGATGATGGAAATACACATGCAGCTGAGACTGATCGCCGGTGTGAGCGTGGCGTTGCTGGGCGTCACGTTGGGCGGTGCGGCGCGCGCCCAGGCACCGCAGGTGCAGGCAGTGCAGGTCGACGCGTCGCGGCCGGACTGGGAGAATCCGGCGGTCTACGCGCGCGGCAAGCTGCCGGCCGCGGCGACCCACTTCCCGTTCGAGAGCCGCGAAGCGGCGCTGGCCGGCAACCCCGCGCGGTCGACCCGCTACCAGACGCTGGACGGCCTCTGGTCGTTCAGCTTCTCGCCGTCGTCCGACGACGTGCCCAGCGGCTTCGAGAAGCCCGGCTACGACATCTCGGGCTGGAAGACCATCAAGGTGCCGGCCATGTGGCAGGCCGAGGGCTACGACCAGGCCCGCTACAACAACATCACCTATCCCTTCCCGGCCAACCGGCCGCTGATCCCGCACGCCACCAACCCGGTGGGCTCGTATCGGCGCAGCTTCGAGGTGCCGGCGAACTGGTCGGCGCAGGACGTCATCCTGCATATCGGTGCGGCCGGCTCGGCCTACCGGGTCTGGGTGAACGGCGTCGAGGCGGGGTACTCGGAGGATTCCAAGCTGCCCAGCGAGTTCGACATCACGGCGCTGCTGAAGCCGGGGCAGAAGAACGTTGTCGCCATGCAGATCCATCGCTGGTCCGACGGGTCCTACCTGGAAGACCAGGACTTCTGGCGGGTCTCGGGCATCGAGCGCTCGGTCTACCTGAAGGCCGTGCCGAGGACACGGCTGACCGACCTGTTCGTCCATGCCGGCCTGGACAAGGACTACCGCGACGGCGCGCTGTCGGTCGACGTGGCGCTGACCGCGCGCACCCAGCCGCTGACGCTGCGCATGAGCTTGCTGGAGGGCGACAAGGTCGTGCTGACGCGGACCGCTGCCGTCGCGGCCGGTGCGGCCCGCACCGAGACGCTGTCCGCCCCCGTGCCGGGCGTTCGCCCCTGGACGGCCGAGACGCCCAACCTCTACACGCTGCTGGTCGAGGTGCTCGACGCCGACGGCCGGCTCATCCAGGCGACGCCGCAGCGCATCGGCTTTCGCACGGTCGAGATCAGCAAGGGCCTGGTCATGGTCAACGGCCGGCCCATCGTCATCCGCGGCGTCAATCGCCACGAGCACGATCCCGAGACCTTCCACGTGATGTCGGAAGCGTCGATGCGCCGCGACATCGAGCTGATGAAGCGCAACAACATCAACGCGGTGCGGACGTCTCATTACCCGAATGCCGAGCTCTGGTACGCGCTGGCCGACGAATACGGCCTCTACGTCATGGACGAGGCCAACATCGAGAGCCATGCCTACATGGGCTACGGGCACCAGCATCCGGAACTGAGGGCCAAGATCCAGCTCGGCTTCGACCCGGCCTGGGAAGGCGCGCACGTCAGCCGTGTGCTGAACATGGTGGAACGCGACAAGAACCACCCGTCGGTGATCTTCTGGTCCCTCGGCAACGAGGCAGGCCTCGGCCCCAACTTCGAGAAGGCGGCGGCGCAGGCGCGCCAGCGTGACCCCTCGCGGCTGATCTCCTACCTGGGTTGGGGCACGGTGGACTGGCGCCATGAGCCCAACGCCTATGTCGACATCTACGCGCCGATGTACGACGACATCGAGAAGATGGTGGACTGGGCGACCGACCCCACCCGCACCCAGCCCATGATCCAGTGCGAGTACGCCCACATGCAAGGCAACTCGGGCGGCAATTTCAAGGACTACTGGGACACGATCTACAAGTACGAGAAGCTGCAGGGCGGCTTCATCTGGGACTGGGTGGACCAGTCGATGTATCGCACCACGAAGGATGGACGACGCTACTGGGGCGATGGCGGCGAGTACGGCCCCAACCCGGGCGGCGACATCGAGTTCGGCGACGGCCTGATCCAGCCCGACCGCACGCCCAACCCGCATGTCTACGAAGTGCAGAAGGTCTACTCGCCCATTCAGTTCGAGGCCTTCGACCCAGCGTCAGCCACGGTGACCGTGCGCAACCGCCACGACTTCCGCGACCTGTCGGGCTTTGCCTTCGAGTGGGCGCTGCTGGAGAACGGCGTGGCCGTCGCCTCGGGGCCGCTGCCCGGCCTGTCGACCGCGGCGCGGGCCACGCAGAAGTTGCAGTTGCCGCTGTCCAACGTCCGGCGCAAGCCGGGCGCGGAATACCTCGTCACGGTGCGCGCGAGGGCCAGGGCGGGTGCCGTGCCGCTGACGCCGGAAGGTTACGTCGTCGGCTGGGAGCAGTTCGCGCTGACGCCTCCCGTGATCGCATCGGCCCCGCCGGCCAAGGGCACGGTCGAGCTGAAGGAGAGTGCCGACGCCGTGGTCCTGTCGGCCGCGGGTGCGACGCTGTCACTCGATCGCCAGACCGGCCTGCTGACCGGCTACGGCAAGGCAGGAACGCCGCTGTTGACTGGCGGCCAGCCCAACTTCGTTCGTGCCGAGACCGACAACGACACGCTGACTGGCACGGTCGCGCAGCAGGCGCCGTGGAAGGTGATGACCCGTGAGCGCCAGGTCCGGGGCATCGCCAGCCGCCGCCTGCCCGGCGGCGGGGCGGAGGTCGTCGTCGACCATCGCCTGGGCGCCGGCGCGGCGCGCTTCGTGACCACCTACACCATGCGCGGCGACGGCTCCGTCGATGTGGCCGGCGTGCTGACGCCGCTCAAGAGCGACCTGCCGCCGCCCGTGCGGGTCGGCCTGTGGTTCGACATGCCGCTGGACCTGACCACGGTCACCTGGTACGGCCGCGGTCCCCACGAAAGCTACGTCGACCGCAAGACGGGCGCTGCGGTCGGCCTGTGGCGCGGCGCCATCGCCGAGCAGAACCACGACTACATGCGGCCGCAGGACACCGGCAACAAGGTCGACGTGCGCTGGCTCGAAATCTCCGGCGGGGGCCGCGGCCTGCGGGTGGAGGGCCAGCAGTTGCTGATGGCCAACGCGCTCGCGTTTCCCTACACCGACCTCTACCGCCGTGCCCCCGGCACCTGGAAGAGCAGCGACATCGTTCCCCACGACCACGGCACGCTGCTGATCGACGGCGCGCAGTGGGGCGTGGGCGGCGACAACTCCTGGAGCTTCGTCGGCCAGCCTCATGCGCAGTACCGCACCCGGCTGGAACCGGTTCGCGTGGCGTTTCGCCTTCGGCCATTCGAAGGGGAGGGCGGCACACCTGGGAAGGCCATGCCCGCGCAGGCGACGATGCCGCAATAGGGCGGCTCGCGCGCAAGGGACTTCGCTCAACAGCTTGCTCGTTGTGCGCCAGGGCCGACATTCTCTGGGCAAGAACGGATAGCCTGCGGCAGCCTTCGAGCCCTCTTTCCAGGAATGCGCCATGACCCTAAGCCGCCGCACGCTGACGCTTGCCGTTTCCGCAGCCGCCTTCTGCCTTGCCGCACAGGGCGCGCTGGCCGCTGACAAGATCGCCCTTGTCGCCAAAAGCTCGGGCAACGGCTTCTTCATTGCCGCCCACCAGGGCGCGCAGGAAGCCGCCAAGGCGCTGGGCGGCGTGGAGATCGTGCTCGCCAGCCCGGCCAAGGCCACGGCCGAGGGCCAGATCGAGGTCATCAACACGCTGATTGCGCAGAACGTCAAGGCCATCGTCGTGTCCGCCAACGATCCCGACGCGCTGGTGCCGGTGCTCAAGAAGGCCATGGCACGTGGCATCAAGGTCGTGTCCTTCGATTCGGCGGTGCGCAAGGATGGGCGCCTCGTGCATCTCGCGCCTTCGTCCAATGCGCTGATCGGCCAGAAGCTCGTGGCCCTCACGACCGACGCCATCGGTAGCAGCGGCGAGATCGCGGTGCTGTCGGCCACCGCTCAGGCCACCAACCAGAACCTCTGGATCGCCGAGATGAAGAAGGCGCTGGCCCAGCCCGCGGCCAAGGGCCTGAAGCTAGTCAGCGTGGTCTATGGCGACGACCAGACCGACAAGAGCTATCGCGAGGCCCAGGGTTTGCTGAAGAGCTACCCCAACCTCAAGGCCATCGTCGCGCCGACGACGGTCGGCGTTGCGGCGGCCGCCAAGGCCGTACAGGACGAGAAGAGGGTGGGCCAGGTCTTCGTCACCGGCCTCGGCCTGCCATCGGAAATGGCCGGCCACGTTCGCAGCGGCGCGGTGAAGAGTTTTGCGATCTGGAACCCCATCGACCTGGGCTACTCGGCGGTCTATATCGCCCACGGCCTCGTCACCGGCAAGGCGACGGCGAGCGCGGGCGCGAAGATCGGCGTGGGCCGCGTCGGCACGGTCACGCTGGACGCGAACACCGAAGCAGTGATGGCCGAACCGTTCACCTACGACGCCGGCAATGTCGACAAGTTCGCCAAGTTCTTCTGACCCTGGCGTGGTGCTCCGCCTGCGGGGCATCCACAAACGTTTCGGGCCGACGCATGCGCTGCGCGGGGTGGATCTTGACCTGAGGCCGGGCCAGGCGCTTGCCGTGATTGGTGAGAACGGCGCGGGCAAGTCGACGCTGGTCAAGATCCTCACCGGCGTTCATCAGCCCGACGAAGGCGAACTGTGGCTGGACGGTCAGCCGCTGTGCCTGCACGACACGCACGCCGCCCAGGCCGTCGGCATCGTCGCCGTGCACCAGGAAACGGTGATGTTCGAGGAGCTGACGGCGGCCGAGAACATCTTCATCGGCCGCCAGCCCATGCGGGGCCCGAGGGGGCTGCATGTCGTGGACTGGGCGACGATGAATCGGCTGGCGCAGGAGGTGCTTGACGAGGTGGGCGCGGGCTTTGACGCCACGGTGCCGGTCAGCCAGCTCAGCCTGGCGCAAAGGCACTTGATCGAGATCGCGCGGGCGCTGTCGCACCGAGCCCGCGTCGTCATCCTGGACGAACCCACCGCCGCGCTGTCGCAGGCCGAGATTCGCGATTTCTACGGCCTCGTGCGCGGGCTGCTGGCTCGCGGCGTGGCGGTGCTGTTCATCTCGCACAAGTTCGATGAGCTGTTCGCGGTCTGCGACAACTACGTGGTGCTGCGGGATGGCGCCTCGGTCGGCAGTGGCCGCATGAAAGAGGCCAGCGAGCCCGAGCTGCTGCGCCTGATGGCCGGCCGCAGCATCGAGCAGGTGTACCCGCGCGTGGACACGCAACCCGGCGCGATCGTGCTGGAGGCGCGCGACCTCAGTCACCCGACCGAGTTCGACGGAATCAGCTTTGCGCTGCGGCGTGGCGAGATCCTGGGCTTCTACGGCCTGGTCGGCGCGGGCCGCAGCGAAGTCATGATGGCCTTGATGGGCCTGAAGCCGCTGGCTCGCGGCCGCATCGCCATTGACGGGCAGGAGCGGCTCATCCGTGATCCGGCCGATGCCATCGCACTGGGGTTGGCCTATGTGCCCGAGGAGCGTCAGCGCCAGGGCGGCATTCTCGATTTCTCGGTGCGGCACAACCTCAGCCTGGCCGCGCTGGCGGGGTCCAGCCATGCCGTGAAGGGCCAGGTCTCGCGCGGGCCCTGGCTGTCCGCCGTGCGCGAAAGCGCCTGGGCGCAGCGGCTGATCGAACGACTGAACATCAAGACCGCCAGCCAGGACACGCCGCTGTCCGGCCTCTCCGGTGGCAACCAGCAGAAGGTCGTCATCGGCAAGTGGTTGGGGCTGGCCCCGCGCATCGTCATCCTGGACGAACCCACCAAGGGCATCGACGTCGGCGCCAAGCAGGCGGTTTATCAACTGGTCGCGGAGATGGTGGCGCAGGGGCTGGCGGTCATCCTGGTGTCGTCCGAACTGCCCGAGGTGATGCACCTGGCCCACCGCGTGGTCGTCATGAAGCGTGGCCGGCAAGTCGCCGAGTTCCGGCGTGGCGAGGTGGATGCAGAAACTGTCGTGGCTGCGGCTTCGGGCCTGAGCAGGAACGCCGCATGACGCGTCGCATGAATTGGCGCGATTTGGCGCTGGCCGCCGTCATCGTGGCCATCACGTTGGCGGTGGGCTTGCGGTCGCCCGTCTTCCTCACGCCGCGCAATGCACTGGATATCGCCAACGATTCGGCCCTGCTGGCCATCCTCGTCATCGGCCAAATGCCGGTTCTGCTCACGCGCGGCATCGACTTGTCCGTGGCGTCCAACCTGGCCTTGACGGGCATGCTGGTGGCGCTGTTCGGCAAGCTCTTTCCGGGTGCCGGCGCGCCGGTGTTGATCCTGCTTGCGCTGGCGCTGGGCGCGGCGCAGGGCGCCCTCAATGGCTGGCTGATCACGCGCTTCGACCTGCCGCCCATCGTCGTCACCTTGGGCACCATGTCGGTCTATCGCGGCGCCATCTTCCTGGTCAGCGGCGGCGCCTGGGTCAACGACCAGGACATCCATGCGTCCATCAAGGCCCTGCCTCGCGCGGAGCTGCTGGGCTTGCCGCTGCTGGTGTGGATCGCCGCCGCCGTCGCTGTATTGGGGTGGTGGCTGCTGCGCTGGCGCCGGGAAGGGCGTGACCTCTACGCCTGCGGCGGCAACCCGGCTGCTGCGCGGGTCGTGGGCATCCCGGTGCCGCAGCGCRTCCGCATGGCCTACACGCTGTCTGGCGCGCTGGCCGGGCTCGCCGGCTTGCTCTGGGTCGGCCGCTATGCCATTGCTTTCACCGAACTCGCCGCTGGTTTCGAGCTCACGGTGATCGCGGCCTGCGTCATCGGCGGTGTCAGCATCGCAGGTGGCGTCGGCACGGTCGGCGGCGCGCTGCTGGGCGTGCTGTTCATCGGCGTCATCAATGCGGCCCTGCCCGTGATCCACGTCTCGCCGTTCTGGCAGCAGGCGATTGCCGGCGCCGTCATCCTGGTTTCGGTGATGCTGAACTCGCGAGCGCAGCGCCGGTCGGGGCAGCAGATCCTGGAAAGGCCAGCCGCATGAAAGCCTGGGGTTCCTGGGAGTGGGTGCTGGCGGCACTGATCGTGGCCGTCTACGTCGGCTTCGGGCTCGGCATCGACGGCTTTGCCTCACCGTACGCCATCGCCGACAGCACGACCAATATGTCGGAAAAGGCCTTGATCGCGATGGCCATGGCGCTGCTGATCATCGCGGGCGAGATCGATCTCTCCATCGCCGCGACGATGGCGCTGTGCTCCCTGGCCATGGGCTATGCGATGCAGGCCGGCGCAGGCCCAGCCGGCATGATCGCCGCCGCTCTGGGTTGCGGCATCGCGTGCGGCGCATTCAACGGCTGGCTGGTCACGCGCTGGCAGCTGCCCTCCATCGTCGTCACCATCGGCACGCTGTCGCTCTACCGCGGCCTGGCCCTGGTGCTGCTGGGCGACCAGGCCATCACGGGCTACCCGGAATGGTTGAGTCAGTGGGGCAACGGTACGCTGGGGGATCTGGCGGGTTGGCCGTGGCTGATCGTGCCGATCGAGTTCGGCGTCATGCTGGCCGTGGCGGTGGTGTTCATGCTGCTGCAACACCGCACGGTCCATGGCCGGCGCATCTACGCCATTGGCGCCAACCCCGTGGCCGCGCGCTTCTCGGGCATCGCGGTGCAGCGCTACCGGCTGTTGCTCTTCACGCTTGCCGGCCTGATGGCGGCGTTGGCGGCCGTGCAGCTGACCGGCCGCATTGGCAGCACGCGGCCCAACCTCGCGCTGGGTTGGGAGCTGGACGCCATCACCATCGTCATCCTTGGCGGCGTGGCGATCCAAGGTGGCCGCGGCGGCATCGTCGGCGTGCTGCTCGCGACAGTGCTGCTGGGCGGCTTCACCTTCGCACTCGGCATGCTGAACGTCTCCGGGATGGTGATGACGACCGTCGTTGGCGGATTGCTCATCTGCGTCATGGTGCTACCGCACGGCTATCGATACGAAAGCACCAGCCCGTGAATCAAGCGGGCCCACCCGTCGAGCATGACGAACAACAGCAATTTGAACGGCAGCGAAATGGTGGTCGGCGAGATCATTGACATGCCCAGCGCCAGCAGCACCGTCGCCACGATCAGATCGACCACGACGAACACCAGGTAGAGCACAAAGCCGATCTGGAAGGCCCGGGTCAGCTCGCTGAGCGTGAAGCTGGGAACCATCACCAGAAAGTCGTCGGCCTGCAGCCTGTCGGCCTGTTCCTTGGGCCAGATGGCGGCGGCCGACTTCAGGAAAAACTGGCGCTCACGCTCATGCGTGTGCTTTTGCAGGAAGGCCTTGAGCGGCGCCTTGCCGGCGTCCAGCACCATCACGACGTCAGTCCAGCCCTCGCTCCTGGCACCGGCCTGGCGGTGACGCAGCGCGTCGGCCACCTCCATGCCCACCGGCGCCATGATGTAGACCGACAGGATGATGGCGATGCCGTTGAGCACCATGTTCGGCGGCGTCTGCTGCAGGCCGAGCGCGGTGCGCAGCAGGCCAAAGACGATGACCAGCTTGGTATAGCTGGTCACCATCATCGCGACGAAGGGCGCCACCCCGAAGGCGAGGATCAGCGCCACGAGCGTCATGGGCTCGGGCATGCCGGTGGTGTTCATCGTCAGGTCTTCAGCTCGGTCGGCGCGAACTCCGAGACTCGCACGCCCAGGCGCTCGCCCACCGCCACCAGGAAGCCTTTGCCCAGCACGTTGCCATGAGCCAGGATGCGCACCGGGCTGCGGTTCAGCGGCTGCGTCAGATCGAACACATGGCCGGAGCCGATATTCCTCAGCTCGCCGAGCGACAGGCTCAGATGACCCACCTCGAAGCGCAGCGCCACTTCCAGCGCATCGAGTCGGTCCAGCGGCAGGCCCGTCGCGTCGTCGCCCTCAGTGCCGGGGGCAAGCTCATCTCGTTTCATCGAAAGGTCTCTCCATTGCGTGACGGTGATGCGCGAGCCCTCGGCCCGCGCGATGAGTTGCCGGCCTGCAGGACCACCCAGTTCGGCCTGCACGACCAGGCCCGCGCCGGCGGCGGTCCAGTGTTCGACGCTGACGATGTCGCCCGGCCGGATGCCGCGCACTTCGGCCAGGCTCAGCACGCTGGCGCCGATGCGGAATGCCAGCGGCACGCGCAGGCCGTCGAAGCCGCTGCCCAAAGGGCCGGCCGAGGCAGCCGGCAAAGGCGGCACCAGCTTGTCGAGTGCCGATGGGTCCTGGAACAGCAGCAGGCCCTGCCAGGGCCAGGGCTGGTCGTCGGCGGCTACCGTGAAGCAGACGGCGGACTCCGGCGGCAACAGTGACTCGGCGTCCTCATCGGGCTCGCCGGGCGACCATTCGAAATGCAGGCGCAGCGTGGCCTCCAGTGCGGTGGCCACCGACTGCAGTGCATCGGCCAGCAGCACGTAGCGCAACTCGGCTGGCAGCAGGGCATGGCTGCGCTCCTGCAGCAGTGCGGCCTGCGCGGGGGAATCCAGCATCAGCCAGCCCGTGTGAGGGCCGAGGCGGAATCGATAACGGCCAAATCCAGTGAAATCCTGGATGCTGCCGAAATGCCACTGCAGGCGATGCCTCGCGTCCCGTAGCGTCAGCTCGATGGGCGGCGCGCGGCGGTCGTAGAGACGATTGAGAGCCAGGCAGGCGGGCGCCGGCAAGCGCGTCAACGCGCTCACCTCGCTCAGATCGATCACGGCGGTAGGCATCAGCACGCGGCGAGCGTAGCCATCCGCGGAGCTGGGAGGAACTACGTGAATTCGTAGCACCGCGCATAACGGCGGGGCGCTACGGGGACTCGTAGTGGTGCGTAAAAAAGTCACGCCATAGAGTGCTTCGCATGGCCGACCCCGCATCGAACGCACTGCAAAGACACCTGCCGCGACGCGGCGGCATGAAGGACCTGATCGCCAGCGCGGGCCGCCACAACGACCTGCTGCTGGCCGGCATGCTGGTGGCCATCGTCGCGCTGTTCGTGCTGCCGCTGCCCACGCCGTTGCTGGACTTCCTGATCGCCGCCAACCTGTCGATGAGCCTGACTCTGCTCATCGTGGCGATGTATGTGCCGTCGGCGCTGTCGCTGTCCACCTTCCCGTCGCTGCTGCTGTTCACGACGCTGTTCCGGCTGGCGCTGAACATCGCATCGACCAAGCTCATCCTGCTGCACGCCAATGCGGGTCACATCATCGACACCTTCGGCAAGCTGATCGTCGGCAACAACGTCGTGGTCGGCGGCGTGGTGTTCCTGATCATCGCCATCGTGCAGTTCATCGTCGTCGCCAAGGGCTCGGAGCGGGTGGCCGAGGTGGCGGCACGCTTCGCACTGGACGCCATGCCCGGCAAGCAGATGAGCATCGACGCCGACGTGCGCGCCGGCGTGCTGTCGTCGGTGCAGGCGCAAAAGCGCCGCCAGCAACTGGAGCAGGAATGCTCGTTGCACGGCGCAATGGACGGCGCGATGAAGTTCGTCAAGGGCGACGCCATCGCCGGCATCGTCATCGCGCTGGTCAACATCCTCGCCGGCCTGGCCATCGGCACGCTGATGCACGACATGAGCATCGGCGGCGCGCTGCAGCGCTACGCCATCCTCACGGTGGGCGACGGCATGGTGTCGCAGATCCCGTCGCTGCTGGTGTCCATCGCCTCAGGCGTGGTCATCACCCGCGTGTCGGCCGACGGCGAGCCGCACGGGGGCCAGTTGGCCAACCAGATCACTCGCCAGTTGATGGCCCATCCCCGCGCGCTGGTGATCGCGGGCCTGGCCACCGCCAGCTTCCTGCTGGTGCCCGGTTTTCCCAAGTGGGTCTTCGGCACGCTGGCGTTGGTGGTGCTGGGGGCCGGCCTGATGACGCGCCGGCTGCTCGACAGCCGCCGCACGCCGGCCTGGATGTCCTATAGCGACGCGGACGACGACGGTGGCGAAGTGGTGCAGGGCGCCATCGCCGCACCGCTGGAGCTGCGCCTGTCCACCGGCCTGCGTGGGCGCCTGGACCGCCCCGCGCTGGACCAGCGCATGGCTGCGGCCAAGGCCCGCGTCGAGAGCGACCTGGGGCCGGTGTTCCCGCGCGTGCAGGTCGGCTGGGGCAGCGGCCTGGGCGAGAACCAGTACCAGGTGCTGGTGCAGGACGTCGTGGTCTCCCAGGGAGCGCTGCGGCCGGGACACTGGCTGCTCGACGCGGCCGAAGCCGTCACGCCGCCGGCGGGCGCCGAGGTGGCGGAGCCCTTTGGGCCGTTTCCCCGCGTCGTATGGGTCGATACCGCCCCGGCGGCGATCCGCAGCTGGACTTGCGAAGACGTGCTGGGCCTGCATGTGGACCATGCGGTGCGCCGCCACATCGCCCAGCTGATCGGCCTGCAGGAGGTGCAGCGTCTGCTGCACGCGGCACAGCGCGAGGTGCCCGAGCTGGCGGCGGAAGTGGCGCGCGCCGTCCCGCTGCAGCGCCTGGCCGAGGTGCTGCGCCGGCTGCTGCAGGAGAACGTGCCCATCCGCAACCTGCATGCCATCTTCGAGAGCCTGGCGATCTGGGCGCCGACCGAGCCCGACGTCGTCGCGCTGACGGAGCTGGTGCGCATCGATCTCGGCCGCTTCATCACCAGCCGCCACGTCGGCGCGCGGCGCGAGTTGCACGCCATCCTGTTCGAGTCCAGCCTGATCGACCGCGTGCAGGCCGCCATCGAGCGCTCGCCGCGCGGCAACCTGCTGCTGCTCGATCCCGCGGTGGCGCAGGACGTGCGCGAACAGGTGCGCCGCATCCTCGGTGGCGCCCAGCAGCGCGTGGTGGCCATCGTGTCGTCCGACACGCGGCGCTACATCAAGACGCTGATCGAGCCGGTGGCGCCCCAGCTGGCGGTGCTGTCCTACCAGGAGGTCGACGAGGACGTCGCATTGCAGCCGGTGGGCTGGGTCAGCAACCCGCAGCCGCAGGCCCTCACCCCGATCGCGGAGGCGGCATGAACGCCGCGCTGGGCCGCCCCAAGCAAGTTCGCTCCCGCTCGGCGGGAGTGAGCCCGGACTTGGGATGCCCGATGGGCATTCCAAGCCTGGCGAACGCCTGGCCGATGCAGCGGCCAGGCAAGGCCGCAGGCCGAAGGGTGCATCAATGACCCCTCAGAGCATCCTCGACATCACGCGCGAAGGACTGCTGATCGTGCTGATGGTCTCGCTGCCCATGGTGCTGGTGTCCACGCTGACCTCGCTGGTCGTGGCCGTGCTGCAGGCGGTCACGCAGATCCAGGACCAGAGCATCGGCCAGTCGGTGCGCCTGATTGCAGTGCTGATCGCCCTCGTGGTGACGGCCGGCTGGCTCGGCCGCGATGTGCTGCGCTTCGCCGAGCGCGCTTTCCAAACCCTGACTTCGCTGAGCTGATGCTGCGCTTCGTCTACCTCCTGTTTTGCGCCGGCCTGGTCGCGGCATTGCTGGCCAGCCCCGCCAGGGCGGCCGACCTGCCGCGCAACGGCCGGCCCTTCCGCATGGAAGCCAACGAGAAGCCGGTAGGCGACTTCCTGCGCGAGCTGGCGGCGTCGCAGGGCGTCACGGCGGTCATCGACGGCAAGGTCGGCGGCACCATCAGCGGCCGCTTCGCCATCACCGGCAGCCAGCCCGGTGCGGTGCAGATGGTGCTGAGCAATATCTGCGCGGCCAACGGGTTGACCTGGTATTACGACGGTGCCTTTCTGTTTGTCGACCCCGCCACCGACACGCGCAGCGAGGTGTTCACCATCGCCGGCAAGAACGCGCAGCGCATCGCCGACACGCTGGCCCGGCTCAAGATTGCCGACGCCCGCTATCCGCTGCAGATCAGCGAGGCGGATGGCAACGTCTACGTCTCGGGTCCCAAGCGCTATGTGGAACTGGTGCGCCAGACGGTGCGGCTGATCGACCAGCGCGCGGCACGCGACGACCGTGCCGAGGTACAGGTGTTCCCGCTGCGCTATGCCTGGGCCGCCGACTTCAAGATGAATCGCGCCGGCAAGCAGGTGTCCATTCCTGGCGTGGCGACCGTGCTGCGCAATCTGTATGGCCGCACCGGGGCGGCGCGCGGAGCGGCACCCTCGGCCGTGACCGGGCCGGTGCGGCGCACCAAGCTCGGCGTCAGCGCCGACGCCGGCGTGGCCAAGCTGTCCAGCGAGGGCAGCAGCGCGACCGAGGACGAGGGCGACGGCGGTGGCCCCGAGTTCTCCAGCGGCGAACTGCCGCAGTTCCAGCCCGACACGCGGCTCAATGCGGTGCTGGTGCGCGACACGCCCGAGCGCATGGCGCGCTACGAGAAGCTGATCCAGACCATGGACGTGCGGCCGCGCCTGATCGAGATCGAGGTCACGATCATGGACATCAGCRSCRACAMGCTGRACAGCCTGGGCGTGGACTGGCGGCTGCACGCCCGCCACGGCGACCTGCAGATCGGCCGCGGCAACCTGCCGCCGCTGACCTTCGGCAACGCCAACTCCGAGGCCGGTCAGGTCGTCACCGTCAACCCGCAGGGCAACCCCAGCACGCCGCTGGGCGCGCTGTTCACCGCCTCCATCGGCAACGACCTGCGCAACTACCTGCTGACCCGCGTCAGCGCGCTGGCCCAGAAGGGCAATGCCAACTTCATCGCGCGGCCCAAGGTGCTGACGCTGGACAACAACGAGGCGGTGCTGGAGAACCTCAGCGAGTTCTATGTGCGGGTCGACGGCTTTCAGGATTCGAGCCTGTACAGCGTCACGGCCGGCACCGCGGTGCGCGTGACGCCCTTGATCATCGACGACAAGGAGGGCCGCGGCGTGCTGATGTCCATCGACATCGAGGACGGCGACGTCAGCAGCAGCACCGTCGACCGCATCCCCGTCGTGCGGCGGCGCACCGTCAACACCCAGGCACTGGTGGACGAAGGCACCAGCCTGCTGATCGCCGGCTACACCTCGGAGGAGAAGGCCAACGCGACCTCGGGCGTGCCGCTGCTGTCCAGCATCCCGGTGCTGGGCAAGCTGTTCCAGTACAGCGAGAAGAAGCAGAACAACATGGAGCGCTTCTACCTGCTGACGCCGCGCCTCGTCACACCCGGCAGCAAGCCGCCRCTGCCGGTCCAGCAGGAGCCCACGCAATGAACGCGCGGGCCCACACCACCACCACGGCCGCCGTGCCGGGCTGGTGCCTGCGCTTCCTCAGTGGCGCGGTCAAGGGCCGCACCATCGCGCTCAAGCAGGGCGTCAACACGCTGGGCGCTTCGGGTGAGTGCGAGGTCATGCTGCCCGGCAGCGACGTGCTGCCGCGCCACCTGGTGTTCACGGTGGGCGAACTGGCGATGTCGCTGCAGAAGGTCGGCGCGGCCGCCGTGAGGCTCAACGGCCAGGATGTGCAGGCCCAGCGCAAGGGCGTGGTGGCAGGCGACGTGGTGTCGGTCGGCAGCATCGACTTCCAGGTCGACCGCAGCTATCCCGCGCCCGAGCACGACGACCCGGCGTCCAAGTGGGCTGAAAGCATCATGCCCGGCGACGCGCCGCCCGCCGCCCTGCTGCAGGCGCCTGCGCGCCGGGGCTCGCCCTGGCTGAGCGTGGCGGTGGTGGTGCTGGCGGTCGGCGGGGCGGCCGGCGTGCTGGCCTGGGCCGGCAGTGCGGGCAGTTCGACCCGAGCCGCCACGGTCGACCTGGCCGAGGTGGAGAAGGCGCTGAAGCCCTTCCCCGAGGTCGAAGTGGTCGCGGTCGCCGGCGGCCGTTTCAACGTGCGCGGCTATGTCGAGTCGCGCCAGCGCAAGCAGGCGCTGGCCGAGACCATGGCGCCTTTTGGCCGGCAGGTCAGCACCAGCGTGCACGCGGCCGAGGACATCGTCGAGCAGGCGCGCCGCTACGTGAGCGACCCCGGCATCTCGATGAGCTACGCGGGCCAGGGCCGGCTGGTGGTGGCCGGCGCGACCGAGGACGAATCGGTGCGCCAGAAGATCCGTCGCCTGGCCGACGACCTGCACCCGGCGGTGCTGGTGTCCGACCAGGTGAAGCTGYGGCCGCGGCCCCAGGTCGACCACGCGGGTGAGCAGCAGCGCGCGCAGTGGGACGCGTGGCAGAGCGTGCTGCCGTCGCGCATGGTCAGCATCACGCAGGACGCCAGTGGCATGAGCTACATCCAGCTCGCCAATGGCAACCGCTACTACGAGGGGGCGGTGCTCAAGTCGGGCGCCGAACTCAAGCGCATCGAGGCCGATGGCCTGGTGGTGTCACCAGGCAGGGAGGGCGCGCGATGAGCACCACAGGATTTCGCACCGGAGGCCTGGCCTTCGTGCGGAATGCCTCCGTCCATGAGGGCGGGGGCGATTTTTGTCATGTCATCAACCTTTGACGTTAGGAGTCAAACCATGGCCGTAGCCGCACCCGAGTCCGGACTGGACAGCAAGGCAATCCTGGAACAGAACAAGCAGCTGACCATCTTCAGCACCGTGACGTCGCAGAGCGCCCAGCGCACCGCGGCCATCACGTCGGCCAACGCCCAGCAGACCAACACGGTCCTGCAGGCGGCCAGCGACGTTCGCCAGCAGTCGCAGAAGGTCTGACCTTCCGCTTGTCGCCGCCCCGGCGCCGGGGCGGCATTTCATCTGTGCCCCGGCGCCGGGGCGGCACTTCTTCTTCATCCCTTTCACCCCAGCGAGGTCATCATGGTCCAACCCGTTGATGCCATGGCCGTTGCGGTCCAGTCCAGCGCCACGGCGCCGGCCGCGATCGATCCGGCCGAAGCCCAGCATTTCGCCGGCTACATGGTCCGCCCCCAGGCCGGCGGCACCGGCTCACTGCAATCGCTGTCCAGCGCCGCCGACCAGTTCTTCGGCCAACGCCCCGGGGCCAGCGAGCTGATGGCCCACCGCATGGTGCCGGCTGCGGACCTGGGCGACCCGCAGACCGCTGCCGTCGAATTCGGTCGCGCGCAGATGGAGATCGTCAGGTTCAGCAACGACTCCATGACCTACTTCAGCAAGATGCATATGTGCACGGCGCTGGCCAGCGCCTGCAGCAACCAGTTCAACTCGTTGCTGAAGAACAATGGCTAGGCAGCTTTGCACCGCCGCGGCCCTGGTCGTGTGCCTCGCCCTTGCCGCCTGCAAGGTCGACCTCTATTCCAACCTCAACGAGCGTGAGGCCAACGAGATGCTGGCCGCGCTGACCTCGGAGAGCATCCCCGCCGAGAAGGAGGTTGCCGAGGGCGGTCTCTGGCAGCTCAAGGTCGAGGAAAGCCGCCTGCCGGCGGCGCTGGACGTGCTGCGCTCGCAGGGGCTGCCGCACGACCGCTACGCCAGCATGGGCGACGTCTTCCAGAAGCAGGGCCTGGTGTCCACGCCGTCGGAAGAACGCATGCGCTACATCTATGCGGTGTCGCAGGAGCTGTCGCAGACGCTGCGCACCATCGACGGCGTGGTGGCTGCCCGGGTGCATGTGGTGATCCCGGCCAACGACCCGCTGAGCGACAAGCTCAAGCCCTCGTCGGCAGCGGTCTTCATCAAATACCGCCCCGACGTGGACCTGCGGCTGCTGGCGCCCACCGTCAAGGACATGGTGGCGCACAGCATCGAGGGGCTGTCGCATGACCAGGTCTCGCTGTCGCTGGTGGAGGCCAAGCGGCCCGGCGGTGCGGCGCTGGCCGCCGTCGACACGCCACCGCGCTATGAGGTGGCCGGCCTGTCGTTTGACCGCACCATGATCACGYTCGCTGTGCTGCTGCTGGCCGCAGTGGCCTGCCTGATCGCGCTGCCTGGCCTGCTGCGCCGCCAGGGCCTCGATTGGCGCACCTGGGCGCGGCGCCAACTGTTGAAGCGCTGATGCGAACCGTACAGCCCCCCGTCGAAGCGGCACCGCCGGCATCCGAGCATGGCCCGTTGGACATGCTGCGCATGGCGTTGCGCCAGGGTCTGCACCCTGAGGACGGCTTGCACCCCAGCTGGCTGCCACCGGACTGGCCAGTGCGCCACCGCAGGACTGCACACCTCGGGCCCGCGGGTCGCGCGGTGCTGGGCCAACTGCTGCGCGCCCGCGGCCTGGCCGATGAGGCCCTGGACCTGCAGTTCGATTCCCAGCTCAAGCGCGTGGACCTGATGGACGCCGCCTCGCTGCGGCTGCTGGCCATCTACTGTGGCTTCGCGGCGCACAAGCCGCTGTTCGGCCTGCGGGGTGGCCTGGGGAGCCAGGTACGGCGCCAGGCGCTGCGCGTGGCCGATGACGCGGTCGACTTCGTGCTCGACCGCGTGCCCCAGCTCACCCACATCCGCGTCGACATGCAGCGGCTGCAAGAGCACTCGCATGCGGCCGGCCATGTGATGGTGCAGCGCGGCTACCGGCTGCTGACGGGCGCGCTGCTGCCCGAGGGGGCTGCGGTGCTGCAGCGCATCCGGCTCAAGTTGCCGCAGCGCGTGAGCCGCTTGCGCGTGCCGCCGCTGCAGCCGCGCCAGCTCGAACAACTCAGGGAGCTGATGCTGCTGTGCATCGTCCCGGAAAGACTGCCGCAATGGGACTGGCTTTTCTGATCACGACCGACAACCTGCAACTGCTCAGCGAGCGCAAGGTGCTGAAGGAGGCCGAGTACGCCGCCCTGCTGGACGCCTCGGCCGTCGTGGAGGCCGCGCGGCAGGAGGCGCGCCGCATCGAGCAGCAGGCCCGGCAGCAGGCCGAGGACAGCCGCCGCCAGGGTCACGAGCAGGGGCTGGAGGCGGCGCGCGCCGAGTACGCCCAGCAGCTGGTGGGCGAGGCCCTGGCCGCACAGCGTCAGCTGCAGGCACTGCGCGCGGCGATGGCGCAGATCGTCGCCCAGGCCGTGCGGCAGTTCCTGGGCGAGGCCGATCCGGCGGCGCTGCTGGAGACCGCGCTGCGCCGCGTCGACACCCTGGTACGCCACGAGCCCTTCGTCATGCTGCGCGTGGCGCCCGCGCAGGAAGAGCACGTGCGCACGGCGCTGCGGCAGCTCGGTGGCGAGCTGCCCTGGGCCCAGGCGCTGGCCGTGGTGGCCGACCCGGCCCTGCCGGCCCAGGCCTGCGTGCTGCAGACGCCCTCGGGCACGCTGCAGATCGGCGTCGACGCGCAGCTCGAAGCCTTTCGCGCCGCAGTGGAGCGCAGCGGGTTGCTGCAGCCCACGGAGCAGGGCTGATGAACGAGCTGGCCACGCAAAGCATCGTCGACGACCTGTCGCGCGCCTTCGGCCACCTGCCCACCGTGGGCGTGCGCGGCCGCGTCAGCAAGGCAGTGGGCATGCTGATCGACGCGACCGGCATCCAGGCCCATGTGGGCGAACTCTGCGAGCTGCGCACGCCGGGCGAGCCACCGCTGCTGGCGGAGGTGGTGGGCTTCCAGAAGCAGGTGGCCATCCTGACGCCGCTGGGGCCGACCACCGGCATCTCCGCGCTGACCGAGGTGGTGCCCTCGGGCCGCGGCCATGTCTGCCCCGTCGGGCCCGGGCTGCTCGGGCGGGTGCTCGACGCCATGGGTGAGCCCATGGACGGCAAGGGCCCGCTGAAGGCAATGGCGCGCATGCCGGTCCAGCGTCAGCCGGTGAACCCGCTGGCGCGACGCATGGTGGCCGAGCCGCTGGCCACCGGCATCCGCGCCATCGACGGCCTGCTGACGCTGGGCGAGGGCCAGCGCGTGGGTGTGTTCTCGCCGCCCGGCGTGGGCAAGAGCACGCTGCTGGGCATGCTGGCGCGGGGCTCCACGGCCGACGTCAACGTGGTGGCGCTGATCGGCGAGCGTGGCCGCGAGGTGAAGGAGTTCATCGAGCGCAGCCTTGGCACCGATGGCATGGCTCGCACGGTGATGGTGGTGTCCACCTCCGACCGGCCCCCGATGGAGCGCATCAAGTCGGCCTATGTGGCCACCACCATCGCCGAGCATTTCCGCGACCAGGGGCAGAAAGTGCTGCTGCTGGTGGACTCGCTGACGCGCTTTGCGCGCGCCCAGCGCGAGATCGGCCTGGCCAGCGGCGAGCCGCCCACGCGGCGCAGCTACCCGCCGTCGATCTTCTCGATGCTGCCGCAACTGCTGGAGCGCGCGGGGCAGGGCGAGCGCGGCTCCATCACCGCCGTGTATTCGGTACTGACCGAGGGCGAGGACGACAGCGACCCCATCGCCGAGGAGGTTCGCTCCATCCTGGACGGCCACATCGTGCTGTCGCGCAAGCTCGCCGCGGCCAACCACTACCCCGCCATCGATGTGCTGGCCAGCGTGAGCCGCGTGATGTCGGCCGTGGCGTCGCCCGAGCATGCGCAGGCGGCCGGGCGCCTGCGCTCCCTGATGGCCAAGTACCAGGAGCTGGAACTGCTGATCCAGATCGGCGAGTACCGCCAGGGCGCCGAAGCGTTGGCCGACCTGGCGGTGCAACGCCGGGCTGCGACGCAGCAGTTCCTCGCGCAGAAGCCCGGCGACCGCCAAGCTTTCGAGCAGACACTGGCGGCGCTGCGGCGGCTCGCCGAGGGCGTGTGACATGGCCATCGCCTGGAAGCTGCTGGCCGACGTGCGCGAGCGCCATCAGCGCAGCGCGCTGCAGGCCGTCGGGCGTGACCAGCGGGCGCTGCAGGCCTGCGAGGCGAGGGCGCAAGAGGCCGAGCAGCAATGGCTGCAGCAGCACCAGGCCAAGGCGCAGCACTGGCAGTCCACTGTGGCGGCCGTGGGCGAGGGCGGCTGCAGCGTGGCGCAGATGCGCCAGGCGGGAGCCTGGAGCCGCGCGCTCGACGGGCGCATCGTGACGGCCGGTGCGGCCGCCGTGCAGGCTCAGGTCGTGGTGGCGCAGGCTGCAGGGCTGCTCGACGCGAGCCGCGCGCAGCTGCGCCGCGCCAGCGCGGAGCTGGAGAAGGCCAGGCAGATGCAGCAGCGCGCCTTGGCAGAGCAACGTGCGCAGCAGGAGCGCCGGCAGGACGAAGCGACCGAGGAAGCCTCGGTGCAGATGTGGTCGGCGGCGCGGCGGGCCTGATGGACGAGTCCGCCTTCCTCCATCCCGAGCAACTGCTCGCTTCCATCGCGCTGACCATGCCGCGGCTGTTCGCCGTGTTCGCCGTGACGCCTTTCCTGTCGCCCAACGTCATCACCGGCATGTCGCGCAATTCGCTGATGCTGATGCTGGCACTGTTCATGTCGCCGCTGGCGGGCGACATGCCGGCGCTGTCGGTGACGATGTGGGTGGCCATCGCCGCCAAGGAGGCGCTGATCGGCGTGTTGCTGGGCCTGGGCTTCGGCATCTTCTTCTGGGCCATCCAGAGCGTGGGCGACCTGATCGACTTCCAGACCGGCACCAGCAACGCCGCCTTCTTCGACCCCGTGGCAGGGCATGACAACGGCCCCACCGGCGAGTTCCTCGGCTGGGTCGTCATCAACCTCTTCGTGTCGGCGGGCGGCATGCTGGCGCTGGTGGGTGCGGTGGTGGACTCCTACCGGCTGTGGCCGGTGGCCGACTTCTTTCCGGACCTGAGCCACGTCATCGAGGCCTTCGCCATCCGCCAGGGCGACACCCTGTTCACCTGGATCGTCAAGCTGGCCGCGCCGGTCATCCTGGTGCTGATGCTGGTGGAGCTGGGCGCCGGCCTGCTGCAGCGCGTGGCACCGCAGCTCAACGTGTTCCAGAGCACGCAGTCGCTCAAGGGCCTGCTGGCCGCGCTGATGATGATGCTGTTCATGTATGTGCTGTGGGATTCCCTGCAGCAGTTCCTGCGGCCCGACAACGGCGTGCTCGAGTTCCTGCGCGCTTCCATGAGGCCCCGCGGTGGCTGAGAAGGATCAGGCTCCGACGTCCAAGAAGCTGCGCGACGCACGCAAGCGGGGCGAGGTGGTGTTCAGCCACGACGTGGCGTCCAGCGCCGTCTTCCTGTTCGCCGTGCTGGCCTTGTGGCTGGCCGGCGCCACGATCTTCGGCCTGTGGCGCGAGCTGTGGCTGCATGCCACCAGCGAGCGCCTGTTCATCGCGCCGGACGACGGCGTGCCGGCATTGCTGCTGCACGCCGGGCGAGTGTTGGTTGCCACGATGCTGGGCCTGGGCGCGATGGCGGCGGCGGGCGGCTTCGTCGGTTCGTTCGCGCAGGTGGGCGGGCTGCTGGCCTGGGAGCGCATCAAGCCCGACGTGAACCGGCTCAACCCGGCGCAGGGTTTCCAGAAGATCTTCTCGACGCGCAACCTCATCAACCTGCTGAAGATGATGGTCAAGACGGCGCTGCTCGCATCGGTGATGTGGCTGGTGATCCGCGGTTGCCTCGATACCGCGCTGAAGCTCGGCTATGCGACGCCGTCGGCCGCGATGAGCGTCGGCGCCAGCCTCGTGCTGCAGAGCTTCGCCTGGGCGGGGCTCATTTACGCGCTGATGGCGGGCGTGGACTATGCGCACACACGCTACGAGTTCATCAAGGGCCTGCGCATGTCCATCGACGAGGTGAGGCGCGAGCACAAGGATGCCGAGGGCGATCCGCTGAACCGCTCGCGCCGCCGCAGCGCCCACTTCGAGGCCGTGTACGCGAGTCTGGCGGACCGCGTGCGCATGGCCTCGGCCGTCATCCATTCGCAGCGCGTGGCGGTGGCCCTGCAGTACCTCGGCGAGCACGACCTGCCGCGCGTGCTGGTGCACGGTGAGGCCGAGCTGGCCGCACAGATCCGCCGCGTGGCGGGCGAGGCGCTGATACCGATGGCTTTCGACCCATCGCTCGCCGAGCTGCTGTACGACGAGGTGCCGCAGGACCAGCCGATTCCGCGCTCGCTGTATGCGCCGGTGGCCCGGCTGCTGCAGTGGGCCCAGGGGGATAACTAGGGCCCGTTCACGCTATGGCAATGGGTCGCGTTGTCGCCAAAAAGGCCGCGAGCAAGGCGCAAAGCGGAGCCGGGTTGGGCACCCGGCGAGCATTGGCAACGCCGCACGCGGCCTTTTTGGCGACAACGCGACCCATTGCCATAGCGTGAACGTGTGGCGGGCCTTCGCGGCCCATTGCCATGGCGTTAACAGGCCCGCGCTACGTGGACTCGTAGTTGCGAGGGCGACACCCCTGCAACTACTGTTGATCGCCGGGCAGGAATGCACATCAGGCCCATCCGCCATAGACAAGGAGAGAGTGAATGCTTGACGCCGTAGGTTCCAGTTCTTTCGTCGGCCGGGACGACGCCGCACAGGCCGAAGAAGCGCGTCGCCGTGCCGAGGAGGCCGCACGCCGCGCCGCCGAGGAAGCGCGTCGGCGCGCCGAGGAAGCCCGTCGCCGCGCCGAAGAAGCCAAGCGCCAGGCCGAAGCCGCGCGCAAGGCCGCGGAGGAAGCCGAGGCCAAGGCGCAGCAGACCCAGGCCCAGCAGGACAAGGACAAGGCCGCCGAGGCCAAGGCCGACCTCAAGGCCAAGCAAGCCGATGCGCTCAAGGCCGAAGCCCAGGCCGTGTTCAAGGAGAAGGAGCACGGCCTCGCCAAGGCCAGGCTGAAGGACGCGCAGGACAACCGCGCGCCGGCCGCGCCGTCGGCCGCCACCCAGGAAGCGCAGAAGCAGGTCGACAAGGCGCGGGCGACCTACGCCTTCTACGATCCATTGGCAGCCGCGCCCCTCTTCAACAGCGGTTCGCCCTTCATCAACGACCTGGGGCCACTGCGCGCCACGCCTCCGCTCGGCGGCAACAACCCGCTGTCGCCCGGGCTGGGGCCCTTGCAGTCAAAGCCAACCCTGGGCGGCAATCCGCCACCGTTCCTGCGGCCCATGCAGGGCGTGCCGGTCGCCAAGCATGACGTCGACGGCTATGCCCAGCAGATCCAGGACGTCTACGCCCAGTCGGGCGCCGCCACCGCTGCCCAACAGCTCGCGCAGGCGATGGGAGACACGAGCCTGAGCCCCGAGCAGCGCAAGCAGCTGATGGCCAAGGCCCAGCCGGTGGTCAGCAAGCTTGCCGAGACGGCGGGCCAGGAGGCGCGCCACACCGACCTGCCGGCCGACGGCCAGGCCGGCAAGACCACGGGCATCGACGACAAGGCGGAGTACCACGCATTGGTCGACGACCTGGCCACGGCGGCCGATGCCGCTGGCGACCCGGCGCAGGCGCGGCAACTCGCGCGCACGTTGCTGGATCACCTCGCCGCGCCAGCCAAGCCAGGCGGTGGCGCCGACGGGCTCGACCTGTTCGGCGATGCGCTGCGCGCGCACAACGTCGGCAAGGGAGCGCTGCACGACGCGGTGCTGTTTGCCTTGCAATCGCCGCAGAACGCGCCAGCGGGCTCGGTGCTGGCGGCATCGCCCGACACGCTCGCGTCCACGGTGCGGCTGATCGCTGGCGTGCCGGAGCCGGCGGGCGTGGCAGGTGCGTCGCCCACCGACCTGGCGGCGATGAAGACCTACACGGACGACGAGATCGACCTGTCCCACGAGCTGCTGCTGGACGCGCGCAAGAAGGAAGCGGAGCTCGCCAAGTACAAGCCCGGCAGCGAGGACTACGAGAAGGCGGCCCAGGCCTACCGCAGCGCCGCCAACCTGACGATCCGGGAACGCGCCAAGAGCGAGCAGGCCATCGCGGCGGAGCTGCGCCAGACCTACAAGGCCGACGCGAAGAACGCGGTGGCCACCGAGGATGCGGCGCACGAGATCGCCAAGCGCTTCCGCGACGACCCCGAGGCGCAGATGGTGGTCGACGCCGCATTGAAGACGGTCAAGACCGAGAACGCCCAGCAGCGCGACACCGGCAACAAGCTCTACGAGTTCCACCGCGCGACCGACCAGGTCACGACGCTGCAGGCGCAGCTCAACGCGACCGGCCACACGGATGAGGGCGTCTACAAGACGGCCCTGGCTGACTACGAGACCAAGCGCAATGCCGTGATGGAGACCCTGGGGCACGAGATCTCGTTGGCCGCCGCCGGGCAGCCGGACGGCGCCGCGCGCGACAAGGCGATCGACGATGCCGCGATGGGCCTGGTCGACCGCTACCTGGGTGACGAAGACTTGACCCGCATGGCCGCAGCGGCGCGCATCATCAGCCACACCGAGAGCGACAGCGGCACGACCAACCAGATGCTCGCCCTCGGCAAGGCGATGCCGGCCGACACCAGCCTGCAGATCCGCGAGCTGGTGATGTCGGACCCGGGCGTGAAGAAGCTTGTCGACAGCTATGTGAACGAATCGGCCCAGGCCGTCACCGACGCCTACGACAAGGGCGTCAAGGACTACAAGGACGAGTACGGGGACACCTACCGACGGGACAAGAACTATGCGGCACCCGCCACGGCGGCCACGCGCAAGTTGATGGAGCTGACCGACCCGGCCCAGCATCCCGAACTCACGCCCGAGATCACGGCGCGCATCGTCAACAAGCTGTTCGGTCCGGACGGCAACGGCACCCTGGACAAGGTGATCGACGACGTCTCGCTGCATGGCGACCACTCCGCGGAGCTGATGACGATCGACGGCACGCCTGAGGATTTCAAGTCCTTCCGCGGCATGGACAACGACATGCTGATGGGCTACGGATTGAAGGATTTCGACGAGATCATCGGCGGCGTCAGCACGGTCATCGACCGCGCCGCGGCCGGCTCGCATCCGACTGGCAACAGCGCGGACGGCAAGCCGGTGATGGCCTGGGAATCCGACGAAGTGCAGAAGGCTGTCGAGTCTGCCGGGCAGTCCTTCACGATGAACATCGTCGAGAACTGGGGGCCGCAGCAGGGGCGTCTCAATGGCGGCTTCCAGCGCGCCATCGCCAACGGTTCAGGGGCGACGCTGGCTCTGGAGACGGCCAGGCAGGAAAAGGACTTCCAGTTCAAGATGGATTGGGGCCCGGCCGGCGGGCATGAGGTCGACCTCGCAAAGGAAACCCTGCAAAGCACCGCCAAGGGCTTGGACGACCTGAAGAAAAACTCGCGCCAGCTGTTCGAAGACAAGCACAAGGACATGGCCGCGCTTGAAGTGCCGCAGCTGCGCTTCGGCAAACTGATGACCGAGGAGCAGCAGCAGAAAGCGCTGCAGGCCGTGATCAAGCAGCATCCCGACTTCGCCAAGGCCTTCGAGGACGGCAAGCGCACCCTGGACGCGCGCGGCTACCAGCTGCTGCGCGACACCGAGATGGTCACCTTCTATGGCCAGGACGACAGGCTGGGCAAGCAGGACGGCTACAGCCAGGTGGACGACAAGCGCACGGCGTTGCTGGACGACGACTACACCAAGACCATGCTGATGGGCAGCGATGCCGCCTCGACCCGCATCAAGGAGCAGGCGGTGCATTCGTCGCTGAACTGGATGCGCGACGCCGGCATCACACCGCCTGCGGCTGCAGGGGTGGTGCCGGTGAACCTGTACCTGCAGTGGACCGGCGACTTCGCCGAGAACGCCATCGAGAACAACAAGCTCAAGGGGGTCTACGGTGCTGGCTATGGGCGGCTGGGCAACCATGGCCCGGCGGCGGCGGCGAGCTGGGGCGCAGTGGGCGTCACGCAGCTGTGGTTCACGGACTACCTCTATCACAACCTCAAGTTCGACTCGAGCGAGTCCTGGCGCAAGCCGGTGCTGCTGGGGCTGGTGGGGGGCTTCGCGGGCATCAAGGTGCTCGAAGCCGGCGCCGCGCTGGCGCACAAGGGCGCGCAGGCACTGCCGCCGAGCATGCAGAGGGTTCTCAACGACACCAGGGGCCTGCCGAGCCTCAGCACGATCGAGCGCGGCAGCGAGTTCACCCGCACCGCCGAATGGAAGTCCATCGGCTTCTTCGGCCTGCTGCATGCCGATGCCGCGGTGTGGGACTTGAGCCGCGCGAAGGGTGAAGTCAACAACTTCATCGACGGAAAACCGGTGGACCAGCGCAACTTCTGGACCGCCACCGTCAACCTGTCCAACGACGTCGCGATCTCGACGCTCGAGTTCAAGGGGGCCTGGAACCTGCTGAAGGATCCGCTGGTCACCACCGAGGAGGCCAAGCGGATCGCCGCACGAGGTGGCGCGGCTGTGACGCGCGATGGACCGATCAAGGCGGCGCAGCTGGCCATCGAGGGCGCCGTCGACAAGTACGCGCTCGGCCGCTTCGGCTTGAAGGCGGTGATGACGCCGGCGAATATCTACGAGGCCGTCGGCAAGTTCATGGCCAAGAAGCTCCCCTTCATGGAGGCCGGCCCTGCCGGCTGGCTGGCCACCATGGCCTGGACGGCGACCGACCTGGTCAACTGGTATGGCAATGAGCAGAAGATCCACAAGCAGCTGGAATCGGTGGATCGAGACTTCCTCTCCGCCGCCGGCATGTCGCCGGGCGCTGCGGACAATCTCGCCGACCGCGACCTGCTGAAGGCCAACTTCAACCGTTGGCTCAGCGGCGAGTCGCTGGCCGAGGGGCTGCTGGATGCCTACAGCGATGCCAAGGGCGACCCCGACAAGTTCGTGGACTGGGTCAACGAGCTGCAGCGCACGGGTCGGCTGGAGCAGGTACGCCAGGCGTCCGAATACGACACCGACAAGCAGGCGCCGGAGCACTACGAGGCCTTCCTGGCCCTGCCCGAGGACCCGACCAAGGTGGACCTGTCCTATTCGAGCGTGGCCTACAACGGCAGCAAGAAGCGCTTCGAGGACCCGATGACGCAGACCTACTACCGCGGTGGCAGCTGGGTCTACGACAAGGACATCGCGGCCGCACCCGGCGCCGCCAAGGTCAACGACCCCAGCAAGGCGCACTACTTCATCGACTACAACCCGAAGTCGCGCGAGATCCATTGCATGGCCGACGTCAACATCCGGCTGTCTGCCCGTGGGGGTGAGGGCTTGAAGAACTGGCTGCAGGCGCATGGCATGGCGCCGCCGCCCCTGCCCAAGCCCGACGACACGCCGCCCGCGCCGGTGGACACGTCGAAGACCGCACGCGGCAACACCTACACCGTGAAGGCGGACGAGAGCGTCTGGAGCATCGCCGGCAATGATCCCAAGGTCGTGGAGTGGATCTATGGCCACAACCTATGGCTCAACGACCGCATGGAAAGCGACAAGCGCCCCATCAACGCGCGCGGCGGCCAGAACCCCAACTACATCGAAGTGGGCGATGTGCTGGTGCTTCCCGATGGGTATCACGCACCGAAGGCGTGATGTGCACCCGTGCCGCTTCGGCACGGCGTTGCGCCACCGCGTTCAGCCGTCGGCGCAACGGCCCCGTGCGGGCCGCCGTCAGGGCTCAGGCGGCGTGAGGCGCCGGCCCCAGCGCGGCCTGCATCAGCTGCAGGCGGTTGCGCACGCCGAAGCGCCTGCGCAGCTGGCGCATGTGGTAGTCGACGTTGTGCAACGAGAGGTCGAGTTGCGCGGCGATGAGCTTGTCGGGCAGGCCGCGCGCCAGCCGCGCCAGGATCTCGTTCTGCAGCGGCGTCAGCGCGCCGGCGGCGCTGCGCAGGCCGTCCGCTTGCGGTGCCAGCGTATAGCGGCTGTAGAACTCGTGCAGGCACAGGGCCAGGGTCAGGACCTGGCCCAGCACCGCATCGGTCATCCAGTCGCGGCCCGGTCGTTTCGAGATCAGGCTGATGATGTGCCGATCACGGCCCGGCAAGCTCGGCAGGCCCATCATCACGCCGCTGCCGGCACCGGTGGCGCGCAGGTCGTCGAAGAAGCGCTGGCGCAGGCCCTGCAGGTAGGAAGGCGTCTCGGCCTCGGCTTGCAGCTCGTCCAGCGTCCACATGACCGGCAGGCCGGATTCGGGCACGCGCTGCAACCGCGGGTCGACCAGGTGATAGGTCTCGGCGAAGTAGCGTTCCGTCCAGGCGGGATCCGCGTAGGTCGTGCAGAACGACCGCGGCACGGGGCGGTCTCCCGCCTGGCTGAAACAGCCGTAGCCCAGCCATTCAAAGCCGAGCGACTGCAGCAGCGCCTTCACCGAGCGCTGGCGCAGCTCGGGTGTCTCTGCTGCCATCAGCGCGACGAGCAGCGCCGGCTGCAGCCGCGGCTGGGTCAGGTCTCGTTGCAACCCTGGCGGCTCGTCGTGCAGCAATACCGGCGTGGTGCCGTTCACTCCCGGCGCAAAAGGAGGGTCGCCACGGCCGAACGCCGCTCCCAAAGACATCAACATTCCCATGCCAAACACCTCGGCTGCGCATCAGTTCCAGATACCGCATAAGGCGAGAAACGCGGAGCGACCGGCTCATGGCGTTTCAGCTGGATACGCTTTAGTCGCAGCGCTGCAGTGACTGCGATACGACGGCCGGCGTGGTGTCGGTCCGGCCAATGCCGTTGCGGCTCTGCACGTCGCGCAGGATGACCAGGCTGCGTCGCCACGCGGCACATGCTCGGGCGTTCTGTTGGCCGGCGGCAAGTGCCTGGCCCAGCAGGTAGTGGGCCACGCCCTGCTTGTAGCGTGTGTTCAGGTCGCGCAGTGAGCCTTCTGGCAGGCTGTTGTAGCCCTCCACCGCCCGCTGCGCCGCTGCTACGGCGGCCGCCGCATCGCCGTTGGCCAGCAGCGCCTTGCTCATCGAGCCGGTGACGATGGCCACCTCGGCGCGCAGTTGTGCGTTGCTGGGGTCCCGGCCGCTCAGTTCGGACAGGATCTGGACCGCCTGCCGGTAGGCGTTGGCCGCGTCACGTGGCTGCTTGGCGCGCATCAGGGCCGCGGCCAGATTGGCGTGGTGGGCCGCGAAATTGCGCTGCAGGCGCGCATCATCGCCATGCCTTTGCACGACCGGCCCTTGCAGCTTGAGGGCGCGCCGGAACGCCGCGATGGCCAGCTGCACCGTCGCAGCCTCTTCATCGCGTTCGAAGTAGTAGGTGCCTTCTTCCAGGTAGGTGGTGGCCAGGCCGGACGTGGCCGTCTCATCGCCAGGCCGGCTAGCGAGGATGGCCAGATACAGGCGCCGTGCAGTTTCCAGGCTCTTGAAGAAGGGCTCCACCTTGTCAACGAAACGCTGGACCTGCGCGAGCTGGGAATGCATGGCGGCATGGACGGTCTGCAGCTCGGGATCCAGCTGGCCACGTGCGGCCAACATGTCCATCAGCCTGACCCCCTGGGCCACCAGTGACTCCGCCGCGGCGTCGTCATCCTGGGAGGCCAGCAGCGTGCCCTTGCGCTGATACAGCTGGGCGAGCGTGGCCGCGGCATGGGCCTGGCTCGGCTCGGCGACCCGCGGGTTGCCGACGAGGTCCTTCACCAGCGCGATGCCCCGGTCGTAGCTGTCGCGCGCGCTCTTCGGGTCACCGAGGTTGGCCGAATACGGGCGGCCCTGGATGTCGCCGATGTTGCGGTAGCCGCCGGCCAGCTCGATCTGCAGCTCAGCGTCCCCGGCGGCTTCGGCGCTCAAATGCCGCAGCGAGTCGAGCGCGTTCTGCACGACCATCCGCCGCGCCGCCGTGCCCCCTGGCAGCGGCGCGATGGCCTTTTGAAGGTCGCGCAGCATGAGGGTGGCCAGCTTGCGGACGTCGGCGAAGTGCTGCTCCGCACGGGCCTTCTGCCGGCGCGCTTCGTAGGCCTCATAGGCCGCCACGGTGGAGGCGGCCACGAGAACCAGCAGGGACGCAGAGAGCGCCACACGGTGGCGCCGCAGGAAGAGGCCGATGCGGTAGCGCCGCGCATGGGGCCGGGCCTGCACCGCGAGGCCTTGCAGGTGCCGGGAGAGATCGTCGGCCAGTTCCGCCGCGCTGGCGTAGCGCTGTGCCGGCGACTTGTGCAGGGCTTTCATCACCACCGCATCCAGGCCGCCGCGCAGCTGCCGCCTGAGTGTGCCGGCACCGGTCAGGCTGGCATCGACGGCCCGGCTTGGCCAAGGCGGGTCGTCTTCGAGGATGGCCTGGCCCGGCGAGACGTCGCCGACGCCGCGAGCATAGGGACTCGTCCGGGCGAGCAACCGATACAGCACCACGCCCAGCGAGAAGACGTCGCTCGCCGGCGTGACCGGCTCGCCGCGGATCTGCTCGGGGCTGGCGTATTCGGGCGTCAGGATGCGGTGGATGCCATCCGTGTGCTGGTTGTCGGCCTGCACCGGATGCAGCTGCTCGGCGATGCCGAAGTCCAGCAACTTGACCGTGCCATCGCCGCGCACATGGATGTTGCTCGGCTTCAGATCGCGGTGCACCACGCCGCGTCCGTGCAGATAACCCACCACTTGGCAGACGGTGACAAAGAGCCGCAGCCGATCTTCCACGCCAAGCCCGCGGTCGTCGCAGTAGGTGTCGATGGCGTCGCCTTGAACGAGTTCCATGACAAACCACGGCGCGCCGTCGCCCGTGACGCCGGCGTCGATCAGTTTGGCGAGGTTGGGATGGTCGAGCGAGGCCAGGATGCGCCGCTCGGCCCAGAACGGTTCCAGGGCAACGGCCTGGTCGGCATCCGCCCTCATCACCTTGACCGCCACCTGCTGCTCGTACTGGCCGTCAGCGCGCTCACCGAGATAGACCTCGCCCATGCCGCCGCGGGCAATCAGCGACACGAGCCGATAGGCACCCAGTGTCCGCCCAACCCATGTCCCGGTCGCGCGCTGCTCCAGCGCCTCGAGCATGAATTCAGCGGGCGGCGCATCCAGGGGACTTGCCACAGCGCCGGCGGCTTCAAGCAGGTCTTCGACCTCGCGCATCAACGTCGAGTCGCCGGCGCTGGCATGCCGCACGAAAGCCTTGCGTTCGCTCGCCGGACGCTCCATGGCGTCGGCCACGACTGCCTTGGCCCGTTGCCACAGCTCGGCTTCCATCGATGCGCTCAATGCCGTTGCCTCCCGGGACGGCGGTGCAAGCTCATGCCGGCGCGACAGCGGAAAGAACTTCCCGGCGCGAGGCGACAGCAGCAGGCCGCGCCATTTCGCGCAGCAGCCAGGCCCGCGCCGTCACCCATTCCCGCTTCACCGTGGCCGGAGAAATACCCAGCGTCTCGGCGGTCTCGTCGATGCTGAGCCCGCCGAAGTAGCGCAGCTCAACGACCTGGTTCTGCTGCGGGTCGAGGCGTTCCAGCCGTTGCAGGCACTGGTCAAGCGTGAGGATGTTGAGTGCCAGCTCGCCCGCCTGGATCGATTGGTCCCAATCCGTGGGCAACTCATGAAGTTCCTCCAGGCTCACGGCGATCTGGCCGCCGCCTCGCTTGCCTGTCTGGCGCGCGCGGGCATGGTCGACCAGGATGTGGCGCATCAGCTTGGAGACCAGCGCAAACAGCTGCGAGCGCGACTTCCACTGCACTTCGCGTTCCTTGGCCAGACGCAGGAAGGCCTCGTGGACCAGGCCGGTGCCCTGGAGGGTGTGGCCTGAGCGCTCGCCCCGCAGATGGCGGCGCGCGAGATGACGCAGATCGTCATACACAAGCGGAATCAGGCGCTCGAACGCCTGGCCGTCGCCGTCGGACCACTGTCGAAGCAACTGCGTTACCGGGCCGTGGGCCATCTCGTCAACGGGTCCGCTCGTCATGATGCAACTTGCTCCTTGCTCAAACTGCTCGGGGTGCGCAGCCTACGTCTGCAAACGGCGATTGATGCACCGTTTTTTGGCAGCAGCCTCATTTCAGGGACATTGAAATCGCTTACACGCCGGGGTGTGCAATGGGCAGCGCTCTGCCTCTCTCGTCCCTGGACATGCCACGCCGCTGGACTGAAGACCCGGCGCTGGCATGCCGGTGATCAGCGATGAAGCGCTTTTGCTAGCTCAACCATCGCTTCTGCAACCGGCGTCCGGCCGAAGCGGTCCTTCGTCTCATGTTCACCGCTGGCGCCTGGGTGCCCGGGCGGAAGAGGTCGTAGGCGGGACGATCACCATTGAGTGATGCGGGTCGGTCGCGGTGCATGGGTTGTCTCCCCTGGTCGTTGTGGGCGTTTCCGAGAGCCGGCGTGGCCGCAGCCGGACTGTCAGTCGTCCACACTGTGCTGGCAAATGTTATCGATGTCATTTGGGTTTACATCTGATGACATTGCCGATGCGCAGAGAGCACTGCGACGCCTGGCTGGAGCGTGGTGTCCCCAAAATGCATAAAGCTGCCGCTACGGCAGCTTTATGCGCCTAGGCCCAGGCGGTGACTGAACCAGGATTGGTCGTTCTCTCGTCGTAGCCATCCTCAAATCTGCATATATCGACGCCCAACTTTCATATGTGCTTCCCGTCCTTACGGGGTAGCCTGTCGGCAGTTTCGAGCGCCGACCTTGGCTCGGTGACATGGCGGGCGGTCTGGCTCTTGGCCCTACGGGATAACCCGGCAATCCAGATGCTGCGGAAGTGTTTTTTTTTCTGTCGATATGGCACCGATACCATATTCGAATACTGTTGATTTATTCGAACCGTCAAAGTGGGCGCCGAAACCACTGGCACGTGACAGCGTGCAGAAGCGAATCTGTAAAAAGGAAATCATGAGGCGGTTGCTCCAGTCCCTTCTCACGCTGCCACTGCTCGCAGCGGCCGCCCTCTGTGCTCAGGCGCAGGTGCCGCCGCTGGAGGTCGCCCATCCGGTCAAGGTGCTGAGCATCATCGACAAGCTGCCGGCGCGGCTCGAGGGGGCATCGGTAGAGAAAAATCTGACGTCCTACCTGCTCGTCTACTTCAAGGACGAGACGCACGACATCTATTTCGCCACTTCAGCCGATGGCTGCACATTCACCGATGTGAACGGCGGCCAGCCTGTCTTCCTGGGCCGGGTGCTGGCGGAGCAAAAAGGCGTCCGCGACCCGCACCTGATGCGCGGGCCGGATGGCGCCTTCTACATGGCGATGACGGACCTGCACATCTTCGCCAAGCCCGCTGGCCTGCGTGCGACTGATTGGGAGCGATCCGGCGAGGAGTACGGCTGGGGCAACAACCGCAATCTCATCTTCATGAAGTCCTGGGACCTGCTGCACTGGACGCACCACCGCGTGCCGGTGGCCCAGTTGTTCCCGCAGGGCGGCGACCTCGGCGTCGTCTGGGCGCCCGAAACCATCTGGGACGACAAGGCCGGCAAGCCCATGGTCTATTACACGACCCGCGTGAAGAAGGGCGCCGACCACCTCGTCTACGCCTATGCCGACGCCGATTTCACGACGCTGACCACGTCGCCCGAGCCGCTGTTCACCTACCCGGTGAAGGGCAAGAGCGCCATCGACGGCGACATCACGCGCATCGGCGACCGCTTCCACATGTTCTACGTCGCGCACGACGCGCCCGGCCACCTGCGCCAGGCGGTGTCGGACCGCATCAACGGTGGCTATGTCTTCAACCCGCAGAAGATCGACCCGGAGACGGTGGGCACCGAAGCGCCCAACTTGTGGCGCCGCCACGGCAGCGACACCTGGGTGCTGATGTACGACGTGTTCGGCGCAAAGCCGCGCAACAACATGGGCTTCTCCGAGACCGCGGACTTCGTGAACTTCAAGAACCTGGGCCGTTTCAAT
The DNA here is from genome assembly GCF_054049335.1 of Roseateles sp. P5_E1. Lineage (NCBI taxonomy): Bacteria > Pseudomonadati > Pseudomonadota > Betaproteobacteria > Burkholderiales > Sphaerotilaceae > Roseateles > Roseateles sp. P5_E1. Next base: position 42,546 of record NZ_JBFUMN010000030.1, read on the forward strand.
GAACCGGGCTCGCCGATGAAGGCGACCAACTTCGTTGGCGCGAAGCACGGCGCCGTCATCGCCATCGCGCCGGAAGAAGCGCAGCGGCTGCAAACCTACTTCGCCCCATGAAAGCGTTCATCGCCTGCGTGCTGTCGCTTGGCGCTGCCATCGCCCAGGCGGACAGCGGGCGTCTCGATGCGGGCTCGCCCGGCCCTGTCATCCACAAGGAGGTCTATGGCCAGTTCGTCGAGCACCTGGGCCGCGGCGTCTACGAGGGCATCTGGGTGGGGCCGCAATCGCCCATTCCCAACACGCGCGGCATCCGCAATGACGTTGTCGCCGCGCTGCGCCGGATCAAGGTTCCCGTCGTGCGCTGGCCAGGCGGCTGCTTCGCCGACGACTACCACTGGCGCCACGGCGTCGGTTCGCAGCGCCAGCCCAGCATCAACTCGAGCTGGAGCAACGCCATCGAGCCCAACACCTTCGGCACGCACGAGTTCATGGACTTCGTCGAGCAGATCGGCGCCCAGCCTTATGTCGGCGTGAACTTGGGGTCGGGCAGCGTCGAGGAAGCGCAGGGCTGGATGCAATACATGACGGCGCCCGCCACCACGGCGCCCGGCGCGGAGCGCGCGCGCAACGGCCGCTCCGAGCCATGGGCAGTCCCGTTCGTCGGCGTCGGCAACGAGAGCTGGGGGTGCGGCGGCCACATGCACGCCGAGGAGTACGCCAACCGCTACCGGCAGTTCCAGGGCTACCTCAAGTCCTACTCCGGCCCCGGCATCCGCAAGATTGCCACCGGCCCGGACACAGACGACTATGAATGGACCGACACCGTCATGCGGCTGGCGACGAGGTTCCGCCCGAACGCGACGTCGCCCATCCTCTACAGCCCGCCCAAGCCGCTGCTGGATGGCTTGTCGCTGCATTTCTACACGCTGCCCAGCAACCGCTGGGGCGGCGTGCACCCCGCACGCGGCTTCGATGAGGCGGCGTGGATCTCGACGATGAAGCGCGCGCTGCTGATGGACGAACTCGTCGGCAAGCACAGCGTCATCATGGACAAATACGACCCGGGCAAGGAGGTCGCCCTCGTCGTCGACGAATGGGGAACCTGGTACGACAAGGAACCCGACGGCCCTGGCGGCCTGTGGCAGCAGAACACCCTGCGCGACGCGTTGGTGGCGGCCGTCACGCTGAACGTCTTCCACGCCCACGCCGAGCGTGTGCGCATGGCCAACGTGGCGCAAATGGTCAACGTGCTTCAGGCCATGATCCTGACCGACGGCCCGCGCATGCTGGTCACGCCGACCTACCATGTGTTCGACCTCTACCAGGTGCACCAGGACGCGCGTCGACTACCGCTGACGATCGACGCCCAGCGCTACCGCCACGGTGGGCTGGACGTGCCGGCGGTCACGGGCACGGCCAGCGTCGACGCGGTCGGCCGTACGCATGTGTCCCTTGCCAACCTCGACCCCAACCGGCCTCACCGCCTGACGCTGGACGTGTTGGGCCTGAAGCCGGGCGCCGTGCGGGGCCAGGTCTTGACGGCGCCGGCGATGGACAGCTTCAACGGCTTCGACGCGCCCGACACCGTTGCGCCGCTCGACTTCAACGGTGCACGTTGGACCGGTTCGACGCTGACGGTCGATTTGCCGGCGCGCTCGGTGGTCAGTTTGGAGCTTCGTTGACGGTTCGAGGCTGGCGTCTGAAACGAGTATTGAGCGCGCGAAGTGCAGCTACATTGATCAAGCTTCAGAAAACACCGCCGAACATTGAATTCTCGATGCCAAAAATTGATCGAACCGTGCTAGCGAAAAAATATGAGAAAGCCTAGCAAACTCATTGAAGTGGCGCGACTGGCAGGTGTGGCCCACATCACCGCCTCGCGCGCCATTCGCGGGGAGGGCTATGTTTCAGAAGACACGCGCGCCCGCGTCATGGAAGCCGCCGCGCAGCTGAACTACACGCCCGATATTGTCGCCCGGCGCATGCGCACCAAGGGGAGCCGATTGATCGGCATCTTCGTGCACAACATCGGATCGCTCTTCATTCATGAAATCACCAAGGTCATCAGCGAGAAAGCAGACGCCCTTGGCTATGACATCCTTGTCTTCAATGCCGAGCGATTCGAAGGCGCGGACCGCGTGGGCACGCGCGACATGTTGGCCAAGTTTTGCGCCGGGCTGATATTACCGATGCCGAGCATGGACGACAGCTATTTAAGCGAACTCGAGGAGCGCCAGCAGGCTTGTGTATTTCTGAATTTCGACGCACGTCCTGTCAAATTGCCGGTGGTTGCGCTGGAAAACCGCAAGGGGGCGCTGATGGCGATGCAACATCTTTTGACGCTTGGGCATCGACGGATCGCCTTCATCGCTGGCACCAAATACACCGGTCAAAGTGCGGAGCGCGAGGCCGCTTATGTCGAGGCGCTCGTCGCTGCGGGTCTGGAAGTTGACCCGAAGTTGATCGTCCATGGCTCGTTCATCCAAACCGGGGGCTTCGCAGCGACGGAGCAATTGCTGGATTTGCCGTGCCCGCCCACTGCGATATTCGCCGCCAATGATGAAATGGCCATGGGAGCCATCGACGCCATTCGCGGGCGAGGTTTCCGTGTTCCACACGACCTGTCCGTGATCGGCTTTGACGATCTGCCCACCGCCCGGCACGTTCACCCACCCCTCACGACCATCAAACAGCCCATCGCGGAAATGAGCGCGCGCGCGATGACGGAATTGATCGCGTTGATAGAAGGCAAGAGCCGGCATGCGCAGGGGACGAGAATCCTCTTTGCGCCGGAACTCGTCGTCCGCCAGTCCACCGGGCCGGTAAAAACCAAGGGGGAGGGCGAATCGGCACTGAGCACGACGGTTGCATAAAGTGGCTCAACGCAACGGCAGACTTACCGTTGCGGATAACCCTGCCTGAATGGATCGAGGGTTGAAGCTAAATGGATTTTCACGTAAGTGTTGACCCGCGGATGGTGGAAGCCACGGTTGACACCTAAATTCGTTACAGCTATCTTGTGAGGGTGTCGGGCAGATGTTTGCCTGGCGACCGACCAAAATTTTTTTGGAGCAGTATGGTATCGGTGCCATACCGCTTTAATGGTTGGGGGAAGTGATGGAATCAGCTTCCGAAACGGCATCGGAAACAAATAATTCCGAGCCAATTATTGCCGTCGTGTGGTATCGGTGTCATACCGCGCAGGCAGCTGACTAAATATGGAGACAAGACATGTTCACACCAAGGTGTGCCGCATTTGAGCGTGGCAAGCAGGCAGAGGCGTTCACCGCCTCGTTGGGAAGTGCCGATTGTTGGCGCCCGCCTCTATAACTTCAAGTTACTCCGAGGAGTTGTGAAGCAACTCCTTTGGCCCCTCCGGTCACCGGTTGGGCGCTTTTTATGCCGGGCATTGCGGAGGAGCCACAAGCTCCCACCTCAAAAACCCTTTCACGCAGTAAATCCGAAACGTTTGATCGCGCAGGGCTCCGAATGGCGTGCCAGATCGCCTGGGGCCCCAGAAAGCGCCGCATCAAACCAACAACCGACCTCAAGGAAAACCAATCATGAAGAAGATCGTGGCCCTTCCACTGCAAATTTCCCTGCTCGCCCTTGCCATCGGCCAGGCCTATGCCCAGTCAGACAAGCTGGAAACCGTCGTCGTTTCCGGCATCCGCGCGAGTGCGCAGTCGTCGGTGGCCGTGAAGAAAAACGCCATGGAGGTCGTCGACGCCATCACGGCGGAAGACATCGGCAAGCTGCCGGACTCCAACGTTGCCGAAACGCTCACCCGCATCCCCGGCGTGCAGGGCTACCGCTATGGCGGCGAGGGCGCGTCGCCCGTCGGCGTGGGCTCGGGCCTGACCATCCGCGGCCTGGCCAACCAGACGGCCTCGCAGGTGGACGGCCGCGCCTACTTCACCGCCGGCGCCCGTGAGTTCAACGTCGAAGGCGCCATCCCTGCGATGGTGGCCGGCATCGACGTGTTCAAGAACCCGTCGGCTGAACACATCGAGGGCGGCATCGGTGGCCTGGTCAACATCCGCACCCGCAAGCCCAGCGATTTCCGCAAGCCCACCTACAGCTTCGCCGCCAATGGCCGCTACAACGACCTGGCCAACAAGCTCGACCCCGAGGTCTCGGGCCTGGCCGCCAACAGCTGGAACCTGGGCGGCGGCGAGCGCATCGGCGCCATGATTGCCGGCGTCTACCAGAAGAGCACCGGCCGCTCCGACAACAACCCGGCCAACGGCGGCATCAACCTCAAGCGCGTGGTGCGTGCCGACAGCGCCGAGTACGCGACGCTCGCGGCCGCCAACACCGGCAACAGCACGGACAGGGCCTTGCAGAAGTACGTCGGTCGCAGCGACGTCTCCCTGTTGACCGGCGTCGGCGCCACCCTGCCCACCACCTCGGGCCAGGACGCCAATCTGGTCGCCGCGCCAGGCCTGACGACCAACGTCTTCCAAGAGACCATCATGCGCACGCGCAAGGGCCTCAACCTGGCAGCCGACTACCGCAAGAGCGACACGCTGCGCTTCTACGTTGACGCCAACTACAACTACTACCTCTACCACCAGAACTACCGCGGCCTGAATTCGATCGACGGCGGCGTGGGCAACGGCGGCAATGGCAATGTGCAGAACCTGCAGACGACGGCCTTCAACCTCACCGAAGGCCTGGCCAACCGCAACTTGAACGGCGGCAGCGACGACGTGCTGCTGACCAAGCGGGTGCTGAGCGGCAACTTCCTCGATTCCACCGCCACCACCACCGGCGGCGATGAAAACCACCCCTACAAGACCTGGATCGCCGCCACCGGCGTGGAGTGGCGGCCCACCCCGGCGCTGTTGCTCAAGGGCGACTTCAGCTACATCAAGGCCGACCAGAGCGTGGACAACCGCTCGGTGCAACTCGTCTCGGCCCCTGGCCTGACCTGGTCGACCACGCGCGTCGCCGACGGCGAGCCGCACCAGCTCACCTTCTCGAACGGCCCGAGCTTTGCAGACCCGGCCACCTGGGTGTTCAACAACTACGGCAACGGCAACCGCCAGACCTGGAACGACAAGGGCTATGCCGCCGCGCTGAACGGCGAGTACGAGCTGGACGGTGGCTTCTTCACGACGATCAAGTTCGGCGCGCGCGCCGCCAACCAGCAGGACCTGAACAAGAGCTTCTCCTACGGTGGCAAGAACCTGACCACCGACGGCGCCGGCCGCACCGTTGCCAATCAGATCCTGGTGAGCGCCATGCCGGGCGTCGTGCAGGCGGCGCCCAGCAACTTCATGGGCTACACGACCGGCTACTCGGGCGGTTACCTCGTCTACTCGCCCGACGCGCTGCTGGGCGACCAGGTGCGCACGGCCTTTGGTAACGCCGGCATCCCCGCCGACAACGCGTTGCCCGAGAACGCCGTCAACCGCCGCAAGTTCGACGAGCACACCTATGCGGCCTACGCGCTGGGCGAGTTCTCGGCCCTGGACAACCGCATTCGCGGCAGCGTCGGGCTGCGCCTGGTGCGTACCCAGACCGAGATCCAGGCTCGCCAGGCGGGCGCGTCGCTGGTGGATGTCGTGAAGAACACCTCCTACACCAATGCGCTGCCTTCGCTCAACGTCATCGGCGAGATCAGCAAGGACTTCCTGGCCCGCTTCGGCTACGGCCGCGGCATGACCCGCCCGGCCATCGGCGACCTGAGCCCGGGCGGCACGCTCAACACGACCAATGGCACGGTGGGCCTGGGCAACCCCGACCTGCGCCCGCAGGTGGCCGACAGCCTCGACCTGAGCCTGGAGCGCTACTTCACGCCCACCAACTACGTGGCGCTGGGCCTGTTCGACAAGCAGATCAAGGACGCCCCCAACGCCATCCTGAGCTGCCAGACGCTCGGCCAGGCCTACACCGGCACGATCAACAACGGCTGCACCAACGGCCAGTGGGCGGTGACCCAGGCGGTCAACTCGCTGAAGGGCTATGCACGCGGTGCCGAACTGTCGGGCCAGTACTTCTTCGACGCCAATGCCGGCTGGCTGCAGAACTTCGGCATGTCGGCGTCCTATACCTATGTGACGACGTCGATCCCGGTCAACTTCGGCTCCGCGGCGGCGCCACGCATCGTCAATGCCAGCCAGGCCTTCGTGTCCAAGCGCAACTACACGCTGGCGGGCATGTATGAGGACAGCACGATGTCGGCCCGACTGACCTATACCTGGCGCTCCGACCAGGTGCTTTTCGGCGTGTCCACCAACCCGATCGATGGCCGCTACATCGGCGCCTACGGCATCCTCGACGCGGCGTTCAACTACAACCTGAACAAGAACCTCGCGCTGACGGTCAACGCCATGAACCTGACGAACCGCGGCCTGAACCGCTACGTCGGCGAACCCGGTGCCTACGCCACCGGCCTGGAGCGCCAGCACTACGACAACGGCCGTGCCTTCCTGGTGGGCCTGCGCTACAAGTTCGACTGACGCCGCCTTCGGTCGCCTTCAACGGTTCGGATGCTGCGTGATGCAGCTCCGAGCGGTTGGCGACGGGCGACCACGGACCCTCCATGCAACCTACCCATCGACCACCAGAGACGACGGATCAGCTTTCGTGGCGAATCCAATGGGATTTCGGCAGCGCAAGCGTTCAGGCCCTGGGCGCCATGCTGGGGCCGGTCGAATTTCGTCTCGACGACTCTCGACATCTCCAGGTCATGCATGTCGCGCCCTGGGCTGGCACGGCTGAAGCGCGTGAGCTTCCCGGCATCCTTCGTCGGCTCCGCGGCGAGTGGCCCTGTGTGCCTTTCGGGCGGACCGATGCGCCGGCGGATCTGCCGTTGAACTGGCAGGTTCTTGCGCCCGACGACGCGTGGCCGCACGGCTTTGGCGCCAACCACCCCTGGCGTTGCGAACACGCCGACGCGCGGCGTGTCGATCTGGCCATCGACTATCCCGACCCGTCACCCGTGGCACGCCTGGAGCGGCGCGTTCAAGCCGTTGCCGGCATGGCCGCCCTCGACGTGGAGTTGGTGGTCCATCCGCGGCGCAGCGTGCTGTTGCCCGCGGGCCTGCACCCCACCTTCCGCCTGCCCGAGCGGGCAGGGCGGTTGCAGGTCGAGCTGGGGGCGCATGAAGGCATCTTTGCGTATCCCAGCCGAAGCACGGGCGGCGCCAGCCATCTGCTTCCCGACCAGCGCAGCGAGCACCTGGCCGCGATGCAGGGTGTGAACGGGCCGGTGGACCTCAGCCGCCTGCCGCTGCTGGGCGACGCCGAGGAACTGCTGCAGGTGCGCGGATTGAAATCCAGCGCGGGCGAGGCACCGCTGCGCCTGCGCTATCTGGACGATGACGCCACCGTGGCGCTGTCGTGGGACACCGCCGACTTCCCCGACCTGATGCTATGGATCAGCAACCGCGGGCGGCAGCACCCGCCGTGGCAGGGCAGGCATGTCGCGCTCGGTGCCGAGCCGGTCAACAGCCTCTTTGACCTCGGCCGCGTCGCCCGGGCCCCTGAAGGCCATGCGTTGGCGGACCGGCTGGGCATCCGCCTGGAAGCGGGCCGCCCGTGGAAGACGCGCTACCGGATTGCCGCGAGCAGCAGCCGCCGTCAGAACGCATGAACTCGTCGAACCGGGACCGAGCGTGACCCCATCTTTTCGCAGCAGAGACTTCCTGTTGAAGCACGTCGACCAGACGATGCGCTTCTATCACCCCCGATGCGTCGATCCGGTCGGCGGCTTCTTTCATTTCTTCCGTGACGACGGGCGCGTGTACGACGCCGAGACCCGGCACCTGGTCAGCAGCGCGCGCTTCGTCTTCAACTACGCGATGGCCTGCCGGCACTTCGACCGCCCGGAGTACGTCGAGGCGGTCCACCACGGGCTGAACTTCCTCCGTCAGGTGCACCGCGACCCGGCCACCGGGGGCTACACCTGGCTTTTGAAATGGGCAGACGGCAGCAAGGAGGTCTTGGATGGCGACAACCACTGCTACGGCCTGGCCTTCGTCCTGCTCGCTTACGCGCATGCGTTGGCCGCTGGCGTCGAGGAGGCGCGCGGTTATGTGTCCGAGACCTTCGAGTTGATGGAACGCCGCTTCTGGCAGCCCGCCAGCGGCCTCTACGCCGACCAGGTGACGGCCGACTGGCAGACGCTGTCGACCTACCGTGGCCAGAACGCGAACATGCACTCCTGCGAGGCGCTGATCGCCGCCTACGAGGCGACGGGCGAGCTCCGCTATCTGCATCGCGCGGAGCTGATCGCGCACAACATCACCGTCCGCCAGGCAGGCCTTGCGGGCGGCCGCATCTGGGAGCACTACACCGAGGACTGGCAAGTCGACTGGAGCTACAGCCTCGACGACAAGGCCAACCTCTTCCGCCCCTGGGGCTACCAGCCCGGCCACTTCACGGAGTGGTGCAAGCTGCTGCTCATCCTCGACCGGCACGCCGCCAGCCTTGCCCAGCCCGCGGGCTGGCTGCTGCCCCGTGCCACGGCCTTGTTCGATGACGCCATGGCGCAAGCGTGGGACCCGGCCCACGGCGGTATTGCCTACGGCTTCGATCCCCAAGGCGTCATCTGCGACGGCGACAAATACTTCTGGGTGCAAGCCGAGTCCCTGGCCGCGGCGGCGCTGCTGGCGGCGCGCACGGGCGACGCCATGTACTGGGACTGGTACGACCGCATCTGGGCCTACAGCTGGGCCCACATGGTGGACCACCAGCACGGCGCCTGGTTCCGCATCCTGAGCCGCGACAACCGCAAGCTCAGCGACGAGAAGAGCCCCGCGGGCAAGACCGACTATCACACCATGGGCGCGTGCTACGAGGCGCTCAACGTGCTGGGAGCGGCGGCATGAGCGCGCTGCCCGAGTTCGTCTCGGCCGGCGAGGCCCTGACCGACATGATCCAGAAGCGCCCGGACGTCTGGTGCAGCCGCATCGGCGGTGCGGCCTTCAACGTCGCGCGCGCCATGGCGCGGCTGGGCGTCGGGAGCGCCTTCGCCGGCGCCGTGTCCACCGATGTGCTCGGCCGCGCGCTTTCCGAGGGCGCGCGGCTGGCGGCGCTCGACATGCGCTTCATCCAGCGGCGTGACAAGGCGCCGTTGCTGGCCATGGTCCACGAGACCTCGCCGCCGGACTACTTCTTCATCGGCGATGACAGTGCCGACCTGCACTTTGCGCCCGAGGCGCTCCCGGCCGGCTGGGAGCGCGAGGTGCGCTACGTGCACTTTGGCGGCATCAGCCTGGCGCGTCAGCCGCTGGCGGACCGGCTCATTCAAATGGCGATCTGGCTGAAGTCCCAAGGCGTGGCCATCAGCTACGACCCGAACTACCGCAAGCCGATGGACGGGCGCTACGACGCGACGCTGCGGACAATGGCGGGGCTGGCCGATGTCATCAAGGTGTCCGACGAAGACCTCGAAGGGCTGTTCCGTACCAGGGACACGGCCTCGGCCTTCAATAGCCTGCGCGCGCTGAACCCGCGGGCCAGCGTGCTGCTGACGCGCGGTGCCGAGGGGGCCGAGTACCACTGCGGCCATCTCGCCTGGCGCGCAGCCGCGCCCGTCGTCACGGTGGCCGACACCATCGGCGCGGGAGACGCGAGCGTCAGCGCGCTGTTGTTCTCCCTCATGCGCCAGCCCGGCGCCGACGGCGGCCAGCGTCTGCGGATGGCAGTCGCCGCCGGTGCGGCGGCTTGCATGCGACCCGGCGCCGTACCGCCGACCCTCGAGCAGGTGACCGCCCTCGTGCCGGCCGTCGACGTCACGACCCTTGCCTGAGCGAGTTCCCATGCGCCCACTCTTCCTCGTTCTCGCGCTGTGGATCTGCAGCCTGACGCAGGCGCGTGCCAGCGGCTTGGAGGAAGTGCTGACGTCGCCCGACGGCCGGATCGCCGTCACGCTGCGGCAGACGGCCGACACCGACGGCAAGCGGGCGCTGTACTACAGCGTTCGCTACGAAGGCGAGACGGTCATCCGTGAGTCGCTGCTGGAACTCCAGCTCGACAACCACCTGTCCGAGAGCGCGATGGCGCTGCCCGTCGACCGCCGGTCGCGCTGGTTCGAGAACCTCCAGGTCGTCGGCACGCGCCGCAGCGCACAGGACTCGACATGGAAGCCGGTCACCGGCGAACGGGCGGAGATCCGCGACAACTACCAGGCGCTGAGCGTCGACCTCGTGAAGGAGGACAACCCGATCTACCGCGTGTCCGTCGAGTTGCGGGCCTATGACGCCGGCGTGGCCTTGCGCTTTGCCTTCCCCGAGAACCCCAAGGGCAGCTACTACCGGATCGTCAGCGAGGACACCGAGTTCGCGCTGCCTGCCGGCACGCGGGCCTGGTTCCACGGCTGGGCGCAGGCACCCTACCGCTTGCTGCCGCTGCGCGACTGGCCCGACCAGTCCGAACGCCCGCTGACGCTGGAGTTGCCGAACGGCCTGTACCTGGCGCTGCTCGAAGCGCAGATGGTCGATTACGCGCGCACGAAGTTCAAACTGAGCGCGACCAAACCCGACACGCTGGTGACGGCCATGCATGACCCGGCCGATCTCATCTCGCCTTTCGCCACGCCGTGGCGCGGCATCATGATTGCGCGCACGCCGGGCAGGCTGATCGAGAACAACGACTTCATCCTGAACCTGAACCCGCCCTCGCGGATCGTGGACACGTCATGGATCAAGCCGGGCAAGATCATGCGGGTGATGACGCAGACGACGGCCGCGGCCAAGGCGAACATAGACTTCGCCGCCCGCCACCAGCTGCAGTACATCCTCTTCGACTGGAAGTGGTACGGCCCGGCGTTCTCGTTCGGCTCGGACGCCACCCGGGTCGCCATCCCCGACTTCGATCTCCCGGACATCATCGAGTACGCCAAGGCGCGCGGCATCGGCGTCTGGCTGTACGTGAACCAGCAGGCGCTGCTGGCCCAGTCCGACACGCTGTTCCAGACCTACCGCGACTGGGGCGTCAAAGGCGTCAAGTTCGGCTTCGTCCAGGTGGGCTCGCACCGCTGGACGACCTGGCTGGACAAGACCATCCAGCAGGCCGCCGCGGCTCGCATCATGGTCAATGTGCATGACGACTGGCGCCAGACCGGCGAGCAGCGCACCTGGCCCAACCTGATGACGGCCGAGGGCATCCGCGGCAACGAGGAGATGCCGGATGCCACGCACAACACCGTGCTGCCGTTCGTTCGCTTCCTGGCCGGCGCGGCGGACTACACCATCTGCTATTACGACCCGCGCATCAAGACGACGCATGCCCACCAACTGGCGCTCGCGGTCATCTACTACAGCCCCTTGCAGACGCTCTACTGGTACGACAAGCCGGAGATGTCGCAGGACGAGCCCGAGCTGGCTTTCTGGGATCGCATCCCGACGGTGTGGGACGAGACGCGGGTGATCGACGGCCACCCCGGCCAGCGCGTGACGATCGCCCGCCGCAAGGGCGACGAGTGGTTCGTCGGCAGCATCACGAACAACGACGCCCGCAGCATCAAGCTGCCGCTGTCCTTCCTGCCCCAGGGCCGGCGCTTCATCGCCACGGTCTATGCGGACGACGCCGCCGTGCCGACACGTACCCAGGTGAGCGTCCGCATGCTCAAGGTCGCCGCCGACGATGTGTTGACCTTGAACCTGCCGGCGTCCGGCGGCCAGGCGATCTGGCTCAGTCCGGAACGCTGATGCCGCTCGTCTTTCGTACCCCTCATTGCAAGCCATGACGCCCAAGCAGTCCCACTACCGCTTCCTGAGCACGTTCGTCTACGTGTACTTCTTCGCCCAGGCGATGAGCGTCTCGCTGCTCGCGCTGTGGCTGCGCTCGACGCTGGAGCTGTCGGGCACCGAGACGGGCATCGTGTTTGCGGCCAACTCGCTCGCCGCGATGTGTTCGCAGCCCGTGTACGGCTACCTCTCGGACAAGCTGGGCATGCGCAGGCACATCCTGTGGGTGGTGGGCGTGCTGTGCATGACGTCCGGGCTGTTCCTGGTCCATGTCTACGGCCCGCTGCTCAAGGCCAACGTGCTGGCCGGCGCGGCCGTGGGCGGCATCTATCTGGGCATCACCTTCCTGGCCGGCAGCTACGCCATCGAGTCCTACGTGGACCGCATCGGCCGCGCCTACGGGTTCGAGTACAGCCGCGTGCGCCTTTGGGGCTCGCTGGGCTTTGCGTCGGCCGCCTTCATGACCGGCCGGCTCTACAACCTCGACCCGCACTACAACTTCATGCTGGCGTCGGTTGCGGGGCTGGTGCTGGTGGCCATGCTGGCGTTCTGGCGGCTGCCGGCGCACGGGGCGACCGACACCCGCGAGCAGGCGCTGCGCTTCAGCGATGCGCTGGCGCTGTTCCGGGACAAGGCCTTCTGGCGCTTCATGGTGTTCGTGCTGACGGTCACCAACATCTACCTCGTCTACGACCAGCAGTTCCCCAGCTACTTCGCATCCCAGTTCCCGGACAAGGCGACTGGCGCCGCGATGTTCGGTTACCTGAACTCGCTGCAAATCTTCTTCGAGGCCGGCGGTCTGTTCCTGTCGCCGCTGCTGGTGCGGCGCATCGGCGCGAAGAACGGCTTGCTGCTGGCCGGGACCATCATGGTCTTGCGCATCTTCGGCTCGGGCATGGCCGTCGGCCCTATGTCCATCTCGGTGATGAAGATGCTGCACTCCATCGAGCTGCCGATCCTGGTGGTCTCGGTGTTCCGCTACATCGCCTGTCACTTCGACAACCGGCTCGCCTCGACGGTCTACATGGTCGGCGTCAGCTTCGGCCACTCCCTCGGCCTGGCGCTGCTGTCCCCCATCGTGGGGAAGAGCTACGACCTGATCGGCTTCCCCAGCTCCTACCTGCTGCTGTCGGCGATTGGCGCCGGCTTCCTTGTCCTGTCGGCCTTCAGCCTGTCTTCGACCCCTGCGGAAACAGGATCGCCGTCTCACCCTGACGACTCGCCCGAACAGACGGGCGATGTCGCAAAAGCATCAAGCTGATCCCACCCATGCGAGAGTCCCTGCATCCGGCCAAGCCGGAGTTCCTCCACGTCGACCGCCTGCCCAAGGCCTGGCTTGAGCAGCCCGCCAAGACAAGGGTAGAGCGCGCCGTCGCCGCGGCGGTCGCTGCCGTCGCACGAAATCTCGACCACTTCGGCGACGCCTTTCCCGAGCCGTCCAGCCAGGGCGGCGTGTATCCCGTGATGGGCAACACCGAGTGGACCAACGGCTTCTGGACCGGCCAGCTCTGGCTGGCCTATGAACTCGACGGCGACGACAAGTTCCGGCAGGCGGCGGATCGCCACGTGGCCAGCTTCTTCGAGCGCCAGCGCGACCGCATCTCCACCAATCACCACGACCTGGGCTTTCTGTACAGCCTGTCCTGCGTTGCCGGCTACAAGCTCACCGGCAGCCGCGTGGCCAAGGAGGCGGCCCTCGGCGCCGCACAGCTGTTGATGGAGCGCTTCCACGCCGGCGCCGGCATCATCCAGGCCTGGGGCGACCTGAACGATCCGGCGCAACGCGGCCGCATGATCATCGACTGCAACCTCAACCTGCCGCTGCTGTACTGGGCGGCGGACGTCACCGGCGACCTGCGCTATCGCGCGGCAGCCGATCGGCACATCGAGCAGGCGGCGCGCCACATCGTCCGCGATGACGGCTCCACCTATCACACCTACTTCTTCGACGCCGACACCGGGCACCCCCGCGGCGGCAACACGCACCAGGGCGTGGCGGACAGCTCTTGCTGGTCACGCGGCCAGGCCTGGGGCATTGCAGGCTTCTCGCTGGTGGCCCGGCACAACGACGACCCGCGCCTCATCGAACTCGGTCAGGTGCTGACCAACTACTTCCTCAACCGTCTGCCAGCGGATGGCATCTGCTACTGGGACCTGATCTTCACGAACGGTCCTGAGGAACGGGACAGCTCCGCAGCGGCCATCGCCGCCTGCGGGCTGCTTGAGCTCGCGAGCCAGATGCCGCTGCTGGACCCGCACCGCTCCATCTACGAGCACGCGGCCACCGGGATGATCCTGACACTGGCCGAGAGCTATTTCGCCAAGGATGCGGTCCCCGGCGCGGGCCTGCTTGAGCACGCCGTCTATCACAAGCCCAATCGCATCGGCGTGGACGAGTCCTGCGTCTGGGGTGACTACTTTTACCTCGAAGCGCTTGCCCGACTGACGCGAATCTGGAAGCCCTACTGGTGATCATGCACAAGACCTTGTCATTGCTTCGCAGTGCGCTGGCGGGCCTTTTGGCTGCAGCGACGATCGGGACCGTGGCGCAGGCCCAGGGGCTTCAACCGGGCGCGCCCTGGGTCGCCGACCTGGGCGATGGGCGCTATCGCAACCCGGTGCTGCACACCGACTATTCCGACCCCGACGTCATCCGTGTCGGCGAGCGCTTCTACATGACGGCGTCGAGCTTCACCAATGTGCCCGGGCTGCCGTTGCTGGAGTCGCCCGACCTGGTGAACTGGACGCTGGTAGGCCATGCGCTCCCAGAGCTCGTGCCGCGCGAGACCTTCAACAAGCCGCAGTACGCCAAAGGTGTCTGGGCACCGGCCATCCGGCATCGCGATGGCAAGTTCTTCATCTTCTATCCCGACCCGGACTTCGGCATCTACGTGGTGGAGGCCGAGAACTTCCGCGGGCCCTGGAGCGCGCCGCGCCTGCTGATCGCCGGCAAGGGCCTGATCGATCCGGCGCCGTTCTGGGACGACGACGGCAAGGCCTACCTGGCCTATGCCTGGGCCTTCAGCAGGGCAGGGAAGAACAACCTCGTCACGCTGCAGCGCATGGACCCGAGCGCCACGCGCATGCTGGACGAGCCCGCCGTCGACATCATCAACGGCGCGGACTTTCCCGGCTATCACACCGTGGAGGGCCCCAAGCTCTACAAGGCCGACGGCTACTACTACATCTTCGCGCCGGCGGGCGGCGTGGAGATGGGTTGGCAGGCGGTGTTCCGGTCCAGGTCGCTGATGGGGCCTTATGAAGTCCGCAAGGTCATGGACCAAGGCGACACGCCTGTCAACGGGCCGCACCAGGGCGCGTGGGTTTCGGCGCCCGACGGCAAGGACTGGTTCGTGCACTTCCAGGACAAGGGGCCGTACGGGCGCGTCGTGCACCTGCAGCCAATGACCTGGAAGGACCACTGGCCCCTGATCGGCCAGCCGAGCCGGCGCCCGGGCACGGGCGAGCCCGTCATGACGTTCAGGAAACCGGTGCGGGGGTACGGCCCCTTCGCCCCGGCTCACAGCGACGACTTCAAGTCGCCGACGCTGGCCCCGCAGTGGACCTGGAGTGCCAACCCGCAACCCGGCTGGTTCGAGCTCGATCCCCAAGCGGGGCGATTGCGGCTGTTCACCGTCGCGTCGCCGGAGGCCGACGGCTTCGTCCGCGCCTCGCCGGCCATCCTGTCCCAGCGCGCGCCCGCTTCGCGTTTCCTCGTCACGACCCGGCTGCGGCTCGACAACGCCAACGACGGCGACCGGGCCGGGCTGATCGTCAATGCAATCCAGTACACCTGGCTGGGCCTGCGGCGCAGGGCAGGGGTGAACGAACTGGTGCAGACGGTCTGTGGGCCCTTCGGTCCGCGATGCCAGGAGCAGTCGACGGTGGTCCTGTCACCGGCGCCTCAGGAACTGACACTGCGCATGTACATGAACGAAGGCGCCTTCGTGAACTTCGCCTACAGCGTCGACCACAAGACCTTCGTCAGGGCGGGGCCGGCATTCCCGGTCACGCGCGGCGGCTGGGTGGGGACGCAGGTCGGGCTTTTCGCCGTAGGCGAGAAGCGCGGTTCCTGGCTGGACGTCCGGAGTTTTGAATTGACGGCGCCAGGCGCCGGTCCGTATTAGCCGACAACCGAGAAAGAACAACGATGTATCTCATCCGGATTTTTGCTGGCGCTTTGATCTGCCTGCTGTGGCCGTTCGCTGCCGCCAACGCTGGACCGAACGAACTGCAGGTGCACCCGTTCCCAAATCCCATCCGCTACACCCATCACAACGATGATTTCACCGTGCGTGTGAGGGTCCCGGGGGGGGCGTGGCAGGACTTGTACGAATACAACGTGAAAGTCGACCTGGACAGACCCAGCGACGCTTCGATGGTGAACTTCAATTTCGATGGCACGGTCGAACTGGCCATTCAGAAGAACAACGGCCTGTTCTCGAAAGTCGCCGTCAGGCCCGAATCGAAAGGGATCAAACCTGTCGTCAAAGATGGCATCGCCTACGTCACCCTGCAACACCCTGAAAATCTCAGCGTCGAGTTCGACGACGACCATTTGCACAACCTGCATGTTTTCAGCCATGCGATTCGCAAGGACATGCCGGCCACCCCGGACCGCACGTCCAACGATATTTCCACCGGCCAAGCGCCCGACCTGAGCCAGAAAATCGTCTTCTTCGGCCCTGGAATCCACAGCGGTGAATTCCGGCTGCGGTCGGGTAGCACCGTTTATATCCACGGATCGGCCATCCTGAAGAATCCCCTCATCCTGGACGGCGTCGAGAATGTGAAGGTCGTCAGCGATGGATTGTTCGACGGCGTGGACATGACGACGATACGCAATTCGCGCCATGTGGACATCGACGGCCCGATCTTCATCAACCAGCCGCATGGCACGATGCGATGCATCAACTCGCAGGATCTCAGCGAGCGCAGCATCCGCGCCATCGGCGCAGGAAAATGGTCAGACGGTTTGGGCCATTTTGCTTGCGAGCGGGTAACAATCACCGACGGTTTCATCCGCACGTCGGACGACTGCCTGACCTTCTATAACCATCGCTGGGATATATGGGGAGATACTCGGGACGTCGACGTGAGCAGAACCACATTGTGGGCCGACGTTGCACACGCCGTGATGATCGGCATCCATGGCAATACGCCTTCCCCGGCGCATCCCAATGCTGAAGTGCTGGAGCGACTGCGATTTTCGAACCTGGACATTCTGGATCATGACGAAGATGACCCGGAATATGAAGGCGCACTCGGCATCATGGCGGGAGACGATAATCTGGTACGCGACGTGATTTTCGAGAACATTCGCGTCGAGCGCATCGAAGAGGGCAAACTGTTCAGTTTGAAGATTGCCTATACCGCCAAGTACAACACCAGCCCGGGGCAGGGCGTTGAAAACATCACCCTGCGCAACATCCACTATTCAGGCAAGGGCTCGCCCAGCGCATCCTTGATTGCCGGGCGAAATGCGGACCGCAAGGTCAAGAATGTCGTGATCGAGAATGTGACTGTGGGCGGCAAGAAGCTGACCCGGCCGGAGATGGGCGCGCTTGAAATCAACGAGTTCGTCGAGGGCGTCCAGTTCCGCTGATTGCAGCGCTTGTCCAAGGCCGCAGAACGTCGTCGCCACGGGAAGAAAATGCTTTGAAAATCAAGGCATTAAGTAGCGAGTGGTGGAGAGGAGGAGGATCGAACTCCCGACCTCCGCATTGCGAACGCGGCGCTCTCCCAGCTGAGCTACCCCCCCACGCGACCGAAAAAGTATAGCCCTGGCTGATGGGCAGTTGTCGGCTGCTATCGTCTTCGCCCATGACGCCCCGCAAGCCGACGGCCTGGTTCGAGGCCCAGTACAACAACCGCCAGCGTGTGACCGACAGTGCCGACATCCTCGGGCGMTGGGCCCAGGCGTCCGCGCTGGTGCGCGAGCGCTCCAGCTGCCATCTGGATCTGCGCTACGGGCCTGATCCCAAGCAGACGCTGGACGTCTTCACGCCCGACCCGGCGTTTGCCGGCGGTTTCGCGCCGGTTCTCGTCGTCATCCATGGCGGCTACTGGCGGTCCCTGGACAAGTCGGACTATTCCTTCCTGGCCGCAGGCTTCACGGACGAAGGAGCCCTCGTCGTCGTGCCGAACTACGACCTCTGCCCTGGCGTCGGCATCGAGCGCATCGCGATGCAGCTCACTTCAGCCGTGGCGTGGGCCTGGCGGCACGCGGCAGAGCATGGCGGCGACCCCAGCCGCATCGTCCTCGTCGGCCATTCGGCCGGTGGTCATCTGGCGGCGATGCTGAGCTGCTGCGACTGGAAGCGTGTCGGCAAGGATCTGCCACGGCGCCTCGTGCAGGGCGCAATGTCGGTGTCGGGCCTGCACGACCTGGCGCCGCTGCGCCGCGTGCCCTTTCTGCAGACCGATCTTCAGCTGGATGCGGCCAGCGTGCGCCGGCTGAGCCCCATCCACTTTCCGCCGCCGCGCTCGCCGCAGACGCTGTTCGCCGTCGTCGGTGCCCTGGAGAGTGAGGAGTACCGGCGCCAGAACCAGCTGATCCGCCGAGCCTGGGGCGCACGCGCAGTACCGGTCTGCGAAGAGTTGCCAGGTTGCAACCATTTCACCGTGCTGCACGACCTGGCCGACCCGCAGGGGCGCTCCCATCAACTCGCGCGCCAGCTGCTCGGTTTGCGCTGGTATAGCGGCCTGCTATGAGGTGCATTGAAGCTATCCATTGGCTGGGCGTGGCCGCACAGGAGTAGCGTCGCCGTCTCCCACCCCACGGAGACTGCGATGAGCTTGAAAGGTTCCAAGACCGAGCAGCACCTGAAGGACGCCTTTGCCGGCGAATCCCAGGCCAACCGCCGCTACCTCTACTTCGCCAACAAGGCGGACATCGAAGGGCAGAACGACGTGGCGGCATTGTTCCGCTCGACGGCCGAAGGCGAGACGGGCCATGCCCATGGCCATCTCGAGTTCCTGGAGGCCGTGGGCGACCCCGCCACCGGGCTGCCGATTGGCAGCAGCCGCCAGAACCTGGCGGCCGCCGTCGCCGGTGAAACACACGAGTACACCGACATGTACCCAGGCATGGCCCGAACAGCGCGCGACGAGGGCTTCGACGAGATCGCCGACTGGTTCGAGACGCTCGCCAAGGCCGAGCGGTCCCATGCCAACCGGTATCAGAAGGCGTTGGACGCACTGGTGGACTGAGCGGTCCATCGAGCGGCCGCTGAATCCAGCGGCCGCCTTCCTTTTGGCCAGGAGCCGCGATGAGCATCAGGGAAGGCAATCTCGAGGCGCCGACTCGCCACGCCCTCGACTGGAAGAGCGCCGAGTTCAACGACGAGGCGGCATGCCTCCACGAGATGGAGCGCATCTTTGACATCTGCCACGGCTGCCGGCGCTGCGTGTCGCTGTGCCAGAGCTTCCCGACGCTGTTCGATCTCATCGACGAGGGCAAGACCGGCGAGTTGGATGGCGTGGACAAGCGGGATTTCTGGAAGGTCGTCGACCAGTGTTATCTGTGCGACCTCTGCTACATGACCAAGTGCCCCTATGTGCCGCCGCACCCGTGGAATGTCGACTTCCCGCACACCATGCTGCGTGCCAAGGCGATCAAATTCGGCAAGGGCGAGGTCGGCGGCGGCGAGAAGTTCCTGGCCTCCACCGACGTGCACGGCCAGTTCGCCGGCATTCCCATCGTTGTGCAGGTTGCCAACGCCGTGAACCGCACGAAGTTCGCGCGCAAGCTGATGGACAAGCAGTTGGGCGTGCACCCTGATGCCTGGCTGCCGGCGCTGGCGACGCAGCGCTTTCGCTGGAGCGCGCCCAAGGCGCAGACGCAAGTCGCCACCAACGGCGAGCGCACGCCGGGCAAGGTGGCCATCTTCTCGACCTGCTACGTCAACTACAACGAGCCCGGCATCGGCTTTGACCTGCTCAAGGTGCTGGAGCACAACGCCATTCCCTATGTCCTCGTCGAAAAGGAAGCCTGCTGCGGCATGCCCAAGCTGGAGCTCGGCGACCTGGCCACGGTGGAGAAGCACAAGACGGCCAACATCGCCACGCTGGCGCCCTATGCCAAGGACGGCTTCGCCATCCTGTCGGCCATCCCGAGTTGCACGCTGATGTTCAAGCAGGAGCTGCCGCTGATGTTTCCTGAGGAGGATGCGGTGAGGCTCGTGCAGGACGCGATGTGGGACCCGTTCGAATACCTCGTCGCCCGCCACAAGGACGGCTTGCTGCGGACCGATTTCAAGCAAGCCCTGGGCAGGGTGTCATACCACGTACCCTGCCACGGCCGGGTGCAGAAGATCGGCCGCAAGACCGAGGAAATGTTCAGGCTGATCGGCCGGAGCGTGGAGGTCAAGCTCAACACCGTCGAGCGCTGTTCGGGCCATGCGGGCACCTATGGCGTGAAGACGCCCACTCACCCGGTCGCGATGAAGATCGGCAAGCCGGTGTTCAAGGCCATGGCCAAGGACGAGCCCGACTTCATCGCCAGCGACTGTGCGCTGGCCGGCCACCACATCGCCCAGGGCATGGCGCAGGCCGGCACGCCGGCCAAGGCCCTGGCTCACCCACTGACCTTGATGCGTACTGCTTACGGCTTGCCATGATCACCAAAGACAGCCTGATGACGCTGGAGGCCTATGCGAAGTTCCGCAAGACCGAGAAGGGTTCAATCGTCGCCCACCGCCGGCTGCGCAGCGTGCAGCTGGGCGAGCACCTGAACCTGCAGTTCGAGGACGAGCGCACCATTCGCTACCAGATCCAGGAGATGCTGCGCATCGAGAAGATCTTCGAGGAAGAGGGTATCCAGAGTGAGATCGATGCCTATGCGCCGCTGGTGCCCGACGGCACGAACTGGAAGGGGACGCTCCTCATCGAATATCCCGACCCCAACGAACGCAAGCGGGAGCTGGCGCGGCTGATCGGCGTGGAGGACCGGATGTTCATCGAGGTGGAGGGCCAGCCGCGCGTCTATGCCATCGCCGACGAGGACCTGGACCGCGAGAACGACGAGAAGACCTCAGCCGTGCACTTCGTGCGCTTCGAGCTGACACCGGCCATGCGGCAGGCGCTCAAGGCGGGCGCGAGCGTGAAGCTCGGCTGCGATCACACCCACTACCCCGCACACGTGCAGATCACGCCCGAGACACTGGCCAGCCTTGCCGGTGATCTGGCGTGACGCTCAGGTCGCCACGTAGCGGCCGGGTCGGTGGTTGATGGCCAGGGCCGCGTTGATGGCCGCCATGCCCAGCAGCGACAGGCCGATGCGATCCAGCGGCACCAGGGGCAGGGCGGCGAGCAGGATGGCCGTGTCCAGGCCGGCCTGCAGATAGCCGGCACGCCAGCCGCGCGTTTCCTGCAGCCACAGCACCAGCACGTTGAGCCCACCGAGGGACGCCCGGTGGCGGAACAGGATGATCAGCCCCGCGCCCACGAGCAGCCCGCCGCCGATGGCGCCGAACCAGGGGTTGAGCTGGCTGATGCTCAGCCAGCCGGGCAAGGCCTCGGCGAGCGCCGCCAGCAGCGCGACGGCCAGCAGGCTCTTCACCGTGAACGCAGCTCCCATGCGACGCCAGGCCAGCGCATAGAACGGCAGGTTGATGGCAAAGAACAGCAGGCCGAACGACCAGCCGAAGGCGTAGTGCAGCAGGAAGGCGATGCCGACCGTGCCGCCACTGAGCAGGCCGGCCTGCTTGAACAGGGCCACGCCCAGCGCGGCGAACAGCGTGCCGGTGAGCAGGGCCTGGGCGTCCTCGAAATGGCTGTGCTTCAAGGTGCGGCTTGCCGCAGAGGGCGGCTTCATCCGATGGCTCCGGACAGGAAGTACTTGATGACGCCCTTGGCCGCGAAGCCGACAAGGCCGAAGCCCAGGCCCAGCAGCAGCACGAAGGTGCCGAAGCGACCCGCCTTGGACTCGCGCGCCAGCTGCAGGATGATGAACACCATGTAGAGCATGAAGGCGCCAACCCCGAAGGTCAGGCCGAACTGCGCGATCTCGGCTTCGGTGTAGCCCCACATGGTTCAGTCCCGGCGGGTGACAAGGTCGCGGTAGGCGTGCCAGCTCGCGTGGCCCAGCCAAGGCACGACGAGGATCAGGCCCAGCAGCGCGGTGGCCATGCCCAGCAGCGTCAATGCGAGGAGGAGGGCGGCCCAGAGCGCCATGGGGGCGGGGTGCGCCAGCACGACCTTCCAGCTCGTGAACACCGCGCCGAGCACGCCCAGCTTGTGCGGAGGCAGGTCTACCAGCGCCGGGATGGCCACGACGGTGGAGGCGAAAACCGGCGCGGCGAGCACCGCACCCAGCATGAGCCAGGTCTCGAAGAGCCGGGATTCGTCGTTCATCACGACCTTGAGCAGGAAGTCGCGCGGGCTGTGGATGGGGTCGGCGGCAAAGCCGGTCACGAAGGCCGCGGAGCACAGCACCCAGCCCGTGCCGGCGAAGGCCAGCAGCACGCCGAAGACGATGAGCCGGCCGTCGCGCGGGCGCCAGGCGTCGCGCACCGTGCGCCAGCCGGGTTGCCCGCCCCGGTCCAGCTCGCGGCTGAGCGCGTACAGGCCGGTGGCCAGGATGGGCGCGACGATGAGGAAGCCGGTGAAGGCGCCCGCCAGCAACCAGAAGCGGTCTCGCGCCAGCGCGAAGAGCAGGGCGCCGAACGCGGCCATGACCAGGCCGTGGGCGAGCGAGGCCAGCGGCGCCTGCCACAGGTCCTGCCAGCCGCGCGCGAGCCAGCCCAGCGGGCGCAGCACGGGAATGGGACGGGCGCCGAAGGCCTGGGACTCCCTCAGGGCCTTTTCGCTGTAGCGGTTGGGCATGGCGGTGCCAAGTGTGGCGTGCTCGGCCGCCGGCTGCCTTGATGCGGCTCAAGCCGTGCTGCGTTGGGCGGCCACGGCAGCGAAGCCGGTAGGGGTGGGCTTGTCAGGCCGGCAGCGACACCGCGTCCAGCAGCTCGCTCTCGATCTGCAGCTGGGCCTTGTTCTGCTGGAGTGCCGGGCCGTCGAGCAAGAACGTGTCTTCCACGCGCTCGCCCAGCGTCGAGATCTTGGCCAACTGCAGGTTGATGCCGTGTCGCGCCAGCACACGGGCGATGGCGTAGAGCAGGCCGGCGCGGTCGCTGGTGGAGATCGTCAGCAACCAGGCCGTTGCGCGCTCGTCCGGGCGCAGTGAGATGCGCGGCGTGTAGGGGAAGCTCTTGACGCGGCGCGAGAGGCGCCCGCGCCGCGGCTCGGGCAGTGGGCCGCCGGTCTGCAGCGCCGCGCTGAGCTTCTGCTCCACCAGCGGCACGAGGTCGCGGTGGTGCACGTCGGCCTCGGGGCGGATGACCTGGAAGGTGTCCAGCGCATAGCCCTTGCGTGTCGTGTGCACCTTGGCATCGAGGATGCTGAAGCCGGCACCGTCGAAATAGCCGCAGATGCGGGCGAACAGGTCCTGCTGGTCGGGTGCGTAGACCAGGACCTGCAAGCCCTCGCCGATGGGCGAGGGACGCGCGCGCACGACGGGGACCTGGGTCTCGACATGGCGCCACAGCGAACGCGCGTGCCAGGCCAGCTCGGCGCCTTCATGGCGCGCGAAGTAGCTGATGGCCAGCGTCTTCCACAGCGGCTCCTCGGTACCGGGAAGCTGGGAGTGCAGGGCCAGGTCCTGGCGGGCCTCGGCCTTGCGTGCCTCGATCTCGGCGTCGAGATTGATCTTGGCTCCACCCAAGGCACGCAGCGTGATGCGGTAGAGGTCCTCCAGCAGCTTGCCCTTCCAGGCATTCCAGACCTTGGGGCTGGTGCCGCGGATGTCGGCGACAGTCAGCAGGTACAGCGCCGTCAGGCGACGCACGTCACCGACCTTGGCGGCGAAGGCGGCGATGACGTCGGGGTCGGACAGGTCTTCCTTCTGCGCCACGCGCGACATCGTCAGGTGGTGCTCGACGAGGAAGACGCACATGGCCGTGTCCTCCGCGTTCAACCCATGCTGGCGGCAGAAGCGCTTCACCTCGGTGGCGCCGAGCTCCGAGTGGTCGCCGCCGCGGCCCTTGGCCACATCGTGGAAGAGGGCGGCGATATAGAGCAGCTCGGGCGTGTCGAACTGCGCGGCAAGTTGCGAGCAGAACGGGTACTCGTGGGCATGCTCCGGCACGAAGAAGCGCCGCACATTGCGCAGCACCATCAGGATGTGCTGGTCCACGGTGTAGACGTGGAAGAGATCGTGCTGCATCTGCCCGACGATGGCGCGGAACACCCACAGGTAGCGCCCCAGCACCGAGGTCTGGTTCATGAGCCGGAAGGCATGCGTCTGGCCCTCGGGCTCGCGCAGCATCGTCATGAAGGTCGCCCGGTTGACCGGGTCGCGGCGCCAGGCTGCGTCCATCAGGCCGCGGGCGTTGTACAGCGCCCGCAGCGTGCGCGCCGACAGGCCCTTGATGCCCGGCGTCTGCTGGTAGATCAGGAAGGTGCGCAGGATGGCGTGCGGGTCGCGCTGGTACAGGTCGTCGCTGGCGACCTCCAGCATGCGGCCGCGGTCCAGGAAGTCCGGGTGGCCGTCGATGGGCCGCAGCAAGCCCTGCTGGGAGCCATTGATCTGCTCCTCCAGGTTCAGCAGCAGGATCTGGTGCAGCTGCGTGACGGCCTTGGCCGCCCAGTAGTAGCGTCGCATCAGCACCTCGGAGGCCCGCTGCGAAGCCGTGCTCTCGAAGCCGAAGCTTTGCGCGACGGCGGTCTGCAGGTCGAACACAAGACGGTCCTCGCGCCGGCCGGCGACCGCATGCAGTCGCGCCCGGATCAGCGTCAATTGACCCTCGTTGCGCTGCAACTGGCGGCTCTCGAAGGGCGTGATGAGGCCGCGTGCGCTGAGGGCCTTCCAGGTCTTGCCCAGGCCCGCCGCGCGCGCGATCCAGATCAGCATCTGCAGGTCACGCAGGCCGCCGGGGCTTTCCTTGCAGTTGGGCTCCAGCGCGTAGGGCGTGTCGTCGAACTTGGTGTGGCGCTGCAGGCTCTCCAGGGTCTTGGCGCGAAAGAACGCCTTGGGGTCCATGGCCGCCATGAAGCGCTTGGCCATCAGCTTGAACAGCTTGGCGTCTCCGGCCAGTGGCCGGGCCTCGAGCAGGGCCGTCTGGATGGTCACGTCGCCCTCGGACTCGCTGAGGCATTCTCCCAGCGTGCGCACCGAGGAGCCGATCTCCAGGCCCAGGTCCCAGCAGGCCGTGATGAAACCTTCGATGGCCGACTTGACCGGGCCGGGCACATGGGCCTCGACGCCATCGGGCAGCAGCACGAGCACGTCGACGTCGGAATGCGGGAAGAGCTCGCCACGGCCGTAGCCGCCGACGGCCGCAAGACAGGAGCCCGCGGGCATGCCGGCACCGTCCCAGAGCGCGCGCAGCGCGTCGTCGACATGGCGGGCCAGGCGGCGCAGCAGGGTCTGGGCGCCGGCCTGCGTGGGCCGCGCGGCCAGGAAGTCGTCGATCAGCGTCTGCTTGCCCGCCTTGAACTGCTGGCGGAGCTCGGCGAGCGTGGCCACGGCTTACGCGGTCGCCGCAGCGGCCTGCGTGATGAAGGCGGGCGGCGGTGGGCTGCCGGCCGACAGCGTCATGACCTCGTAGCCGGTGTCGGTGACGAGGATGGTGTGCTCCCACTGGGCGGAAAGCGAGCGATCCTTGGTGACGATGGTCCAGCCATCGCCCATCTCGCGGATCTCGCGGCGGCCGGCGTTGATCATGGGCTCGATGGTGAACATCATGCCGGGCACGAGTTCGTCCAACGTGCCGGGGCGGCCATAGTGCAGCACCTGCGGCTCCTCATGGAAGACTTGGCCGATGCCGTGGCCGCAGAACTCGCGCACGATGGAGAAGCCGGCGTTCTCGGCAAAGGTCTGGATGGCGTGGCCGATGTCGCCCAGGCGCGCGCCGGGCTTGACCTTGGCGATGCCCTTCCACATGGCCTCGTAGGTGAAGGCGCACAGCCGCTTGGCCGCAATGGAGCCCTCGCCGACGACGAACATGCGGCTGGTGTCGCCATGCCAGCCGTCCTTGATGACGGTGACGTCGATATTGACGATGTCGCCGTTCTTCAGCGGCTTGTCATTCGGGATGCCGTGGCAGACCTGGCTGTTGACCGAGGTGCAGATCGACTTGGGGTAGGGGATGTAGCCGGGCGGGCAGTAGTTCAGCGGCGCCGGGATGCCCTGCTGTACGTTGACGATGTGGTCGTGCGCGAGCTTGTCCAGCTCGTTGGTGGTGACGCCCGGCTTGACGTGCGCCGTGAGCATGTCGAGCACTTCGGACGCCAGGCGCCCGGCGATGCGCATGCCTTCGACATCGGCTGCGGTCTTGATCGTGATGGCCATGACCTAATTATCTCAGTCCGCCCAGATAACCGTACCGGTCAGCCAGGTTGCCAGCACGACGACGCCGAAGGCGATGCGATACCAGGCAAACGGCACGAAGTTGTGGGTGGCCACGTAGCGCAGCAGCCAGCGCACGCAGGCCCAGGCGGCCAGGAAGCTGACGATGAAACCGACGGCGAACATCGGCGCGTCGGCCATGGACAGCGCGTGGCGCTCCTTCCACAGGCTGTAGCCGCCGGCGGAGATCAGCGTCGGGATGGCCAGGAAAAAGGAGAAGTCGGTCGCCGCCTTGCGCGACAGGCCCAGCAGCATGCCGCCAATGATGGTGGCGCCCGAGCGGCTGGTGCCGGGGATCATGCCCAGGCATTGCACGAGACCGACCTTGAGGGCGTCCAGCGCCGTCATGTCRTCCACGCTCTGCACGCGGGCCACCGGCTGGGCGCGTTTTTCCACCCACAGGATGATCAGCGCGCCGACGATGAAGGCGCCGGCGACGACGGGCGCGTTGAACAGATGCGCCTTGATGGCCTTGTAGACCGTCAGACCGACCAGGCCGGCTGGCAGGAAGCCGATGGCGATGTTGGCGACGAAGCGCTGCTGCTTGGCGCTGTTGGTGATGCCGCCCAGGGCCTCGCGGATGCGCGCCCAGTAGACGATCAGCACGGCCAGGATGGCGCCGCTCTGGATGGCGATGTCGAAGACCTTGGACTTGGCATCCGTCATGCCCAGCAGGCTGCCGGTCAGGATCAGATGGCCCGTGGACGAGACGGGCAGGAACTCGGTCAGTCCCTCGACGATGCCCATGACGGCGGCTTTGATCAGCAGGATGACATCCACGTAACGGCTCCGGGGGCGAACAAAGCCGCGCAGTGTAGCCAGCGGGCAGGGCGTGCCCTTGCCGCTGCGTGGCCCGGCGGGCTACATTACTGACCCTCCGGTCATTAACTTCGCCATCTTGGCCACCGCCACCCCCCGCCAACGCCGCAAGGACGCCCGCCCGCAGGAGCTGCTGGACGCCGCCCTGGCGCTCTTCGTCGAGAAGGGCTTCGCCGCCACGCGCAGCGAGGAAATCGCGGCGCGTGCCGGCGTGGCCAAGGGCACGCTCTACCGCTACTACCCCAGCAAGGACGAGCTCTTCAAGGCCATGGTGCGCGACAACCTGTCCGTGCACATCGCCGAATCGGCGGCCCAGGCGGCGCTGTACCAGGGCTCCATCGCCGAGCTGCTGAGCCAGATGATGCAGGCCTGGTGGGCCAAGGTCGGCCATGGCAATGCCGGTGTCGTCTGCAAGATCATGATGGTCGAGGCGCGCAACTTCCCCGAGCTGGCGCGTTTCTATGTGGAGGAGGTCATCCGGCCGTCCCAGGCGCTGATCGGGGGCCTCATCGAGCGCGGCATCCGCACCGGCGAGTTCCGCGCCGTGCCCGTCGAAGCCACGGTGCACATGCTGATCGCACCCATGCTGCACATGCTGCTGCACGAGCATTCCTTCGGCGAGCACGACATCTGCCACCAGACCATGGGTGCTGAGGAGCTGCTGGACGCCCAGATGTCGCTGCTGCTGCACGGCTTGCTCGCCACACCGGGCTGACCTCTAGAATTTTGCTTTTTGCCGTCGACCGCGCCTCGGAGAACAAGATGAACCTCGAACAAGTCCGCTTCAACATGATCGAGCAGCAGATCCGGCCCTGGGATGTGCTCGACCCCAGCGTGCTGGAGCTGTTGCGCGTGGTGCACCGCGAGGACTTCGTGCCCGAAGCCCACAGGCTGCAAGCCTTTGTCGACACCGAGCTGCCGCTCACAGCCACGCGTCGCATGCTGGCACCCAAGGTGGAGGCCCGGCTGCTGCAGGAACTCAAGGTGCAGCGCCACGAGAAGGTGCTGGAGATCGGCGCCGCCACGGGTCACCTGGCCGCGCTGCTGGGCCACAAGGCGCAGCGCGTCATTGCGCTGGAGGCCGATGCCGGCCTGGCTGCCGCCGCTGCGGCCAACCTGAAGCGCGCCGGCGTGCTGAACGCCACGGTGCTGAACCAGGACGGCGCCGCGGGGCTGCCGGCTGAGGAACCCTTCGACGTGATCCTGCTGTCCGGCTCGGTCGCGTCGGTGCCCCAGGCCTTGCTGAACCAGCTCAAGGTCGGCGGGCGCCTGGCGGCAATCGTCGGCGAGGTGCCTGTCATGCGCGCCGTGCTGGTTACGCGCACGGGCGCAAGCGACTTCCGCACCGTCGAGATGTTTGACACGGTGGCCGGGCGCCTGCCGGGTTTCGCCGAAGCGCCGGCGTTCAGCTTCTAAGCCAGGCCGGATGCAGCCCGTCGCCGTAAAACGACCGTTGCTCCCCGTTTGGGCGCAGGTCGTCACATGGCTTCAGTCACCGGCGGGCTTTGCCTCTATAAACCCGGCCGCGCTCACTACATTGCCCAAGTCAAGGAATTCCATGCCCTTCGTCACAGCCCCCCGCCTGATCCTGCAACCGCTGGCCATCGCCGCCAGCCTCCTGCTCGCCGGCGTGGCCCAGGCCCAGAGCCTGCAGGAGCTCTATGACGCTGCGAGGGGCTATGACGCGACTTATCTGGCGACCCGCAACAGCGCCGACGCGGCTGCGGCGCGCGCTGCCCAGGCCGAGGCACTGATCCGGCCGTCGCTCTATCTGTCCGGTTCGGGCACCGTGGCGCAAACCGACCCGCCTTCGTCTGCGAGCTTCAATACGAGGACATTGACGGCTGGCCTGCAGGGAAAATATTCCGTCTACAACGCGAGCAATATTCCGACCATTGACAAGGCCCGCCGAGCCTATGCGGTCGCTCAGGCCGATCTGGACCTGGCCGAACAGGACCTCATCGTCCGGCTGGCCACGGCCTATTTCGATGTGCTGGCCGCCAAGGACACGCTGACGACGTCGCGCGCCAACAAGGCAGGCATCTCCGAGCAACTGGCCTCGGCCAAGCGCAACTTCGAGGTTGGCACCGCCACGATCACCGACACGCGCGAAGCCCAGGCCCGCTATGACCTGGCAGTGGCTCAGGAGCTGAAAGCCGACAACGATCTGCGCGTCGCGCGCGTCACGCTGGACCAGTTCGTCGGCCGCGTCGGCGTCGAGCCCAAGAGCCTGGCGGTGCCGGTCGCCCTGCCGGCCCTGCCCAGCGACAACGTCGACACCTGGGTCGCGACAGCCGATGACCAGCATCCAGGCGTGCGCAAGGCGCGGTTGGGCCTGGAAATGGCACAGCTCGATACGCAGATCGCCCGGGCTGGCGAAAAGCCGACGCTGGACGCCAGCGCCACCCTGGGTGGCCAGAACCAGCACAACAGCCTGGGTGGCATTGCAGCTGCGCAGGCCGGAGCCGGCACCTCCAAGAACGCCAGCATCGGCCTGACCTTGAGCTATCCGCTCTACACCGGCGGCGCGACGCAGAACCGCATCAAGGAAACCCTGGTGCTGGAGGACAGGGCCCGCAATGACTTTGACTTTGCCCGTCGCAAGGTCGCCGAGGACACGCGCCGCGCCTTCTTCGGCGTGCAGTCGCTGAAGGCCCAGGTTGGCGCCTACGAGGCTGCCGAGTCGTCCACCAAGCTGGCTCTGGAAGCCACCCAACTGGGTTACAAGGTCGGTGTGCGCGTGAACCTGGACGTTCTGAACGCCCAGACCCAGCTCTACACGACCCAGCGTGACCTGGCCAAGGCACGCTATGACGTCGTCGTCAACAGCCTCAGGCTGCGCCAGGCCTCGGGGCAACTGCGCCCCGAAGATGTGGCCGCTGCCAACGGCTTGCTCGCGCGCTGAGAGCCTGGTTCCTCTTTCATCAAGCCCCGCTACGGCGGGGCTTTTTGTTGGCCGCGGCCAGTGGCGGCGGGGGCTCGGGCTCGGCCGCCGACAGGGGCTTGAGCGGCGCATGCTCGCGCAGCGCACGCAGGATGATGGCCGTTGAGGTCGGAGCCTGCTGGCAGAAGCGCGACAGCACCGCCTTCAAGTGGGCGACGTCACGCACGGCGATCTCGAAAATCCAGCTGTCCTCCCCGGTGACGTCATAGGCGGTCAGCACTTCCGGGCTGGATTCCAGCGCGCGCAGCAGCAGCGGCTCGTCCATGCTCTCGATGCGGATGACGGCACGGATCGCGTAGCCGAGCTTGCCGGCGTCCACGACCGCCCGGTAGCCGCGGATGACGCCGCCTTCCTCCAGCTTGCGCACTCGCTCGGTCACGGCCGGCTGGCTCAGGTGCACGCGCCGGCCCAGCTCGGCCATGGTCAGGCGGGCGTCGGCCTGCAATTCCGCCAGGATGCGATGGTCATGCTGATCGAGCTCGATGGCCATGAAATTCTCTAGAAGTCGACGGAATGTTCTTGAATATTAAGGCGAAGTGCTGGCGCAACCTTCAAGTACCCATGTCATGAAAGAGCCGAAATTTCTACGATGCCGGCCATGAACACGACGACGCTGCCCCTCAAGAATGCCCCCGGTTTGAGCCCTTTGCTGCTGCTCTGCCTGGCCGCCACCTGGCTGGTCTGGGGCTCGACCTATCTGGCCATCAAGATCGCGCTGATCAGCCTGCCGCCCTTCTTCCAGATGGGCAGCCGTTTTCTCGTCGCCGGCGTGCTGCTGGCGGGCTGGATGCGCTGGCGCGGCGCGCCATGGCCGAGCCGGCGCCAGTGGCTGCATGCCCTCGTCATCGGCGGGCTGATGCTGGGCGGCGGCATGGGTGGCACGGCCACGGCCGAGCAGACCGTGGGCTCGGGCCTCGTCGTCGCCTTCATTGCCGTGATGCCGCTGATGATTGCCGGCCTCAACCTGCTGTGGGGCGAGAAACCGACCCGGCTGGAATCGGCGGGCATCGCCCTCGGCCTGGTGGGCGTGCTGCTGCTGACGCAGGGCCAGGGCTTTGGCGCATCGCCCGCCGGCCTGGTAGCCATCAGCGTGGCCTGCGCGAGCTGGGCGGTGGGCAGCGTGCTGTCACAGCGCAGCCTGCCACTGGCGCCGGGCGCCATGGGCTTTGCCAGCGAGATGYTGGCCGGTGGCCTTCTGCTGATGGGCTTGAGCCTGGTGAGCGGCGAGACCTTGCCCGGCCATATCGAGCCACAAGCGCTGTGGGCCTGGGCCTATCTGGTCGTGTTCGGCTCGCTGGTCGCCTTCAATGCCTACATGGTGCTGCTGGCGCAGGCCTCGGCGGGCCTGGCGTCGAGCTATTCCTTCGTCAACCCCGTCATTGCCATGCTGCTTGGCGTCACGCTGGCCGGCGAGCAGATCAGCGGCCACGAGTGGCTGGCCGCGGGCATCGTCCTCGTGGGTGTCGTGCTGCTGCTGATGGGGCGGGCGAGGGCCTAGCCACCCGCGCGGATATTGGCCTGCAGGGCCGGCTGCATCAGCCGGGGCGCGGCCAGCGTCGCATCGCGCGCCTGGCGCATCGCGACGAACTCGGCTTCACTGACGCCGTCATGCGCGTGAATGTTGGCGGCGCGCTGCTCGGCCACTGTCGTTTCCCAGCGCGCCTGGCGGCCGACCGGGTAGTCGTGGCAGACGAAGAGGCGGGTCTCGGGCGGCAGGGTCAGAAGCCGGCGGATCGAGCGGTAGAGCGCGGCGGCGTCACCGCCGGGAAAGTCGGCACGGGCGCTGCCGCCGTCGGGCATGAAGAGGGTGTCGCCGATGAACACGGCGTCCTCGATGCGGTAGGCGAGGTCGGCTGGCGTGTGCCCGGGCACGAGCAGGGCGGTGGCCTCGATGCTGCCGATGCGGAATGACTCGCCGTCGCGCAGCAGGCGGTCGAAGCCGTCTTCTTCAGAGGGCCAGCCGCGCAGGCGGCCCAGCGTGGCTTGCATTTCGCGGGTGTGCTCGCCGATGGCGATCAGCCCGCCTGCTCGGGTGCGCAGGTACCGAGCGGCAGAGACATGGTCGGCGTGGACATGGGTCTCGAGGATCCACTGCAAGGTGAGACCTTGCTCGCGCAGATGCACGAGCAGCATGTCTGCGCTGAGCGTGCTGGTGCTGCCGGCGGCAAGGTCGTAGTCCAGTACCGGGTCGATGACGGCCGCCTGGCGCGTGGTCGGATCGCTCACGACATAGCTGACCGTTCCGGTGACGGCGTCGTGGAAGCCCTGGATGGCGACAGTCATGGGGAATGGCCGGCGATGGAGAAGGCATGATTATATCGATTGATATAATGTTTGCCATGCCGAGACCCCCCACCCTCGATGTCCAGACCCTGCGCCAGGCAGCAGGCGAGGCCGTCGCTGCCCTGAAGGCCCTGGGCAATCCCGAGCGCCTGTTGTTGCTGTGCCAGATGTCCCAGGGCGAGATCAGCGTTGCCGATCTGGAGGCCCTGCTCGACATCCACCAACCGACGCTGTCGCAGCAGCTGGGCGTGCTGCGCCGCGAGGGCATGGTGGCCACGCGGCGCGAGGGCCGGAATGTTTTCTACAGCGTGGCCGATCCGCGCTTGCTGGCGCTGCTGCGCACCCTCTACACGCAGTACTGCCCGAAGGAGAACACATGACCGTGGACTGGCCTGCCTTCACACCGTGGCCCGCCCTGGCTGGTGGCCTGCTTGTCGGCCTGGCCGTCGCAGTGCTGGTGCTGGGAGCGGGTCGCATTGCCGGCATCAGCGGCATCGTCGGCGGACTGCTGCGGCCGTTAGCCGGTGACCGCGCCTGGCGCGTGGCCTTCCTGGCCGGGCTGCTGGTGTCGCCGTGGATCTTTGTGCTGTTCGCGGGCCTGCCACGGCCGCGCATCGACGCCGCTTGGAGCACGCTGCTGGTAGCCGGCCTGCTGGTCGGCATCGGCACGCGATATGGCGCTGGCTGCACCAGCGGTCATGGCGTCTGCGGCCTTTCGCGGCTGTCGCCGCGCTCTGCGGTTGCGACAGTCGCGTTCATGGCGGCTGGTTTCGCGACCGTCTTCGTGCTGAGGCATTTGCTGTGAAGAAAGTGCTGATCGCCGCGTTCGCGGGCCTGTTGTTCGGGCTGGGGCTGATCGTGTCTGGCATGGCATCCCCGAGCAAGGTGCTGGGCTTTCTGGACCTGGCAGGCGCTTGGGACCCCTCGCTGGCCTTTGTCATGGCGGGCGCCATCGCGATCGGTTTGCCGGCCTTCGCGTGGGCACGCCGGGCCAACGTGCAGTTGCCAGATGCAACGCGCATCGACCGCCGCCTCGTCGGTGGCAGCCTGTTGTTCGGCATCGGCTGGGGCCTGGTTGGCCTGTGTCCCGGCCCGGCCTTGGTCGTGCTGGGCCTGGGCGATGCCAAGGCGCTCGGCTTCGTCGCGGCGATGCTGGCCGGCATGGCGATCTTCGAGGTGCTGGAGCGCCGAAAAGCATGAGACAAAATCCGCGCCCATGCTGTTTCTGCTCTCGCCCGCCAAGTCCCTCGATTACGACACGCCGACGCCGCCCGAACTGGCGCCGGCACTGACCCGCCCACAGTTCCTCGACGACACCGCCAGCCTCATCGACCTCCTGCGCACCAAGAGCGTGGACGATGTGCGCGGGCTGATGGACCTGTCCGAGCCGCTGGCTCAGCTCAATGTCGACCGGTACAAAGCCTGGCGCCCGCGCTTCACCGAGCACAACAGCAAACCGGCCGTGCTGGCCTTCAACGGCGATGTCTACGACGGGCTGGACGCCAAGACGCTGTCCGCCGACGACATCGCCTGGGCTCAAGTGCATGTGCGCATGCTGTCAGGTCTCTACGGCATCCTGCGGCCACTGGACCGCATGCAGCCCTATCGCCTGGAGATGGGCACCCGCCTGGCCGGCGAGCACGGCGCCAGCCTCTACGACTATTGGGGCGACCGCCTGGCCTTGCACCTGAACAAGCTGGCCCGGGGTGAGAAGGCGCCGGTCATCGTCAACCTCGCTTCGCAGGAATACTTCCGTGCCGCCGACCGCAAGGCGCTCAAGCCCAGGGTCGTCGACTGCCAGTTCGAGGACTGGAAGAACGGCGAGTACAAGATCATCAGCTTCTTCGCCAAGCGCGCCCGTGGCCTGATGGCGCGCTACGCCATCCAGCAGCGCCTCGAAACACCTGAGGCGCTGAAAAACTTCAACCTGGACGGTTATCGTCTTGCCCCTGAGGTGTCTTCCCCCGACCGACTCGTCTTCCGCCGCAAGTCATGAGCCAACAAGTCATCACCCCCGAGCTGTGTGAATGGATCACTGAGCAGAGCCGCGCCGGCCATGCGTCCGAAAGCATCCTGGCTGCGATGCTGGGCAGCGGCTGGGATGAGGCAATAGCCCGCGAGGCGCTGGCGCGCACCCTGGGGGAGGTGGCCACCCTGACGCCGCCGCCGGGCGCGACGGTGGGTCTGCCCGAGCCCGACCTGAGCCGCTTCGCGCCTGTCCTCAACGCCGGCGACCGCCAGGTCAAGGTGCTGATGGCCCTGCGCCAGCCGCGCGTCATCGTCTTCGGCGACCTGCTGTCCGAGGAAGAGTGCGACGGCATCATGGCCCTGGCCAAGAAGCGCCTGGCGCGCTCCGAGACCGTGGCCACCGGCAGCGAGGGCAGCGAGGTGAACGCCGCGCGCACCAGCGACGGCATGTTCTTCGAGCGCTGCGAGACCGAACTGATTCGCACCCTCGAGGCGCGCGTTGCCACACTGCTGCGCTGGCCGCTGGACCACGGTGAGGGCCTGCAGGTGCTGCACTACCGCCCGGGCGCCGAGTACCAGCCGCATTACGACTACTTCGACCCCGGCCACATCAGCACGCCGGCCATCCTGAAGCGCGGCGGCCAGCGCGTCGCCACGCTGGTCATCTACCTGAACACGCCCACCGCCGGCGGCTCGACCATCTTCCCGGACATCGGCCTGGACGTCGCGCCCGTCAAGGGCAATGCCGTCTTCTTCAGCTACGACCGACCCCACCCCGCCACGCAGACCCTGCATGGCGGCTCGCCGGTGCTGGAGGGTGAGAAATGGGTGGCCACCAAATGGCTGCGCCAGGGCGTATTCACCTGATCACGCGGTGACGATGATCAGCCCCGCCAGGGTCAGCGCCACGCTGCCCAGCAACACGAAATAGAAGCTGCTGAGCACGACCCCGCGCCAGACCGCGCCCCAACGGCTCAGGCCATAGACGCGCCGCATCGCGACAAGGCCGTGGCCGAAGACGGCGAACATCATCAAGCCCTCGAGGCTGGCCGCCATCGCGATCAACAGCGCCAGGAACCAGAAACTGTGGCTGTGCAGCGAGAACACGAAATGCTCGGCGTAGCGCCGTCCGCTGCCTGCAAACGCCATCAGCAGCAGCGCAGCGAAAATGGGCTGCATGGCCAGCATCGCGTAGGGAGCCAGGCCCCGTGCGCGGGCCTTCCATTGCTCGAAGGGAATTGACTCGGCCTTGTTGAACAGACCGGTCAGCCAACGCTCGCGATTGGTGCAGGTTTCAGGCCGCGCCAGATCGCATTCGCCGAGCTTGGAGCTGACCTTGATGCCGCCCTCTGCGGCGCTGGCGCCCTTGGCGATGGCGTCAGCCGCCTCGGCGGCCTGCTTCGGCGTCATGTTGGGCTTGACGCGCACAGTCACCGGCTTGCCGCGCTCGGCGACGACGGCGGGCTCGTCCTCCACCGTCTGGGTCGGCCCCTGGGGCAACAGCGCCCAGCCGACGAAGAACACGAAGCTCGCACTCAGGTAGACCCGCAGCGGCAGCACATAGCGGCGCCGCTGACCGTGGAAATAGGCATTGGTCAGATGACCCGGCAGGCAGACCAGCGCCCACAGCGTGCGCCACAGCGGCCCGTCGAAGGCGACGTAGTGCCCCAGGTACTCGGTGAACATCTCGCGCACCGAGGGCGGATGCAGGTCGGTCTCCTGGCCGCAATAGCCGCAGTAGACCGGGCGCGGCGTGGCCAGCGTGAAGTGGCAGTTGCGGCAGTAGGGCAGCTCGGGCGCGCCGTGGCTCTTGGGGCTCGTTGGGCTCATGCGGACAGCAGTTTGTTGATCAGCTCGGGCGTGCTGCCCGCCTGGTATTTCTTCATCAGCCGGCCGCGGTAGATGTCCACCGTGCGCGGGCTGACGCCCAGGCGTCGGCCGATGAGCTTGCTGGTCTGGCCCTCGACGAGCAGGGCGGCGATCTCGCGTTCGCGCGGCGTCAGGTCGGCCGTGATCTGGCGGCGCGCCGACAGATCCTCAAAGCTCCAGATGCCGCGGGCATGCGGGTCGGCCGGGTCCAGCGCGCGGCCGGTCACGTGGCACCAGAACAGCTCGCCGCTACCCAGGCGACGCATGACGCGGTCGTCGGCATAGTGGCCCTGGGCATCCAGGCTGGCGACGATGCGCGCGCCGGTGCGCTCGAACTCGACGGCGCTGGGGTACATGACGGCAAAGCTTTTGCCCAGGAGCTGCTCGCGCGTGGCCGCGAACATCTGCAGCACGCGCTCATTGCAGTCGACGATCTGGCGCTGGGCGGACAGCACCAGGCCGATCGGGGCGAGCTGGAAGGCGCTGCGGTAATCGAGGGCGGCGGGTTCCACTTAGGCGAATTCGCTTAATCGACTTCGGAAGGCGCGCGATAGTACCCTTCGCGCTTCACCCGAAAGGCAGGAGACGGCATGAACAAGGTGTACCCGAGCGCTGAAGAAGCGCTGCGCGGCGTCGTGAAGGACGGGCAGATGCTCGCGGTCGGCGGCTTCGGCCTGTGTGGCATCCCCGAGGCGTTGATCACGGCCCTGCGCGACAGCGGCGTCAAGGACCTGACGGTCATCTCCAACAACGCCGGCGTCGACGGCTTTGGCCTCGGCGCGCTGCTCGTCACGCGCCAGATCAAGAAGATGATCTCCAGTTACGTGGGCGAGAACAAGGAGTTCGAGCGTCAGTACCTGGCCGGTGAGCTGGAGCTTGAATTCACGCCACAAGGCACCTTGGCCGAGAAGATGCGCGCTGGTGGCGCCGGCATCCCGGCCTTCTTTGTGCGCACCGGCGTGGGCACGCTGATCGCCGAGGGCAAGGAATCGCGCGAGTTCGACGGCGAGACCTACATCCTGGAGAAGGCCCTGGTGCCCGACGTCGCGCTGGTCAAGGCCCACAAGGCCGACAAGAGCGGCAACCTCGTGTTCCGTCGCACCGCACGCAACTTCAACCCGGCTGCGGCCATGGCCGGCAAGCTGACGGTTGTCGAGGTCGAGCACCTCGTTGAGACGGGCGAGATCGACCCGGACGACGTGCATCTGCCGGGCATCTATGTGCACCGCATCGTTGTCAATGCCAACCCCGAGAAGCGCATCGAGAAGATGACTCTCAGCCCGAAGAAGGAGGCTTGAGATGGCCTGGACCCAAGATCAGATGGCCGCGCGTGCGGCCCAGGAGCTGGAAGACGGCTTCTACGTCAACCTCGGCATCGGCATCCCGACGCTGGTGGCCAACCATGTGCCGGCCACCAAGGAAGTCTGGCTGCAGAGCGAGAACGGCATGCTGGGCATCGGCCCSTTCCCGACCGAGGACGAGGTCGACGCCGACCTSATCAACGCCGGCAAGCAAACSGTGACCACGCTGCCCGGCAGCAGCATCTTCGGCAGCCACGACAGCTTCGCGATGATCCGCGCCGGCAAGATCAACTTGTCCATCCTGGGCGCCATGCAGGTCAGCGGCAGCGGTGACCTGGCCAACTGGATGATCCCCGGCAAGATGGTCAAGGGCATGGGCGGCGCGATGGACCTCGTCGCCGGCGTCAAGCGCGTCATCGTGCTGATGGAGCATGTGGCCAAGAAGAAGGACGGCAGCGAGGACATGAAGATCATCCCCAGCTGCACGCTGCCGCTGACAGGCGTGGGCGTCGTCGACCGCATCATCACGGACCTCGGCGTCTTCGACGTCGTGCCCGGCGGCATCAAGTTGGTCGAGCTGGCCGAGGGCGTCACGCGTGAACAAGCGCAAAGCAAGACGGGAGTTCCGTTGCTCTGAGGTAAATCAAGCCTCGCATCCCCAGTTCATGGGCCTGAACGGGTCGGCGCAAGCTGGCCCGTTTGCGTTGGGCGGAGCATTCTTCGAACAACAGCGAGGCCACCATGCGCGCACCACCGACGCCTGAAGTCGAGACCATCGCCCCCGCACTCGAGACAAGTGCAGACCTGAATCCCGGCGGCATCGCGGCCGCCGCTACGGCAGCGGCTTTGCTGGCTGCCTGCGGTGGAGGAGGGGGAGGCGATGCGCCGACCCCATCGCCGTCTCCACCGCCTCCGCCGCCACCTCCACCTCCACCCCCACCCCCGCCGCCACCCGGCATCACCGACGCCGAAGCCGCGCGTTTCCTGGCCCAGGCCGGCTTTGCCGCGAGCGCAGCCGACATCGCCACCGTCAAG
Source organism: Roseateles sp. P5_E1 (assembly GCF_054049335.1). NCBI lineage: Bacteria > Pseudomonadati > Pseudomonadota > Betaproteobacteria > Burkholderiales > Sphaerotilaceae > Roseateles > Roseateles sp. P5_E1. The sequence goes on from NZ_JBFUMN010000030.1 coordinate 80,862, forward strand.
GCCAATGGCTACGCCGCGTGGCTGGACGCGCAGTTCGCGCTGCCGATCAGCGATGGCCATTTCGACTGGATGGTGGCCAATGGCTATGCCATCGTTGACCACCGCAACGACTTCGGCGGCGCCGACAACACGCTGTGGCGCAAGCTGCTGTCCGCGCCCGATTCGCTGCGCCAGCGCGTTGTGCTGGCCCTGAGCGAGATCTTCGTCATCTCCATGAGCGGCCTGCCCATGCCCTGGCGGGGCTTCGCCATCGCCTGCTATGTGGACATGCTGGAGCAGCGCTGCTTTGGCAGCTACCGCGATCTGCTGAACGCGGTGACGCTGTCCAATGGCATGGGCGTGTATCTCGCCACGCGCGGCAACCTCAAGGAAGACACCAACACTGGCCGCGTCCCCGACGAAAACTACGCCCGCGAGGTCATGCAACTGTTCAGCATCGGCCTCTACCAGCTCAATGCCGACGGCACGCTCAAGCTCGACGGCAGCGGCAAGCCCATCGAAACCTACAGCCAGACCAATATCACCGACCTGGCGCGTGTCTTCACCGGCTGGGACTTCGACAGCTACAGCGGCAGCGACCCGGCTTTCATGAAAAAGCCCATGGTCAACATCGCCTCGCGCTTCTCGACCGGGGCCAAGAAGGTGCTGGACGTCGACATCCCGGCCTCGGCCGACGGCCCGGCCGCATTGAAGATCGCGCTGGACACACTGGCCGCCCATGCCAACGTCGGCCCCTTCATCGGCCGGCAACTGATCCAGCGCCTGGTGGCCTCCGACCCCAGCCCCGCCTATGTCGGCCGCGTCGCCGCCGTCTGGGCCGATAACGGCGCCGGCGTGCGTGGCGACCTCAAAGCCGCTATCAAGGCCATTCTGCTGGACACCGAAGCGCGCACCGCATCCGCCGCTCCGGGTGCCGGCAAGCTGCGCGAACCGTTGCAGCGCTTCATCCAGTGGGGGCGCAGCTTTGGCGCCACCTCACCCAATGGCCTGTGGAACATCGGCAACACGAGCGACTCGGGCACGCGCCTGGGCCAGAGCCCGCTGCGCAGCCCCTCGGTCTTCAACTTCTTCCGCCCCGGCTATGTGCCGCCCAACTCGCAGCTGGGTACGAACGACGTCACGGCGCCTGAGTTCCAGCTCTGCAACGAGAGCACGGTGGCCGGCTACATCAACTACATGCAGAAGGCCATTGCCGACGGCATCAACGATGTGAAGCCCGGCTACGCGGCCGAACTGGCGCTGGCCGGCGACGCGCCGGGCCTGGTTGCCAGCCTCGCGCTGCGCCTGGGCGGCGGTGACATCTCGACGACGACGCAAGCCACCATCGCGACCGCCGTGGCCACCATCTCCGCCGCCAGCGACACCGGCAAGGCCAACCGCGTGCAGGCCGCCATCCTGATGCTGATGGCCTGCCCTGAATATCAAATCCAGAAGTGAGGGGCCGTCCATGAAGCTCAACCGACTCCCCGAACTGCAGCGCCGCGAGTTCCTGCGCCGCGCCGGCGCCCTGGGCATCGCGGGCAGCGCCGCGCCCTGGGCGCTGAACCTCGCCGCACTGGGCGAAGCCGCCGCGGCTACAGCGCCTGGCGACTACAAGGCCCTGGTCTGCGTTTTCCTGTACGGCGGCAACGACCACGGCAACACCCTGGTCCCGTACGACCAGGCCAGCTACAACGCCTATGCCGGCATCCGCCAGACTCTGGCCACGCCGCGCGAGCAACTGGCCGCGACGGCCCTTGCACTGAACGTCGGCGGCCGTCAGATGGCCCTGGCGCCCCAGCTCGGCAAGCTCAAGGGCCTGTGGGACAGCGGGCGTCTCGGCATCCAGCTCAATGTCGGCACCCTGATCCAGCCGACCACGCTGGCCCAGTACAACGCCAAGAACGTGCCGCTGCCGCCCAAGCTGTTTTCGCACAACGACCAGCAGTCCGTCTGGCAGAGCAGCTCGCCCGAGGGCGCCACCTCGGGCTGGGGTGGCCGCATGGGCGACCTCTTCCTGGGCGGCAACGGCACGGCCACCTTCACCTGCATCAATGCCGCGGGCAATGCCGTCTTCATGGCCGGCAAGCAGGCCGTGCAATACCAGGTGTCCACCAGCGGCGCCGTGCCCATCAACGGCATTTTGAAGCCGCTGTACGGCTCCCAGGCCTGCGCCGATGCGCTGCGCGGTCTCATCACCGCCGATCGCACGCACTGGATGGAGGCCGAACTGAACAAGGTCGTCGCGCGTTCCGTCAGCGCCCAGGGCGTCGTCACCGCCGGCCTGGCCGGTGTGCCGGCGCTGCAGACGCCTTTCGACACGGCCAGCGGCCTGTCCGCCCAGCTGCTGATGGTGGCCAAGCTCATCGGCGCTCGCCAGGCCCTGGGTGCGACGCGCCAGGTCTTCTTCGTGTCACTGGGCGGCTTCGACACCCACGATTTCCTGCTCGACGAGCACCCGGGGCTGCTGACCGCTGTCAACGACGCGCTGGCCAGCTTCTACGCGGCCACGGTCGAGCTGGGTGTGGCCAGCCAGGTCACCACCTTCACGGCCAGCGATTTCGGCCGCTCGCTGACCAGCAATGGCGACGGCTCCGACCATGGTTGGGGCAGCCACCATTTCGTGCTCGGCGGGGCGGTGCAGGGCGGCAAATACTGGGGCACGCTGCCCTCGGTCAGCATCAACGGCCCCGACGACGTCGGCCAGGGCCGGTTGCTGCCGACCACGGGTGTGGATCAGCTCGGCGCGACGCTGGCCACCTGGATGGGCGTCGGCGCCGGCGACCTGCCGCGCGTGCTGCCGCAGATCGTCAACTACAGCCAGCGGGATATGGCTTATTTCTGAGTTCGGGGGCGTGCCTAAGATGGCCCCATGCTCCGCCTCCTGACGCCTCTTCTCCTGGCCAGCCTGCTGGCCCCGGCCCATGCCCTCGACCAACCCGAGGCCGCCACCAGCCGCACCGCCAAGCAAGGCGGCCTGACAGCGCCGGCCAAGCGCTTCGCGGTGACGGCGGCCAACCCGCTGGCTGTGGACGCGGGCATCGAGATGCTGAGGGCCGGGGGCTCGGCCGTCGACGCGACCGTGGCCGTGCAGGCCGTGCTCGGCCTTGTCGAGCCCCAGTCCAGCGGCATTGCGGGCGGCGCCTTCCTGATGCATTGGGACGGCAGCCAGGTGCAGACCCTGGACGGCCGCGAGTCCGCGCCGGCCACTGCCACGCCCGAGCTCTTCCTGAAGGCCGACGGCAAGCCCCTGCCCATGCGCGAGGCCATCATGAGCGGCCTGTCCACTGGCGTGCCGGGCGTGCTGGCCATGCTGGCCGAGGCGCACCGCCAGCACGGCAAGCTGCCCTGGGCCAGGCTGTTCGAGCCGGCCATCCGCCTGGCCGAGCAGGGCTTCGCGATCAGTCCGCGGTTGTTCGAGCTGGCCTCGGCCGAGGCGCAGTTGCGAAACGATCCGCAGGCCGGGTCGTACTTTTTCGATGCGACCGGCGCTCCCAAGCCGGTCGGCACCGTGCTGAAGAACCCCGCCTATGCCGCCGTGCTGCGCGGCATTGCCATCAAAGGCCCCAAGGCCTTCTACGAGGGCGCCGTCGCCGAGGACATCGTGCGCCGCGTGAAAGGCCATGCCCGCCCGGGCCTGCTGAGCGCGGCCGACCTGGCGGGCTACAAGGCCTTGGCCCGCCCGCCGCTGTGCAATGACTGGCGCGTCTACCGCATCTGCGGCTTCGGCCCGCCCACCTCGGGCCATCTGACGCTGATGCAAATCCTCGGCCTCCTTGACACCCAACATGCGGCAGTGGCGGCCCAAGGCGTCACGGCGGACTGGATGCATGCCTACGCCGAATCCGCCAAGCTGGCCTTTGCCGACCGTGCCCAGTTCATCGGCGATCCGGCCTATGTCGCCGCGCCGGGCGGTGACTGGCAGAACCTGCTTGCGCCGGTATATCTGAAGCAGCGCGGTGCGCTGATCGGCCCCAAGGCCATGGGCGTGGCCACGGCGGGCCAACCCGCGGCCATCAAGCAGGCCCTGGCGCCCCAGGCCGAGCAACTCGAGGCCGGCACCAGCCAAGTCAGCGTCGTCGATGCCGAAGGCCATGCGGTGGCGATGACGACCAGCGTCGAATCCGCCTTCGGCAGCCGCGTCATGAGTGACGGTGGCACGGGCCTGGCCGGCGGCTTCATGTTGAACAACACGCTGACGGACTTCTCGCTGAACCCGGTGGGCGCCGACGGCAAGCCGGTGGCCAACCGCGTCGAGGCCGGCAAGCGGCCGCGTTCCAGCATGGCGCCGACCTTGGTTTTCGACCGCGACGGCAAGCTCATCATGGTGGCCGGTTCGCCCGGCGGTCCGGTCATCATTCATTACGTCGCCAAGGCCATCACCGGCGCCCTGGCCTGGGGCCTACCGCCCCAGCAGGCGGTGGACCTGCCCAACTTCGGCCATTTCAACTCGGGCCAGCTCATCGTCGAGCGTGGCGCGCTGACGACCGAGCAACTGGCCGACCTGCGCGGTCGTGGCCAGCAAGTAGTCGAGACCGACCTGACCAGCGGCCTGCAGGTGCTGGTGCGGGTCAAGGAAGGTTGGGTCGGCGGCGCCGACCCGCGCCGCGAGGGCGTCGTCCGTGGCGAGTAAGTCGTCCTGCCGCCGCGCGGCATCTTGTCTGACACCGCTGCCCGCTAGCCGCCCACTAGGCTGGTTAGGTTGTGAGCCGCGGGGTCAGCGATGGACGAAGTGCAAGGATGTTGTCTTTCACGCCGGGACGTCTTGATTGCGGGCGCCGGCACGGCAGCCGCCTCAGCCGTTGAGGCCGCTGAACGGGAGCCGGCCATGTCCAATGGAACGACGGGACGCGTGACCCTGGAGGTCAACGGCCAGTCCCACAGCGTCGATGTCGACACGCGCACAACGCTGCTCGACCTGCTGCGCGAGCACCTCCACCTGACTGGCACCAAAAAGGGCTGCGACCACGGCCAGTGCGGCGCCTGCACGGTGCTGCTGGACGGCCGGCGCATCAACAGCTGCCTGATGCTGGCCGTCATGGCGCCGGGCGCCAAGGTCACCACCATCGAGGGCCTGGGCACGCCGCAGCAGCTGCATCCGCTGCAGGCCGCCTTCGTCGCGCATGATGGCTACCAGTGCGGCTACTGCACGCCGGGCCAGATCTGTTCGGCCGCCGGCATGCTGGACGAGCTCAAGCGCGGCGTGCCCAGCCACGTGACGACCGGCCTGACCGCCAAGCCGTTGCTGAGCGCCGACGAGTTGCGCGAGCGCATGAGCGGCAACCTCTGCCGCTGTGGCGCCTACTCCAACATCGCCGAGGCGATCACCAGCGTTGCCAAGGAGGCCGCATGAAAGCCTTCACTTTCGAGCGTGCGCGCACGCCGGCCGAAGCCGCCGCGGCGGTGGCGGGCCGGCCCGACGCCAAGTTCATCGCCGGCGGCACCAATCTGCTGGACCTGATGAAGCTGCAGATCGAAGCGCCGGGCCACGTCGTCGATGTCAACGCCCTGGGCCTGGACCGCATCGAGCCGGCGGACGGCGGCGGCCTGCGTATCGGCGCCCTGGTGCGCAATGCCGACCTCGCCAGCGACGCCCGCGTGCGCCAGGACTACGCCGTGCTTTCGCGCGCCTTGCTCGCCGGTGCCTCGGGCCAATTGCGCAACCGGGCGACGACGGCGGGTAACCTGCTGCAGCGCACCCGCTGCCCCTATTTCTACGATACCGCCCAGCCCTGCAACAAGCGCCAGCCSGGCAGCGGCTGCAGCGCCATCGGSGGCGTGGCGCGCTCGCTGGCCATCATCGGCACGAGCCAAGCCTGTATCGCCAGCCACCCGAGCGACATGGCCGTCGCCATGCGCGTGCTGGATGCGCAGGTCGAGACGGTCAAACCCGATGGCCAGGTGCGCCGCATCCCCATCGCCGACTTTCACAAGCTGCCCGGCGACACGCCCCACGTCGAGCACGCGCTGGCCCACGGCGAGCTGATCACCTCGGTGCTGCTGCCGCCACCCGCGGGCGGCACCCAGGTCTACCGCAAGGTGCGCGACCGGGCGTCCTATGCCTTCGCCCTCGTGTCGCTGGCCGCCATCGTGCAGCGTGATGGCAGCGCGCGCCTGGCCTTCGGCGGCGTGGCGCCCAGACCCTGGCGTGTGGAGGCGGCCGAAGGCCAGCTTTCGCGCGGCGCGCACACAATCTTCGGCCAGGCCTTCAAGGGCGCTGCGCCTCAGCAGGACAACGCCTTCAAGCTCAAGCTGGCCGAACGCTTGCTGGTCGACACCTTGCAGCCGACACGGAGCGCATGATGAGATTCGACCAGCCCGCCACCACCAATCCCATCGACCAGGGCCGCATCGTTGGCCGCCCCACGCCGCGCATTGACGGCCCGTTGAAGACGACGGGGACCGCGCCCTATGCCTACGAACACCACGACCTGAAGCAAGCGCCGGCCGTCGGCTATGTCGTGGGTGCCGGCATCGCCAAGGGCCGCGTGGCCGCCATGGACCTGCGCGCCGCCCGCGCGGCACCCGGCGTGCTGGCCATCGTCACGGCCCAGAACGCCGGCAAGCTCGGCAAGGGCAGCATGAACACCGCCAAGCTGCTCGGTGGCCCGCAGATCGACCATTACCACCAGGCCCTGGCCGTCGTCGTGGCCGAAAGCTTCGAGCAGGCGCGCGCCGCGGCGGCGTTGATCGACATCCGCTACGAGGCCGCCAAGGGCCGCTTCGACCTGGCCGCCGAGAAGCCTCATGCGCCGGTGGCCAAGAGCGATGGCTTCGGTGGCGAGGCCGAGACCAGGCATGGCGACTTCGAGGCCGGCGTCGCCAAGGCGCCGGTGCAGCTGGACGCCAGCTACACGACGCCCGACCAGGCCCACGCCATGATGGAGCCGCATGCCACCATCGCCTGGTGGGAGGGCAAGAAGCTGTCGGTGTGGACGTCCAACCAGATGATCGACTGGGCCGTCGGCGACCTCGCCAAGACGCTGGGCATTCCCAAGCAGGACGTGCGCGTGCGTTCGCCCTTCGTCGGCGGCGGCTTTGGCGGCAAGCTCTTCCTGCGCGCCGACGTCGTGCTCGCGGCCCTGGGCGCCAAGGCCACCGGCCGGCCCGTCAAGATCGCGCTGACGCGGCCGTTGATGTTCAACAACACCACGCACCGGCCCGCAACCATCCAGCGCATCCGTATCGGCGCCAACAAGGACGGTCGTATCCAGGCGATTTCGCACGAGAGCTGGTCCGGCAACCTGCCCGGCGGCGGCCCCGAGACCGCCACGGCGCAGACGCGGCTGCTCTACGCAGGCGAGCACCGCCACACGGCCATGCACCTGGCCGTGCTGGACCTGCCCGAGGGCAATGCCATGCGCGCGCCGGGCGAGGCGCCGGGCCTGATGGCGCTGGAGATCGCGATGGACGAGATGGCCGAAAAGCTCGGTCTGGACCCGATCGAGTTCCGCGTACGCAACGACACCCAGGTCGACCCCGAGAAGCCGCAGCGCCCCTTCTCGCAGCGCCGCTTGGTGGAGTGCTTGAAGCAGGGCGCCGAGCGCTTCGGCTGGAACCGGCGCAATGCCAGACCGGCGCAGGAGCGCGAGGGCGGGTGGCTCATTGGCCTCGGTATGGCGGTGGCCTTTCGCAACAACCTCTTGATGAAGTCCAAGGCCCGCGTGCGCCTGGAGGGTGAGCGCGTCATCGTCGAAACCGATATGACTGACATCGGCACTGGCAGCTACACCATCATTGCGCAGACGGCGGCCGAGACCATGGGTGTGACCCTCGACAAGGTCGTCGTGCGCCTGGGCGATTCGGCCTTCCCCGTGTCCTGCGGTTCGGGCGGCCAGTGGGGCGGCAACAACTCGACGGCGGGCGTCTATGCGGCCTGCATGAAGCTGCGCGGCATGGTGGCCCAGAAGGCGGGCATGGCCGACGCGGAGTTCGTTGGCGGCGAGGTGCGTGGTGGCGGCAAGACCGCGCCGTTGAAGTCATTCGCCGGCCTGGTGGCCGAGGACGGCATTGAATACGGCGACCTCGACAAGCGCTACCAGCAGTCCACTTTTGGCGGGCATTTCGCGGAAGTGGCGGTGGACGCGGTCACCGGCGAAGTGCGCGTGCGCCGCATGCTGGCCGTGTGCGCGGCGGGGCGCATCCTGAACCCCACCTCGGCGCGGAGCCAGGTCATCGGCGCCATGACCATGGGTGTGGGTGCGGCATTGATGGAAGACCTGAAGGTGGACCACCGCCGCGGCTTCTTCGTCAACCACGACCTGGCCGGCTACGAGGTGCCGGTGCATGCCGACATCCCGCACCAGGACGTCATCTTCCTGGACGAGACCGACCCGATCTCGTCGCCGATGAAGGCCAAGGGCGTGGGCGAGCTGGGCATCTGCGGCGCGGCCGCTGCGGTGGCCAACGCCGTCTACAACGCCACCGGCGTGCGGGTGCGCGACTACCCGCTGACGCTGGACAAGCTGCTCGCCGGCCTGCCCGCGCTGACTTAGCGGCGCTGGTTCAGGACGATCAGGCCCAGGGCGGCCAGCGCGGCGAACAGCAGGCCGCTCCAGACCTCGTAGGGCAGGCCGATGAGGCGATAGGCCGCGGCCTCCACGCAGTTGGCCGTGATCATGAAGACCGAGGGCCACAACTCCTCGAGCCCGAGCGCCGTGACGATCTTGTCCGCCAGGCCCATCGCGCAGGTGGCGCTCTGCGAGGCCACCTCATGCTGGAAGACGGCCGCCGTGAGGCCCGCGGCGCACAGCATCAGCACGACCACGAGGGCCGTCTGACGCAGCGCGCGCTTGGCGCTCACCAGCCAGCCCAGCAGCGACACAGCGCCGATCACCAGGAAGATGGCGCGTTGCAGCACGCACCACGGGCAGGGCTTGACGCCGAACTGGTGCTGGGCGATCAAGGCGATGCCGACGGCGCCAAAGCTCGCCACGGCCATGCCGGCCAGCGCACGGGCCGGCAGCTTGGAAGGGGTGGTGAACATCAGTCCTGAACTTCCGCGATCAGCTCGATCTCGACGCAGGCGCCAAGCGGGATCTGGGCCACGCCGAAGGCGCTGCGGGCATGCTTGCCAGCTTCGCCCAGCACCGCGGCGAACAGCTCGGAGCAGCCGTTGGTGACGAGGTGCTGCTCGGTGAAGTCGGGCGTGCTGTTCACGAGGCTCATGACCTTGACGATGCGCACGATCTTGCCCAGGTCACCGGTGGCGGCCTGCAGCGTGCCGAGCAGGTCGATGGCGACGGCGCGTGCGGCCGCCTGGCCGGTGGCGGTGTCGACATCCTTGCCGAGCTGGCCCATCCAGGGCTTGCCGTCCTTTTTGGCGATATGGCCCGACAGGAACAGCAGGTTGCCGGTGCGTGTGAAGGGCAGGTAGGCGGCGGCGGGAATGGCCAGCGGCGGCAGGGTGATGCCGAGTTCGGCGAGCTTGGCTTGGATGGCAGAAGAGCTCATGCGTAGTAGCGCGGTGGCGCAAGCGAAAAACCGCGGCATGCTACACCCCGCGTCCCAATAAGGCGGGACAGGGGAGGGGCATTGGCTCAGCGGCCGTGGGGCGTGCGCGAACTGGTGGCAACGGGCGTGGCCTGGCTGGCCGGCCTGGCCCTGCTGCAATGCTGCGAGCGACTGCCGATGGCGGCCGAATATGCGCTGCTGGTCTTGGCGTTCTTGCTGTTCCTGCTGCTGCACCGTCGCCATTGGCTGGCCTTGGCCGCAGCGGTCGCGGTGCTCGCATTCACACAGGCCGGGTTGCGCGCCGAGCTGCGCATGAAGCCCGAGCTGCATCCGGCCTGGGAAGGCCGCGATCTGGTGCTGGGCGGCCGCATCGATTCGCTGCCCATCGCCGTCACCGGCCAGGGGGGCGCGCCGGGTTGGCGCTTTGAATTTGCCGTGGACTCGGTCGGCGCAACGGGCACAGCGCTGCCGCCCGAAGTGCCGCGACGTTTGATGCTGTTGGCCTATGACTCAGCGCCCATCACTGCGGGCGAGCGCTGGCGCTTTACCGCCCGCCTCAAGCGCGCCCATGGCCTGGCCAATCCGGGCGGTTTCGATGTCGAGCTGTGGCTGTTCGAGCAAGGCCTGCGTGCCAGTGGCGTCGTGCGCACGGCCGAGCGATTGCAGGCGGCGCCCTGGTGGTCGCTGGACGCCGCGCGCCAGCGCCTGCGCACCGCCATCCGCGAACGCGTGGCCGACCCTGGTATGGCCGGCGTGCTGGCGGCGCTGAGCCTGGGCGACCAGAACGCCATTACCCACAGCGACTGGAATCTGTTTCGCGATACCGGGGTGAGTCATCTCCTGTCGGTCTCAGGAAGTCACGTCGTCCTGCTCGGTTGGCTGGCCTCTGCACTCGTCGCGCCGCTGTGGCGCCGCAGCCGCTGGCTCTGCCTGCGCATGCCCGCGCCCACGGCGGCACGTTGGCTGGGCGTGGCGGTGGCCTTCGTCTATGCGCTGTTCTCGGGCTGGGGCGTGCCGGCGCAGCGCACCGTCATCATGCTGGCCGCCGTCGCCGCTCTGCGCAGCCTTGGCCTGCGCTGGCCCTGGCCGCTGATGCTGCTGGCGGCCGCCGTCATCGTCACGGCAGCCGACCCCTGGGCGCTGATGCAGCCGGGCTTCTGGCTGTCCTTCGGCGCCGTGGGCCTGTTGATGGCGGCCGGCGGCGAGCACGCAGACGGCTGGCGCGCCAGATGCAAGGCGGCGCTGCGCACCCAGGCCATCGCGACCATCGGCCTCGCGCCGCTGAGCCTGATCTGCTTTGCGCAGCTCTCCGTCGTCGGCCTGCTGGCCAACCTCGTTGCCATCCCGCTGATCAGCTTCGTCATCACGCCGCTGGCTTTGCTGGGCGGCCTGTTCACGCCGCTGTGGGCACTGGCCGCCGTGCTGATGCAGGCCTTGATGGCCTGGCTCAAGCTGCTGATCGCCTGGCCAGCGGCGGTGTGGTGGCTGCCGGCGGCGCCACTGTGGTCACAGGCACTGGCATTGCTGGGCGCCGTGCTGATCGCACTGAGACTGCCCTGGCGGTTGCGCGCTGCAGGTCTGCTGATGACGCTGCCGCTGCTGTGGCCGGCCGTGCCGCGCCCACCTGACGGCGAGTTCGAACTGCTGGCGCCGGACATCGGCCAGGGCAACGCGGTGCTGGTCCGTACCCGTGGCCATGCGCTGCTTTTCGACACCGGCCCGGTTTATGCGCCGGGCTCGGACGCTGGCGAGCGGGTGCTGCTGCCACTGCTGCGTCGCCTGGGCGTGCACCGGTTGGACATGCTGATGCTCAGCCACCGCGATGGTGACCACGTCGGCGGCGCGGCGACTTTGATGCAGGCGCTCTCGGTGGGAGAGCTGCGCAGCTCGCTGGAGCCGGGCCATCCGCTGCTCGGCGTCGGGCTGCCCGTACAGCGCTGCGAAGCCGGCCAGACCTGGACCTGGGACGGCGTGCGCTTTGACGTACTGCACCCCACGCTGGCCCATTACGGGGGCGGCTTCCGGTCTAACGACCTGTCTTGCGTATTGCGCATCACGGCGGCTTCGGGCCGACGCGTGCTGCTGGCGGGCGACCTGGAGGCCGAGCAGGAGCGGCAGCTCGTGAAGCGCGAGGCTGATCTGCATGCCGAGGTGCTGCTCGTACCACACCACGGCAGCAAGACCTCATCCAGCGCCGAGCTGTTGGCCGCCGTTGCGCCGAGCGTCGGTGTCGTGCAGGCCGGCTACCGCAGCCGCTTTGGCCATCCCGCGCCGCCGGTGCTGGCGCGCTACCAGGCCGCGGGCATCGCCGTCGTTGCCAGCCCGGCCTGCGGCGCCTGGCGCTGGCAGAGCGCGACGCTCGAGTCGAGCTGCGAGCGCGAGCTTCGCCAGCGCTATTGGTTGGACCGCAGTCCGGTCATTTCGGGCCTGGACGGCCCTCTGGTTGAAGAGGCGCCAACGGCCGAGGCCGAGCTGGCCTTCTGACGCCGGGGCTGCCACACTCGCCCAGCCATCACCTGGGAAAATCACATGAAGCGCTTGGATATCTGGGCCCGTCGCATCGTCTCGTTGGGCCTGCTCTGCGTGAGCCTGGCCGCCGCAGCGGGCGGTGGCAGTGCCGGCAGCGGCGCCAAGGCCACGGCCGGCAACAAGGACTACGACCTCTACCGCAGCGGCAGCGCCGCCGATGCGCTGCCTCCCCAGCCAGCGAGCAACCAGCTCGTGCTGATGGGCGGTGGCCTCGACGTCGACGACGCCTTCCGCGCCATGATCGCCAAGGCGCGTGGCGGTACGGCGGCCAAGGTCGACGTTGTCATTCTGCGCACCTCGGGCGCCGACGGCTACAACGCCTATCTGATGGCCATGGACGGCGTCGACTCGGTCGAGTCCATTGTGCTCAAGACACGGGCCGGCGCCAGCGCGCCCGAGGTGCTGGACCTGGTCGCTCGCGCCGACGTGCTGTTCATCGCCGGTGGCGACCAGTCCACCTATATCGCCCAGTGGGCTGGCACACCGCTGGAGGCCGCGATGAAGGCAGCGGTGGCGCGCAAGGTGCCCTTTGGCGGCACCAGCGCCGGCTTGGCCGTGCTCGGGCAGTTCGACTACTCGGGCGCCAACCAGTCGGTGTCGTCGGCCACCGCCATGGCCAACCCCTATGACCGCGGCGTCACGCTGGACCGCAGCTTCCTGAATGCGCTGCCGCTGATGGCGAACGTCATCACCGACGCCCACCTCGTCGCTCGCGACCGCATGGGCCGCCTTGTCACCTTCCTGGCTCGCCTGTCGGCTGACGGCTGGGCCGGCTGGCAGACGCTGCGCGGCATCGGCGTGGATGAGCAGACGGCCGTCGTTGTCGACGGCGATATCGCCACCGTCATGGGCAATGACGACGGCCTGGGCGGCCGCACCGGTCGCGCCTACTTTCTCAAGCCGACGCTGGCGCCGACGACGGTGCAGGCCAGGAAGCCGCTGACCTTCCGCAGCCTGCAGGTCGAGAAACGCACGGCCGGCGGGCAATACAACCTGGCCACTTGGCCGACCGTGTCGCCGTATTTCATCTCGGTGGAGACGGGCGTGTTGATGCCCAACCCCTACTGAGCTTTGGAGGCTTGGCGCGCCCGGGCCACGGCCTGGCCGAGCTCGATGACGGCCAGCGCGTAATAGGCCGACCAGTTGTAGCGCGTGACCGTCCAGAAATTCTGCGTGCCCAGCAGCACGGTGGTCGGCTTCTTCGGCCCGTTCTGCAGCTCGATGACGGCCATGGGGCCATCGTGGTCGAGTGCGGCCTTGGAGGGCAAGGCGCCGGCGGCGCTGAGGTCGGTGGCGGTGAAGCTGGGCTTGATGTCCGGCGCCAGCAGGCGCGCCCGCTCGCGGCGGTCAGCGGGCAGTTTGACGCTGTAGTGCGTCGCCTCGCCGGGCTTCCAGCCGTACTCGGACAGGTAGTGGGCCACGCTGCCGATGGCGTCCACCGGGCTGGCGATCAGGTCGATGCGGCCATCGCCGTCGAAATCCACCGCATGCTGGCGCCAGCTGCCGGGCATGAATTGCGGCCAGCCCAGGGCCCCGGCATAGCTGCCGCGCACCTCGCCGGCGTCCAGGCCGTTCTCGCGACAGAGCTTGAGGAACTCGGCCAGTTCACTGCGGAAGAAGGCCTGGCGTTCGGCGGCGCGCGGGTGCTCGGTGGGAAAGTCGAAGGCCAGCGTCGCCAGCGCGTCCAGCACCTTGAAGCCCCCGGTGATGCGGCCATAGAAGGTCTCGACGCCAATGATGCCGACGACGACCTCGGCCGGCACGCCATAGGTGCTCTCCGCTCGCGCCAGCGCGGCCTCGTGCTCGGCCCAGAAAGCCACGCCGGCGTCCAGGCGCCTGGGCTCGATGAAGCGGTCGCGGTAGGCCGTCCAGTTCTTGGCTGTGCCGACGGCCGCCGGCAGGATGAGCTGCCGCACGCGCGGCAGGTCCAGCGCCTGGCTGAGCTGCTCGCGCAGCGCGGTGGCGTCCCAGCTTTGCGATGCCGCAAGCTCGTCGGCAAAGGCGACGAGGGCGGGGCGGTTGCCCAGCGGTTCAGGAGGCGGCGCCGGCTTGGCGTGGCGGGGTTTGGCGTGGACGGCACAAGCCAGCAGCAGGCCGGCCAGCAGGGGGAGGTATCGGAAATTCACGGCTGCAGCATACGGGCCGCGGCGCGGAACTCGCCCCAGGCGGGCGCCGATGCGTCAGGGGCGTAGCGCGAGCGCTCCAGCTTCTCCAGCCACTGCGCGGCCGGCTCGGCCTTCTGGCCATGCTGGCGGCGCAGCGCGCGCGCCCAGGCGGCCGGACTCTCGTGGGCGGGGATGCTCACGCCCGCACGGGTCAGCAGGGCGGCTATGCGCGCCCGCTGGCGGCTCCAGGCGTCGTGCGGCCGGCTGCTCCAGCGTATCCAGGCGGCGCCTGCCACGGCCAGCACGAGGATGACGCCGGCCAGGGCCTGGCCCAGCGCCGTCCAGTCGGGTTGGCTGAAGCCCAGGCGCTTGAGCAGGTCGAACTGGTTGTCGCGCGAATAATTCAGCACCAGTTGCTGCCAGCGGTTGTTGACGGTCTCCCAGCCATTGCGCATGGCCCGCCACAGCGTCGGGTTGAACTGGCCCAGCACGCCGGGCTGCGGCCGCAGCGCCAGGCCCTGGGTGACGCGGTTGGGCGCCACGGCGGCGGTCGGGTCGCTGCGCACCCAGCCGCGGCCTTCGACCCAGAACTCGGCCCACGCATGGGCATTGGCGTTGCGCACGACCTGATAGCCGTCCTGGGGTTCGGCGTCCCAACCCTGGAAGCCGGTGACGATGCGCGCCGGCACGCCCATGGCGCGCATGACGACGACGAAGGCGGAGGCGAAGTGCTCGCAGAAGCCCAGTCGCCGGTCCAGCCAGAACTCGTCGATGACGTCGGGCGAGGTCTCGCCATAGCGGCCGGGGGTCAGCGTGTAGGTGAAATCCTGGCTGCGTATGTGCTCAAGAAGGGCTGCGGCCAGAGCTTCGGCACGCGGGCCTGGCCCCAGCGTGGCAAAGCGCGCCTCGCCGGCCAGCAGCTCGGCCCAGGCACGGGTGCGCGGATTGAGACCGGCGGGCAGGTCGAGGTCGGTGGTCAGTTGCAGGCGGTTGCGGCGCTCCCCGGCCCGCCAGGCCGTGTGGGCGCTGGTGGCCACCCTCAGCCTCTCGGTGATGGGCCGCGGCGACAGCCATTGCAGCTCGGGCCCGCGCACGACGGTCAGGTC